>CAIMEA010000172.1 GCA_903839845.1 uncultured Hyphomicrobiales bacterium
CGGGAAATCGAACGCTGGGCGCCGGTGATCAAGGCGGCCAATGTGCAGGTGAATTGATAGCCGGCCGCGAGCGCCGCTGCGCTCCCTCTCCCCTTCGGGGAGAGGGCTGGGGTGAGGGGGCCTAAATCTCTCGCTAGAGCAAAACCCCTCACCCGCCCGTCTTCGCTAACGCTTCGACGGGCGACCTCTCCCTAAGGGAGAGGTGAAGAAGCCCCTACCCCACCTTGTTCTTCACATCCTTGATGTCGTTGAACACGATGCCCGGCGCGCGCTCGGAGGTGTAGCCGAGAATGAAGTCATTGCGCGCCATGAACACGCGGTCGCCGTCGAGGTCCTCGGCAACGGAAGAATAATTCGATGAGACGAAGTCGTTGAGCTTTTTGTCGTCGTCGCAGGAAATCCAGCGCGCCAGCTGAAACTCCGGCGTCTCGAAATCGATGTCGAGGCCGTATTCATCGCGCAAGCGGACCTTCAGCACGTCGAGCTGCAACGAGCCGACGACGCCGACCATGGCAGGCGCGCCGTCGAGCGGCCGGAACGCCTGCACGACGCCCTCTTCCGCCATCTGCTGCAAAGCCTCTTTCAGCTTCTTCGCCTTCATCGGATCGCCGAGTTTGACGCGGCGCAGGATTTCCGGCGCGAACATCGGCACGCCGAGGAACTTGATATCCTCGCCTTCGGTCAAGGTATCGCCGATGCGCAAGGTGCCGTGGTTCGGGATGCCGACCACGTCGCCGGCGTAGGCCTCGTCGGCAATCGAGCGGTCCTGCGCGAAGAAGAACTGCGGCGACGACAAGGTCATCGGCTTGCCGGTGCGCACCAGTTTCGCCTTCATGCCACGGCGCAATTTGCCGGAGCACAATCGCGCAAAGGCGATGCGGTCGCGGTGATTGGGATCCATATTGGCCTGAATCTTGAACACGAAGGCTGACATGACGTTTTCTTCCGGCTCGACAATACGGGTCGAGGCTGTCTGCGGCCGAGGCGACGGCGCGAATTCGGCGAGCGCGTCGAGGAGATCCTTGACGCCGAAATTCTTCAGCGCCGAGCCAAAATAGACCGGCGTCAGATGACCTTCGCGGAACGCGGCGAAGTCGAACGGACGGCAGGCTTCCTTGACGATCGACAATTCCTCGGCGATCGCATTAGCGTCCAGCATGGCGTTCTTGGCCGCCCGCGCCGGCAGATCGAGTGGCTGCGAGGCGGCGTCCTTCGAGTCCTCGGTCATCAGCCGCATGTCGCCGCGCTTGATGTCATAGGTGCCGGCGAAGTCGCGGCCCTGGCCGATCGGCCAGGTCATTGGCGTGGTGTCGAGCGCGAGCGTCTTTTCGATCTCGTCCAATATCTCGAACGGGTCGCGGCTCTCGCGATCCATTTTATTGATGAAGGTGACGATCGGAATGTCGCGCAGCCGGCAAACTTCGAACAATTTGCGCGTGCGCGCCTCGATGCCCTTGGCGCCATCGATCACCATCACCGCCGAGTCGACGGCGGTGAGCGTGCGGTAGGTGTCTTCCGAGAAGTCCTCGTGGCCCGGCGTATCGAGCAGGTTGAACACGCGGCCTTCATAATCGAAGGTCATCACCGAGGTGACCACCGAGATGCCGCGTTCCTTTTCGATCGACATCCAGTCGGATCTGGTCGAGCGGCGGTCGCGTTTGGCCTTGACCTGACCGGCCAGATTGATGGCGCCGCCGAACAGCAACAGCTTCTCGGTCAAAGTCGTCTTGCCGGCGTCGGGATGCGAAATGATCGCGAAGGTGCGGCGGCGCTCGACCTCGGCGGCCAGCGGCGACGCATTGCTCAGTTTGGGGCCCGAATCTGGGGTCGAAAGCGGCATGTCCATGCGCCGCATGTGGCAGGGAAAGGCTGTCGGATCAAGGGGTCCGGCCGGACGCCGCCGGGTTGATTTGACGCAAAGGCCCCTCCGCCGGGGCTTGCTAGGATTTCGCGTTTGCCGCCGGAGGCTTTGAGCGATCCATGCTGCGCTTACGTTCCATCGTCCACCCGACCGATTTTTCCGACGCCAGCGCGCAGGCCTTCGTCCATGCCTTGCGCATTGCGCTCAACGCCAAATGCGCGCTCACTTTGGTCCATGTCGGCACCGGCGGCGAGACTGCGGAATGGACCGCGTTCCCGCATATCCGCGTCGCGCTCGCCGGCTGGGGATTGGCGAAGGAAACCGACACGCCCGCGACAGTCGCGAAAAAGCTCGGCGTCAAGATCGCCAAGGTCGAACTCGAAGCGCAATCGGCCGTCGGCGGTGTTCTGAATTTTCTCGACGGACACCCGGCCGATCTGATGGTGCTCACCACCGAAGGCCGCGACGGCGTGGCGCGCTGGCTGCGCGGCTCGACGGCCGAGAAACTGGCGCGCCATGCCAAAACGCCAACTTTGTTCGTGCCGGCAAATGCACGCGGTTTCGTCGATCCCTTGCGCGGCGAAGTCCATCTCAAGCGCGTCCTGATCCCGGTCGATCGCGAACCGGCGCCGGCCGCTGCCGTCAACACCATCATGGGCTTTGCCCATCTGCTGGCCGGTATCGATACCCAGGACCACCTTGTCGAAGAGCGGCTATTGCATGTCGGCGGCAATCCGCCCGAACTCCAGCACCACCGCGCGCCACACCGGCCGGCCGCCGTCGCGCTGCGCAAGGGCGACGTGGTGGCGGCGATCCTCGACGCCGCCACCGATTGGCCGCCCGATCTGATCGGCATGGCCACCGCCGGCCATCACGGCTTTCTCGATGCGCTGCGCGGCTCGACCACCGAACGCGTGCTGCGGCGCTCGCCCTGCCCGCTGCTGGCGGTGCCGGCGGGTGCATGATGTCGAAACGTGCAAGCGCGGTTCCATCCGCTAACGCCTTGTCATAAAGCGGATGTAGGCTGGTGCGAATCGAGAAGGACGCCGCCATGCCCGCGCCGACACGAATCGCTGCCGGATTGTCCTGCGTCTTGCTCATCGCCGCCTCCTACGGCGCCGAAGCGGCGCGAGCCGGCGGCGGTGAGCCTGTAGTCCACGTCAGGACCGACGACGCCGCCAATGCCGCGCAGATCCGCGCCGTCATCGACATTGCCGCAACGCCAGCCGTGGTCTGGGCGGTGCTGACCGATTGCCCGCGCATGCCGCGCATCATCGCCAATCTGGAAAGCTGCAAGGTCGTGCAGAGCGGCGGCGGCAAATGGGACGTCCAGGAACACGTCATCAACTGGTCGGCGCTGTTTCCGAAGCTGCGCACCGTCATGCGCAACACCTATGAAATCGGCCATCGGCTGATGTTCAAGCGCGTCAGCGGCGATATGCGCGTGTCGGAAGGCGAATGGCGGCTTGAGCCGGTGGCGAACGGCGCGGCGACCCGGCTGTCGTACAGCGCCAAGGTCGCGCCGGATTTTCCGGTGCCGCAGTTCATGATCGAACAGGCCATCAATACCGACATGCCGAACGTGCTGCGCGCCATCCGCAAGGCCAGTATCGAGAGCGCGGGCAGGAAGTAGCGCGTCAGCCGAGCGCCGCTTCGTATTGCTCCGGCTTGAAGCCGACCAGCAGTTTGCCGCCGCTCAATTCCAGCACCGGCCGCTTGATCATCGACGGCTGCGCCAGCATCAATTTGATCGCCTTGGCTTCGGTCAGGCCTTCTCTGTCCTTGTCCGGCAATTTCTTGAAGGTCAGCCCGGCGCGGTTGATGATGGTTTCCCAGCCGGCCTTCTTGGCCCACTTTTCAAGCTTCTCTTTCTCGATCCCCGCGCTCTTGTAATCGTGAAACGCATAATCGACGCCGGCTTTGTCGAGCCAGGCGCGCGCCTTTTTCATCGTGTCGCAGTTCTTGATGCCGTAGATGGTGATGGGCATAGCTGACCCCCGCATTTGATATTGTCGGCACGCTACCCTTCCTTTCGGCTGCCACGCAAACTACATCAGGGCGCGCAACACCGCCCGGAGACAGGCCATGACCGATACGCCCGACTACACGCCGCCCAAGGTCTGGGAATGGAAAAAGCCGAGCGGCGGACAATTCGCCAGCATCAACCGGCCCATTGCCGGCGCGACGCATGAGAAAGAACTTCCCGTCGGCCGTCATCCTCTGCAACTTTATTCTCTGGCCACGCCGAACGGGCAAAAGGTCACGATCATGCTCGAGGAGCTGCTGGCGCTCGGCCACAAAGGCGCGGAATACGACGCCTGGCTGATCAAGATCGGCGAAGGCCCGCAGTTCGGCTCCGGCTTCGTTGCGGTGAACCCCAATTCCAAGATCCCGGCGCTGATGGACCGCAGTGGCGCGACCCCGATCCGCGTGTTCGAATCCGGCGCGATCCTCACTTATCTTGCCGAGAAGTTCGACGCCTTCCTGCCGACCGAGCCGGCGACGCGCGCCGAATGCCTGTCCTGGTTGTTCTGGCAAATGGGCTCGGCGCCCTATCTCGGCGGCGGCCTCGGCCATTTCTACGCCTACGCGCCCATGAAGATCGAATACGCCATCGACCGCTTCGCCATGGAGGTGAAGCGCCAGCTCGACGTGCTCGACCGCCAGTTGGCCGAGCACGAATTCATCGCCGGCCCCGCTTACACCATCGCCGACATCGCCATCTTCCCCTGGTATGGCGGGCTGGTGAAAGGCTGGCTCTATGGCGCCGGTGAATTCCTCAGCGTGCAGGATTACAAGCACGTCAATCGCTGGGCCGACCAGTTGCTCAAGCGCCCGGCGGTGATCCGCGGCCGCAAGGTCAACCGCGTGCAGGGCGAGCCCTCAAGCCAGCTGCACGAACGGCACGAGGCGAGCGACTTTGACACGAAGACGCAGGATAAGGTGGTGAAGGCGGGGTGAGCGTTATTCAGCCGCGACCGTCACAGGTCTAAATCGCGGTTCAGGGATTGGCAGGCCGTTTTCGCTGGCAACGTCTAGCCATGCTTGCATTGCGATGCCCAACTCCGCGACCGCCGCCTCTCTCGTATCGCCATGCGCTGAGCAAGGCTCAAGGTCCGGAGCTTCCGCAATCCAGACTGAATCCTCGTCTGACCAGTAAACCACTATGGCGTAGTTCTTCATGGGTCCGAGCCGATCGTGAGCCGATGATTAACTATTATATCGCGAAGTTGGCGGATTTGATACCGCTTTGCGTCCTTGCCATCCGGCTGGACCGGAAAGGGGCGCCCCACAGCAGGGTGAATGTAGATATGGTGACTGCCGCTTATTCGCTCCAGGCGAAAGCCAAGCTTAAGCAGCAAACGCTCCAAATCCCGAAAGCCGACGGTTCCGCTCCCAGACACAACCTTTTCAAAGGTCTTCTTGTCACTCGCCATGACGGCCCCCTGCTCATGTCAGGCGGGTCAATTTAAGGACAAAACTGGCTCGTCAACCATAGGCCCTATGGACAAGCCGATCTTTGGCTTCTCAGTCCATATTTTTCAGGCACATTTCGGCACCGTAAATTTGCTGGGTGACGCGAACGGTTGACGAATCAGGGGCGGTACTACGCCCCCCTTCACTCCCACTCAATAAGTACCACTTCTTTTTACTGAGTCCACGCATTGACTTGAAAATGCTTTGTAACGACCTTGTAACGGACATTGTTCCTAGAAGCAGCATTCTGCGAAATCGTCAAAAACAGAAACGCTGCCACCATTGAAGATCCGTTAAACCGAGTTACAAACTTTGCGACAACTACCAGATGCGTGGAGTCGGACAACAATCAATCGCCAGAATTCTTCTCCAGAGAGCGCCTGTGCACTTCAATGAGCGCAATCAAGATCAAACTGAGTACCAACACCGAACAACAAAAAACTAATGCAATTGTAGACACCGTCATCATAGAGAAGCATGCCTAGCTAAATGCA
>CAIMEA010000173.1 GCA_903839845.1 uncultured Hyphomicrobiales bacterium
CAGTTGCCGCTTGCCCGGCGCTCCGCGCGCGGTGTTTATAGGTTTGCTCCGCAAGGCCCCCGGTGGACTGACCTTTTCAGGCTTCCTCTTGCTTTAGGACATGCCTATCCACCGCTGCGGGGCCTCAAAGCGCGTAGCGAGGATGCTTCCTCGCCTCCGGTTTCCATCGGACCCTGGTATCGAGCCCTCCGGCCACGGGAGACTTCTGCCCCATTGGCCACGCGCCAATCCGCCCCAGTGATGCGCGGCTGGCGCATCGGGACCCAGCGGCTTGGACCGCTGACGGGTTTGTTGCGCCGAATCTCCGACACCCCCGCCAGCCACCGCTCCCCGCCCCAGCATCTGACGACGCTGATCAAACGCCCCTCGGTCGATGGGACGGGATAGGAATATAAGTAGAAGACGATTGTGGCGGAAATAAGATTATAAGCCTAATATTTTCCGTTCAGACTTCGCGCCGAAAAAACCGGTGTCGGGCCGCAAGGCGGCCATGACGCTGGGCCTCGCCGCCGACATGGCCGACTGGTTTCGCGCGCAAGGCAAAGGCCACCAGACGCGCATCAATGTCTTGCGGAAATATATGAGCGCAAGAAAGTTGGGTGAGGGGGAAATCGCCGGGCGGTCGCGCCGCAGCGGGCGTTCGAAATGCGCGGCCCCAAGCCGCGGGCGCGATTGATTGCGCGACCCGTTCAATCGCGGCGATGACCGGTTGGGGCAAGGGTGATCGACGCCCTGTAACCTAATACCTTGCAGGCGCGACAATCCTCGGGCCGCTTTCGATCTCACGTCCAAGTGCAAATCTCGCGTTTCCACATGCGCGCGAGCGAGACGAATGATAAGATTGCCAGTGTGGAAGCGTGTCGAATTTATAACGGTTAGCAGCATGTAAAATCGCTGGATTGGAACTTCCAGACATGCTTGCGTGAATGCGCACTCAACACTAGGTGGGTAGGAGAATTCAATGAAGCGCATTATTCTGGCCATCGCTTTGTCGGCCTTTGCGGCGACCTCCGCAATGGCGGCTAGCTGCGAAGCCTCGGCTGTCGGCAAGGATGGCAAGCCGCTTTCCGGTGCAGCCAAATCCAGCTTCGTCAAGAAGTGCAAAGCCGAGGCCTGTGAAGGCAAGGCGATCGGCAAAGACGGCAAGCCGCTCTCCGGCGCCGCGAAAAACAGCTTCATCCAGAAATGTGAAGCCGACGCTTAATCTTTTTTGCGCGACGGCTTGATCAAGAATTGAACGCGATCAAGGCGAAGCGTCTTGGCCGAACACTAGTCCTATATTTATCAGGAGAGCACATCGTGAGAATTTGGAATCTCGTCGGAACATCAATGTACGCCGCAATTGTTGCGGCCGTGATTTTGCCGGCTCCGGTTTACGCGCAGCAAAAAACGGTCAAGGCCTGCGAGGACGAGTGGAAAGCCGACAAGGCCGGCAACCAGGCCAAGGGCATTACTGAAAAGGCCTATGTCGAAAAGTGCCGGGCTGCGGGAGAAGCTGCCAAGCCTGTTGCCAAACCTGAGCCGGCCAAGCCCGCTGCTGCTGCCGCGCCGGCGGCCGCGCAGAAACCGGCTGCTGCCGTTGCGCCGAAGGCGGCTCCTGCCATTGCCGAAAAGAAGACCGTCAAAGCGTGTGAAGACGAATGGAAAGCCGACAAGGCGGCCAACCAGGCTAAGGGCATTACCGAAAAAGCCTATGTTGAAACATGCCGTGGCGGTGCGACTGCCGCAACACCGGCGGCCGCCCCCGCAACAGCACCGAAAACGGCCGCACCGGTTCCTGCGCCTGCCGCCCCAGCCGCGCCCGCCAAACCGGCCGCTGCGGCGCCAGCTTCCGCACCGGCCCCCACCGCTGCGACCGCACCGACCGGCGCCAATCAATATGCCGCTGAGGCGCAAGCCAAGGCGCATTGCCCGTCGGCGACCGTGATCTGGGCTAACCTGGACTCGAAAATATTTCACTACGCCGGTCACGCCGACTACGGCCATACCAAGTCAGGCGCGTATATGTGCGAAAAGGATGCGCTCGGTCAGGGCGTGCGGGCGCCCAAGAACGAGAAGCATCCCTAAACCAAAGTGTAATCAACTTTGCGGGACCGCTAGATCCAACGAGGAGGGGAATTCTTTGGGGCTTTTTGACAGTCTGAGCGGCTCGTTCGGCGGGCTCGTCGGCCAGCTTGCCTCGCAAGCAGCGCCGGCCTTGATCTCGGCGGCGCTGGCGAAGACCAATCTCGGTGACTTGCAGGGGTTGGTGAACCAGCTTCGGCAGAACGGCATGGAAGACCAGGTCAAGTCATGGCTCGGCAACGGCGCGAATATCAGCATCACGCCGGATCAGCTGAAGGCCGCGCTCGGCAGTGAGCAGGTCCAGCAACTCGCCGCGCATTTCGGCGTGCCGGTCGACCAGGCCTTGAAGTTGCTGGCCGCGCATCTGCCGGCGGCCGTCGATCAGGCAAGCCCTGGCGGCGTGCTGAAATCCTGACCGCGGCTGTATCGCGAAGCGCGATTACCGAAACGGTCATGCAACGCAAAAAAAACCCCGCCTTTCGGCGGGGTTTTGTTTTTCGCAGATGCGTTCGGCGTCTTTACGCTGGGATGCGCTCGTCGGCTTCGGTCGGCTCGCGCAGCACGTAGCCGCGGCCCCACACCGTCTCGATGTAGTTCTTGCCCGAGGAGGCGTTGGCCAGCTTCTTGCGCAGCTTGCAGATGAAGACGTCGATGATCTTGAGCTCCGGCTCGTCCATGCCGCCGTAGAGATGATTGAGGAACATCTCCTTGGTGAGCGTCGTGCCCTTGCGCAGCGAGAGCAGCTCGAGCATCTGGTATTCTTTGCCGGTGAGGTGGACCCGCTGGCCGCCGACTTCGACGGTCTTGGTGTCGAGGTTGACGACGAGGTCGCCGGTATTGATGACCGACTGGGCGTGGCCCTTGGAGCGGCGGACGATCGCATGGATGCGGGCGATCAGCTCGTCCTTGTGGAACGGCTTGGTCATGTAGTCGTCGGCGCCGAAGCCCAAGCCCTTGACCTTGTCCTCGATGCCGGCGAGGCCGGACAGGATCAGGATCGGCGTCTTGACCTTGGACACCCGGAGCGACCGCAGAACCTCGAAACCCGACATATCGGGCAGGTTCAGGTCCAAAAGGATGATGTCGTAGTCGTAGAGCTTGCCGAGATCGACGCCTTCCTCACCCAGATCGGTGGTGTAGACGTTGAAACTCTCGCTTTTCAGCATCAGCTCAATCGACTGAGCCGTCGCGCTGTCGTCTTCAATGAGTAGAACGCGCATGCCAGTCCCCTATCTCGCCGCAACCGGGCTTAAGGTCAGCGCCGCAAAGGCGGCGAGTGTGAAAAAACGCGGTGGGACAAACCGATTCGACACTAAGACGACATGGTTAACAAAACCTGATTCTTCAGTGCAAGCATTCGCTGGCGATTGCAAGGCGAATCGCCATAAGATGTTGCAGATGAGTGGTTTTTTAGCCACGAGACGCTTCATGCTCCGGTTTAACGACCGGGTCTAACCGGCCTGTCCGACTCGACCTCGCCGCGGAATGCGGCCAGCCGAATCGGTTCGCTCAAGTCCCACGGACGATGACCCAATGATTAACGACCCGGGTAAACACGGAGTTAATGAACAGAGGTTGTCGGTAATCCTAAGGGCGAGTTTACAGCCTTTTTTGCGTTGTTCCGGAGCCGGTATTTGGCTGCCCAAATGATGAAGGCGCGAACGTGAAGGCCAAAAGACCTTGAAAGCCCTTGCCGAGCAAATTCGCGATATTGACGGGGTCGAGATCTACGGCCGGGTCGTCGGCGTGCGCGGGCTGATGGTCGAGATCGCAGGTCCCATCCACGCCATGTCGGTCGGCTCGCGGCTGACGCTGGAAAGCGGCGGCGGCGCGGGCATTCCGTGCGAGGTGGTCGGCTTCTCCGGCAAACTGGCGCTGGCCATGCCCTATGGCGCGCTGGAAGGCGTGCGGCGCGGCTGCCGCGCGGTGGTCAACAGTTCGGCCAGCGCGGTGCGGCCGTCCGACCGCTGGCTCGGGCGCGTGCTCAACGCCATGGGCGAACCGATCGACGGCCTCGGCCCGCTGCCGCCGGGACCGGCGCCCTACAGCTTCCGCAATTCGCCGCCGGCGGCGCATGCGCGGCAAAGGGTCGGCCAGCCGCTCGATCTCGGCGTGCGCGCGCTCAATACTTTTCTCACCGTCTGCCGCGGCCAGCGCATGGGCATCTTCGCCGGCTCCGGCGTCGGCAAGTCGGTGCTCTTGTCGATGCTGGCCAAGAACGTCGCCGCCGACGTGTCGGTCATTGGCCTGGTCGGCGAACGCGGCCGCGAGGTGCAGGAGTTTCTGCAGGACGATCTCGGGCCGGCGGGTCTCGCCCGTTCGGTGGTGGTGGTATCGACCTCGGACGAGCCGGCCTTGATGCGCCGCCAGGCGGCGTATCTGACCATGGCGATCGGCGAGTTCTTCCGCGACGAAGGCAAGGACGTGCTGGTGCTGATGGACTCGGTGACGCGCTTTGCCATGGCGCAGCGCGAGATCGGGCTGTCCGCCGGCGAGCCGCCGACCGCCAAGGGCTATACGCCGACCGTGTTCACTGAACTGCCGCGGCTTCTCGAGCGGGCCGGGCCGGGCACCACCGATCAGGGCACCATCACCGGCATCTTCACGGTGCTGGTCGATGGCGACGACCACAATGAGCCAGTGGCCGACGCGGTGCGCGGCATTCTCGACGGCCACATCGTCATGGAACGCGCCATCGCCGAGCGCGGCCGCTATCCGGCGATCAATGTATTGAAGTCGATCTCGCGCACCATGCCGCGCTCGGCCGATCCGGCCTTCCTGCCGCAGATCAACCGGGCCAAACAGGTAATGGCGACCTATTCGGACATGGAAGAGCTGATCCGGCTGGGCGCCTACCGGCCCGGCTCCTCGGCCGATGTCGACGAGGCGATCGCGCTGCACAAGCCGCTCGAGGACTTCCTCGGCCAGGGCAAGGACGAGGCGACGACCATGGCCGACGGCTACCGGACGCTGGACGCCATCCTCAAGGATGCCGGGGCCGCGCCCTGAAGGGGCGGTATGGGCCTGCTTTTCGCCCGCGCGCGCTAACAGAAAACTAACGTTATTGCCGCACAGTTGCCGGGTTGAACGGTCCGGAGCGTCCGGTGAGGGCGGCAGTATGCCGCGTCGGGGCGCTATTCGGGGCTTCGGGGGAGTATTTAGTCGATGAAGTCACGTGAAACCCTCATCCGCCTGAAGAAATTTCAGGTCGACGAGAAGCGGCGCAAGGTTGCCCAGATCGAGACGATGATGGCCGAGTTCGACCGCATCGCCTCGGAGCTCGATCGCGAGATCAAGCTCGAGCAGGACCGCGCCGGCATCCACGATCCGGCCCATTTCGCCTATCCGACCTACGCCAAGGCGGCGATGGGACGGCGCGAAAACCTCAAGCGTTCGAGCGACGACCTCAGGGCGCAGCTCGACGACGCCAAGGCGATGCTCGGCGAAGCCTTCGAGGAACTGAAAAAGGTCGAGATGCTCGATCAGCGCGACCACGACCGCGAAAAGGCCGAGGAAAACGCCCGCGAGCAGACCGAACTCGACCGCATCGCGGCGATGCGCTTCTCGACCGGCACCGCGCACGCTTAAGGCTTGGCGATCCGGCCCGCGCCGGCTCAGATCGGCTTGGGCGCCGGCTCGGTGACGATGAATTGCTGACGCGCCAGGTCGGCCAGCCGCCCGCCTTGCGCCACCAGTTCGTCGAAGGTGCCGGCCTCGACGATCTTGCCCGCCTCGAACACCAGAATGCGCGACGCCTTGCGCACGGTCGAAAGCCGGTGCGCGATGACGAAGGTCGTGCGGTTCTTCATCACCTCGTCGAGCGCCTTCATGACCTTGCCCTCGGTGCCGGCGTCGAGCGCGCTGGTCGCCTCGTCGAGAATGAGGATCGGCGGGTCCTTCAACAGCGCGCGGGCAATCGACAGCCGCTGACGCTCGCCGCCGGACAAGGAGCGGCCGCGTTCGCCGACATTGTCGGAAAAGCCGTGAAACTTGCGGTCGATGAAGTCGATGGCCTGGGCGCGCGTCGCCGCCTCGCGCATTTCGTCCTCGGTGGCGTCGGCCTTGCCGACGCGCAGATTGTCGGCGATCGACCGGTTGAACAACAGCGATTCCTGAAACACCACGCCGATATTCCGGCGCAGCGCACCGAGCTTGAAGTGACGGATATCGACGCCGTCGATCTCGATCACGCCAAACTGCGGATCGAAGGCGCGATGCAACAGCGCGATGGCGGTCGACTTGCCGGCGCCGGTGGCGCCCACCAGCGCGATGGTCTCGCCCGGCATCGCCTTGAAATTCAAATCGATCGCCGCCATGCGCTCGCCATCATAGGTGAACGACACGTGCTTGAACTCGACCTTGCCGACAAGGCGGCCGGGATCGACGGCATCCTCAGGGTCGCGAATGGCCGGGACGGTGTCCCAGACCTGGAAGAATTCGCGCAGGCGCGGCGCTTCCGAGCCGATCTTGTTGACGAAGGCGACGACCTGTTCGAGCCGGGTGATGATGAGCCCGGCGAAATTCATGAAAGTCACCATCTCGCCGATGCTGGCCTTGCCGTTGATGTGCAGGATCGTGCCGACGATGATGATCGACAACACGGTCAAGGTTGTCGCCGTGCGGGTCAGCACCGCGGCGAGCGCCCACCACGACAGCACCGGCATCTGCGCCTTCAAAAGGCGCTCGACCACTTGGCGCAGTTCGGCGACTTCCTGTTCGAGCCGCGAGAAGCTCTGCACCAAAGCGATATTGCCGAGCGTGTCGGAAGCGCGCTCGGCGAGATCCGAATAATGCTGCTCGACCGAGCTTTGCAGCGTCTGCGTCTTGCGAACGATCAGGGCGGTCAGCGCGGCGAAGACGACGCACAGGACGATCAGCAGCAGAGCCAGCCGCCAGTTGATGAACAGCGAAATCGGCAGCAGCACCAGAAGCGAGACGATGGAAGCCAGGTTGTCGCGGAAGAAGCCGATCCACAGGCCCCACAGAGCGTCGGTGCCTTGCAGCATGACCTTCATCAGGCGGCCGGAATGGGTATTGCCGTGATAGGTCAGCGGCAGTTGCAGCACATGCTCGAAATAGCCGGTCAGCACGACGTGGCGGCGGCGGTGCGACAGCCGGTCGGCATAAAGCGCGATCAGGGTGCCGCAGGCGATGGTGAACAGCCCGAAGCCGGCCCAGGCCGACAGAAGCACGCTGAGCTGCGACCATGACGGCGGGGTCGCCGCGGCCTGCGCGGCGGTCAACGTATCGATGATGCGGCCAAGCAGCACCGGTTCGGCGAACTGGGCGGAGGCCAGTGCGATATTGGCGATCGCCAGGGTCCAGGCCAGGCGGGCTTCGGAGCCGAGCAGGGCCAGGACGCGGCCGTAAAGGCGGATCAGATTCATGGGGGTCTCGTCGCGTGCGCGCGGGCTGCTTGCACGCCTTCGCTCTGGCATACCATGCGCTAGGTCAAAGTCCCCAGTTCCTTATTCCATAATATGGCGGAACTTTACCTCAACCGGAGGCGTTGGCGACACATTCCCCCGACGTCAGAGGCACATGACATCCACAGAAACGCGCGACGACCCCTCATTCGAAGCGGAGGGCGACGTCAATACCAGCGATGTCAAGAAGGCGTCGATTGACGACCTACCGGAAAACATCAAGATCGCCGAGGCCACCGCCACGGTCGATGTTGTTGCCGTTGCCGACCAGGAGAAGCTGCGCAAGAAATACCTGCTGCGGCGCTTTTGGCACACGGCCAGGGGCTTCTGGAGCCGTCAGCGCGGCGACCGGCTGGCCTGGCTGCTGACCATCAGCCTGATCGTCCTCATCCTGGCCAACCTCGCCGCGATGTATGGCATCAATCTGTGGAATCGGAAGATCTTCGATGCGCTGGAAAAGCGCGACTCCGCCACGGTGCTTTACCTCGCCGGCGTGTTCTTCCCGCTGGCGGCGGTCAGCGTCGCGTTCGGCGTGACCAATGTCTGGGCGCGCATGACCACGCAACGGCGCTGGCGCGCCTGGGTGTCCGACGCGGTGATCAGCCGCTGGCTCAGGCACGGACGCTATTATCAGCTCAACCTGGTCAGCGGCGACCATCAGAACCCGGAAGGCCGATTGACCGAGGATCTGCGGGTGTCGACCGACGCGCCGATCGATTTCGCCGTCGGCGTGTTGCAGGCGGCGCTGTCGGCGCTCACTTTCATCGCCGTGCTGTGGACCATTGGCGGCGCCTTGGAAATCGCCGTCGGCGGCTTCGACGTGAGAATTCCAGGCTTCCTGGTCATCGCCGCGGTGTTCTATGCCGTGCTGGCGAGCGGCGCCATGACCGTGGTCGGCAAAAGATTCGTCGCGGTCTCCGAGGACCGAAACCAGGCCGAGGCGGACTACCGCTATCAGCTGACCCGCGTGCGCGAAAACGGCGAAAGCATCGCGCTGCTCGGCGGCGAGGAAGAGGAACGCGCCGGCATCAACCGGTCGCTGCACACAGTGCTGCTGCGCTGGCGCGATCTGTGCCGGCAGCACATGAAGACGACCATCGTGTCGCAGGGCTCCTCGCTGATCGCGCCGGTGGTCCCGCTCATTCTGTGCGCGCCGAAATTTCTCGACGGCTCAATGTCGCTGGGCGTGGTGATGCAGGCGGCCTCGGCCTTCACCATCGTGCAAGCGGCGTTCTCGTGGCTGGTCGACAATTATCCGCGGCTGGCCGACTGGAATGCGTCGGCGCGGCGTATCGCCTCGCTGATGGTCTCGCTCGACGCGCTGGAAAAGGCGGAAAGCGGCGACGGCTTCAACCGTATCACGCGCGGCGAAACCGACGACGCGGCGATGAAGCTGATCAACTTCTCGGTGTCGCTCGATGACGGCACCGCGGTGGTCGGCGACACCGAGGTGGTCATCAACAAAGGCGAGCGGGTGCTGGTCGCCGGCGAAAGCGGCACCGGCAAGAGCACGCTCGTGCGCGCCATTTCCGGCCTGTGGCCGTGGGGCGGCGGCGAGATCCAGATCCAGCGCGACTCCCGGCTGTTCCTGCTGCCACAGCGGCCTTACATTCCGACCGGCACGTTGCGCCGCGCCGTCGCCTATCCCGGCGCCGCCGAGGACTGGGAGCCGGAGCAAATCAAGGATATCCTCGACAAAGTGGGCCTCGCCCATCTCAAGGACAAGATCGAGGAAGACGCGCCCTGGGACCAAACCTTGTCCGGCGGCGAGAAGCAGCGCCTGACCATCGCGCGCGTGCTGTTGCACCGGCCCGACATCATCGTGCTCGACGAGGCGACCTCGGCGCTCGATCCGAAAAGCCAGGACGAATTGATGAAACTGTTGTCGGAAGCGATGGAGGGACTGACCATCATCAGCGTCGGCCACCGTCCCGAGCTGGAGCAATTCCACAGCCGCAAGATCGTGCTGGAACGGCGTTCAGGCGGCGCCAAGATGGTCAGCGATATCGAACTCGTGCCGGCGCGGCACATGGGCAGCATCCTCGGGCGCTGGCTGCGGCGGTAGTTGTAACGGCAGCGTAATTTTCGCGCCCGGAAATTCCAATCCGGCCATTGCGCCGGTTTCATAGCTCGTGCGATCTTGCCGGCTTCGGCGCGCATAAGGCCGCCTCACGCTTTTTCGGAGAACGGCCGGCATGTCGCAAGATTCAATCAGCGCACACGACGCGATCAAAGAGACCATGATCCTGGCGGGCAAGGTTCTGGTCGCCGAGGGGCAGGACGATTTCACCCGCGGCCATATTTCATTTCGTACGCCGGACAATCCGGCGTTGTTCCTGATGAAGCCGCACAGCGTCGGCCTCGACGAGATCACGCGCGACAATATCCTCACCATCGACCTCGACGGCAAGGTCGTCGCCGGCACCGCCAAGCGGCACAGCGAAGTGTTCATCCATTCGGAAATCTATCGCGCGCGGCCCGACGTGCAGTGCGTGCTGCATACGCATCCGCCCTATGCCGTCGCGCTGTCGTCGAGCGGGCGGCCGATCCGCGTCTACAGCCAGCCGGCGGCGTTGTTCTATGAATCGCTCGGCGTCTATACCGATACGATCAACCTCATTCGGTCGGCCGAGATGGGCGCCGGCGTCGCGCGGGCGCTTGCGAGCCATCGCGCCGTGCTGTTGAAGAACCACGGCGTGGTGGTGACCGGCGCGACCATTGCCGAGACGGTGGTCGGCGCGATCATGCTGGAAAACGCCGCGCAGGTGCAGATGATCACCGAAGCGGCGGGCGATCCGGCGGCGGAATTTTCACGTGCCGATGTCGAGAAACTCAAGCATGATATCAGCCGGCAGGAACAGTTCGGCATCAATTTCGACTATCTGGTGCGGCGCGTGAAGCGCCGCGAAGCCGGCCGATAGACCGGCGCTCACCGGCCAACAGGCCGGCGTAAAAAAGACAAGAGGGAGATGACCATGCGGAAATTGTCGGTTCGTTCGCGGGCTTTTGGTTTGACGATTGTCGCCGCCGTCGCGCTTGGCGCGGGCGCAGCTTTGGCGCAACAGCCTTACCCCAACCATACGATCAAGATTCTGGTCGGCATTCCGCCGGGCGGCGCGCCGGACGTCGTAGCGCGGCTGGTCGGGCATTATTTGTCCGAGTCGCTCGGTCAGCCGGTGGTGATCGAAAACCGCACCGGCGCCAATGGCAATATCGCCACCGAGGCGGTGGCGGCCGCGCCGGCGGATGGCTACACGCTGCTGCTCGGCGCCGACAGCGCGATTGCCATCAACCCGCATATCTTTTCGATGAAGTCCGATCCGATCAAGGACCTCGTGCCGGTCACCAGCGTGGCGACCAACCAGTTCGTGCTGGCGGTCAATCCGAAACTGCCGGTGAAGACATTGCCGGAATTCATCGACTACGCGAAGAAGGCCAAGCCCGCGCTGGCGTTTGCCTCCGGCGGACCGGCCAGCCAGCACAGCATGGCGATGGCGGTGCTGCGCCAGCGCGCCGGATTTGAGTTGCTCGAAGTCACCTATCGCGGCGGAAGTCCGTCGATGCAGGCGACGATTGCCGGCGATACGCAGGTGCTGTTTGCCGGCGGCGAAAGCGCCGGCCAGTTCGAAGCCGGCACGTTGCGTCCTTTGGCGATGAGCGGCAAGGCGCGCTCGAAGCGCTATCCCGATCTGCCCACCATCGGCGAATTCTATCCCGGCTACGCCGTCGACATCTGGCTCGGCCTGTTCGCGCCGGCGGGGACGCCGGACGCGATCGTCGTCAAGCTGCGCGAGGCGGTGCAGACGTCGCTGGCGAAGCCCGACGTGGCGGCCAAGGTGAATGTCTCGGGCAGCCTGGAGCCCCTGATTCTCAAGCCGGACGTCTTCGCCGACCTGATCCGCAGCGATAACGAAAAGTTTCGCAAGCTGATCAAGGAACTCAATATCAAGGTCAATTAGGCGGGTGCGCTGCTCTGTGTTGTCGCGATCCATATGCCGGCAAAGACCGCGACCAGACCGAACACCAGATTGAGCGTGATCGGTTCGCCGACCAATTGCGCCGCCAATAGCCCGGCGGCGATCGGGTTGACCGTCATGGTGTTCGCCACCAAGGTCGGCGTCGTGCGCTGCAACGCCATCACCCACAGGATGAAGGCGAGCGCGCCACCGCCGATGCCGAGATAGACGCCGGCGATCCATTGCGCCGCGCCGAAATCGGCGAGCACGGCGACGCGACCGGTCACGGCGCCAATCAGCAGCAGCACGATAGCGCCGGCGCCCATGCCGACGCAGAGAAAGCCAAGCGGGCTCGATCGTTGCATGAACGGCCGCGACCAGACATTGTAGAACGACATACAAAGCACCGCGCCGATCATGATCGCTTCGCCGCGCCACGCGCCTTCCGGCGCGGTGCCGAGACCGGAAGCGAGTGCGGCAAAGACGCCGAGCATGGCGATGCCGACGCCGAGCGATTTGCGCAATGTCAGGCGTTCGATACCGAGCCATGCGCCGACGATCATGGTCTGCAGCGGCAGCGTCGACAGCGCCAGGCTGGCGCGCGCCGCCGTCGTAAAACCAACGGCGATATTATAGAGCACGAAGAACAATCCGAAAAAGCAGATGCCGAGCAGGGCGACGCGTGGCCAGTCGTCGCGCGGCGGCAGTTTCGCCCGCAGGAGTAATGTGGACGGCAAGACGACGAGAAAGCCGATGCCCCAGCGCAGGATGGCGAGCGTCAACGGATCGGCAGTGCCGACCAGATAGCGCGTCACTGCCGCGGCCGAGCCGCCGAGAAAGCTCGATGCGATCGCGATGAGGACGCCGATGGTCTGATCCATGTGATCCCAATCGCCGGGCGGAGGCGAAAGCTTGTCGCATCGGCGCGAGGACGGCAAGGCGTAGGCGCATCCCATGCGCGGCCTGCCGGGCGAATGCGGCGAAGTATTGTCAGTTCGTTGACGAATGTGGCGACGAGGCGTCGCGCGTAAATTTCCGTTTATTCGTGGACGATTTTTAATTCACAAAACGGCCACACGGGTGATGACCGATGGGCGCGGGGCACAGGGCTTTGTGCAGTCGGGGATGTCACGATGAATCGCTCGCTCGTTCTCGCGCTTGCCGCCGCCGCTGCGGTCGCCGGCGCGGCCGGTGCGCAGGCCGCCGATATGCCGGCGAAATCCGGTCAGCCGTCTTATTACAAGGCGCCGGAATTGCCGCCGTTCGACTGGTCGGGATTCTATCTCGGCGCCAATGGCGGCTATGGCCGCGGCCGCACGAGCTGGAGCGATCCGGCGGCCGGCGCCGGTTCCGGCAATTTCAGAACGCGCGGCGCGCTGGCCGGCGGTCAGATCGGTTATAACTGGCAGATCGGCAAGATTGTCGTCGGCGTCGAAAGCGATATCGACCGGGCGAATTTCAACGGCAGCAGCGCGGCCGGCGGCGTCTGCGCCACCAATGGCGGCGGCCAATGCGAGAGCCGGCAGAGCTGGCTCGGCACGACGCGGGCGCGGCTCGGTGTCGCCTTCGACCGCTTCCTGCCTTACGTCACCGGCGGCTTGGCCTATGGCAATGTGCAGGCCGCGCAGCCGAGCGGCACGTCATCGAGTACGCAGACCGGCTGGACCGCCGGCGGCGGCATCGAATACGGCATCAGCCGCAACTGGAGCGCCAAGGCCGAATTTCTCCATATCGATCTCGGCACCGCGACCTTCATGGGCGCGGCGTCCGGCACGCCGACTCTGTCGGTGCCGATCACCGACAACATCGTGCGCGCCGGCTTGAACTATCATTGGTAGCTCACCTGCCGGTGAATCGCGGCGGGCGCTTGTCGAGCCAGGCCGAGATGCCTTCCTCGATATCCCTGGTCGGCACCATGCGCGCGAAATAATTGGCTTCGATGGCCAGGCCCTCGTCGATCGGCACGTTGATGCCGCGCGTGACGCTGCCGAGACAGGCCGACACCGCCAATGGCGATTTCTCGACGATGACACGCGCCAGCGCGAAGGCTTCCTCGTACAGCCGCTCGTGCGGCACCACCTCGTTGACCAGACCGAAGTCGCGCGCCTTCCAGGCGCTGATCGGCTCGCCGGTTAAAATCATGCGCAGCGCGCGCTTGCGGCCGATGAGACGCGGCAGCCGCTGCGAGCCGCCGAACGGCGGGGCGAAGCCGAGATTGATCTCGGCCTTGCTGAATTGCGCGCGCTCGCTGGCAATGGCCAGAGGGCAGGCCTCGACGATTTCCGACCCGCCGCCATAGGCCAGCCCGTTGACCGCGGCAATAATCGGCTTGGGGAAGGTCTCGATGCGCGCGGTCAGCCGCTGGCCCGGCTGCACGAAGTCGCGCAGCGCCGCCGGCGCGCCCTGGCGTACGCTGGTCGCGAAGCCGGAAATGTCGGCGCCGGACGAGAAGGCCTTGTCGCCGCCGCCGGTGAGCACGACGGCGCGGACGCTGTCGTCGCGCTCGATTTTGTCGAGCAGCGCGCCCAGGCGTTCGATCAATTCGTAATTGAGCGCGTTGAGCTTGTCGGGCCGGTTGAGCGTCAGCTGCGCGATGCCGTTGTCGATCTGGCACAGGACGGTGTCGGATGGCGCGGGCACAGGCGGCTTGCTGGCGGTCTTGCTGGCGATGGCGGGGGGCATGGGACATCTCCGGACGTGGTTGAGGCCGCCAAGGTTTGCAAAGCCGCCGCCTTGCGTACACTCACTAGTCAGTATACTTTGTGGCCATGCCGAAAAATGCCGCCGTCACCCGCGACCGTATCGTCGCCGCCGCCAGCAAGCTGTTTTACGGCCATGGCATCCGCGCCGTCAGCGTCGACGACGTCGCCGCGCGCGCCGGCCTGACCAAGCGGACGCTGTATTATCATTTCCGCAGCAAGGACGATCTGATCGCGGCCTATCTGGCGGCGCGCGACGAACCGACCATCGTCATTGTCATGGGCTGGATGGACGCGGTGCAGGGCACGCTCACCGATAAGCTGGAGGCCGTGTTCGCGCAAATGGCGCGGCTCGGCCGCCATCCGAAATGGCGCGGCTGCGGCTTCCTGCGCACCGCCGCCGAACTGGTGACGACGCCGGGACACCCGGCGCTCAAGGCCGGCTCGGCGCACAAGAAAAAACTGGAGGCCGAGTTCGCCGGCCGTTTCGCGCAGGCCGGGCTCGCCGATCCTGACATGCGCGCGCGCCAGGTGATGCTGCTGTTCGACGGCGCCTTCTCGGCGATGCTGACGCACCGCGATCCTTCATACGCGGAAGCGGCGGGGCAGGCGGCGATGGAGTTGGTGCGGGGTGAGAAGGTGAAGGCGGTTAAGCGAAGGGCGTGAGGCAAACTCCGCTCATTCCCGCGAAGGCGGGAATCCAGAGCCATATATTCTGAGGGGATCGAAAAAGACTGGGCCCCCGCCTTCGCGGGGGCGAGCGGAGACGTTTATTTCTTCGCCGCGGGCTCAACCGGCTTCGCCCTCACCTGCGCAAGATCGGCTTCCAGTTTCGTCAGGCGTGCTTTCAGCGCATCGATCTCGGCTCTGTCGGCCTTGAATTTGTCGTCGGCGGCGCGCGTCTGCTTGACGAGCAATTGTTGCAGCAGTTCGACATTGGCTTGCAGACAGCCGGCGCGACGCTCCATCTGCTTTTCGGCGGTGCAGTTTTCCAGGCCGCGGATATCCTGCGCGGCGGCGGGCGAGGCCAGCATCAGGCAAGCAGCGGCGACGGCGACCGGGCGGTTCATGACGTGACCTTCCGCTTTTCCTTGAGCTGGGCGATGGCGATGTCGGGCAGCGGCGTGGATTTGCGCGTCGTCTCGTCCATCATGACCATCACCGTTTCGGCGATGGCGCGGACGGCATCGTTCTGGACGACGATCTGCTCCAGCACAAAGGACGAGCGGCCGATGCTCTTGCAGCGTGTGCCGATATGGGCTTCGCCCGGCCATTGCATCTCGGCCTTGAAGTCGAGCACCAGCTTGGCGATGACAAAAATCGTGCCGGTATGGCGCAGTGGCCGGTCGGGATGGAGCAGGAACTGCGTGCGACCCGTCTCGAGAAACGTGGCGAACACGGCATTGTTGACGTGGCCCTGCGCGTCGGTGTCGCCGTAACGGATCGTGTCGATGGACCAGAGCGGGTAGTCGTCTTTGTTCATGGCGGTATTATCTAGCGTCCCATGACTTCCTGACGCAACTCATTTGCCAGTTTCAGACCGAGGCCGATCATCACCGCGCCGGCAATACGGTCGAGCCATTGCGCAAAGCGCATGTAGTGCCGCTTGGCGAATGCGGTCGACAGCGCCAAGGCGACAATCGCGTACCACAGCGCCGACTGCACCACGATCAGCAGCGCCACCGCGCCATAGAACCAGAAAGGCGCGTGCGCCGGCACGACCAGCACGAAGACGCTGGTCCAGAACACCGCCGATTTCGGGTTGCTCAGCGTCGTCAACAATCCGGCGAGCAAGGGCGAGCGCGCCGCCTGCGGCGGGCGTTGTTCGGGAGCGGTGCGAATGCCGGCCACCAGCATTCTCACGCCGACAAAAACGAGATAGGCGGCCCCGCACAGCCGCAGCGCACGATAGACGGAGCCGCCTCCAACAACAGGACACCGACGCCCAGCATGCTGAGGATCACCCAGATCGCCGAGCCGAGTACGATCCCGGCGACCGCCTTGAGCCCGGCCTGGCGCGACATGCGCGCCGAGAAATAGGTGACGACGACAGTGTTCGGACCCGGGATCATGGCCATGAGGATATGCATGACCGAGAGCTGGAGGAGGACGAGGGCGAGGGACATCGATCGTTTATTCCGTTGATGTTGAATCAGCGCGCGGCAGGCTCAGCGTGTTCCCTCCCCCCTTGTGGGGGAGGGTTACGGAGGGGGTAGTGGCAACATCCCACGCTCTTGCCTTGCACCCCCACCCCCGACCCCTCCCCAGTCAAAGTCGGATATATCCGACTTTGACCAATTTAGATGCCGAACTCGGGTGAACCCGAGTTCGGTTGGGGGAGGGGAGAAGTAAGAGCGACCCTCTTCAACCAACGTATCAAGTATTCGCCCCGGCGCGCCGATAGGGAACGTAACGCGGCGTCCACATCTTGGCGCGCACCGCATCCTCGATGCCATCGGCGGTTACTTCCGAGGTAATGCCTTCGGCATAGGCCTGCTTGCCGACGGCGATAGCCACCGCGATGGCGACCTCGCTCAATTGCGTGACGCGTGGCAAGAGATTGGCGTCCGGATTGGCACGCGCTGGCGACATGTCGGCGAGCGCCTTGGCGGCGGCCATGAACATCTTGTCGGTGATGCGCGCGGCATGGGTGGCGATGGCGCCCAGGCCGACGCCGGGGAAGATGTAGGAATTGTTCGACTGATCGACGCTGAACGGCTTGCCGTTGCGCTTGATCGGCGGGAACGGCGAACCGGCGCCGATGATGGCGCGGCCCTCGCTCCAGCGGTCGATATCGGCCGGCGTCGCCTCGGCACAGGAACTCGGGTTCGACAGCGGAAAGATGATCGGCCGCTTGTTGTGCTTGGCCATGGCGCGCACCACAGACTCGGTGAAAGCGCCGGCCTGCGCCGACACGCCGATCAACGCCGTCGGCTTGGCATTGTAGATGACGTCGAGCAGCGAGATGCGGTTCGGGTTGCCGGTGTTCCAGTGCGCCAATGCCGCGCGCGGCTGCAAAAATGGCTGCTGGAACGGCGCGATGTCGCTCATGTCCTCGACCAGCAGGCCGTCCTTGTCGACCAGATAGAAGCGGCGCGCGGCGTCATCGGCGTCGAGCCCGGCATCGATCATCGCCGACACCAGCAGGCTGGCGATGCCGCAGCCGGCCGAGCCGCCGCCGAGAATGGCGATGCGCTGTTCCTGCATCGGCACGCCGGTGACGTTGATGGCGGCGAGCAATGCGCCGGTGGCGACCGCGGCGGTGCCCTGGATGTCGTCGTTGAAGCTGCACACTGTGTCGCGGTAGCGGTCGAGGATGCGTGTGGCGTTGCCCTTGGCGAAATCCTCCCACTGCAACATCACATGCGGCCAGCGCTCGGACAAAGCCGCGACGAATTCGGCGACGAAGGAGTCGTATTCCTCGCCGCGCACGCGCTTGTGCCGCCAGCCGATGTAGAGCGGGTCGTTGAGATTGTCCTCGTTGTCGGTGCCGACATCGAGCAGGATCGGCAGCGCAGTCGCCGGGTCGATGCCGCCGCAGGCGGTGTACAGCGCCAGCTTGCCGATGGGGATACCCATGCCACCGGCGCCCTGGTCGCCGAGGCCGAGAATGCGTTCGCCATCGGTGACGACGACCACCTCGGTCTTGTCGAACAAGGGATTGGCGAGGATGTCGCGAATCTGGTCGCGGTGCGGGATCGACAGGAACAGGCCGCGCGGCTTGCGGAACAAGCGGCTGAACGATTTGCAGCCGGCGCCGACCGTCGGCGTATAGACGATCGGCAGCAGTTCCTCGACGTTCTGACCGAGCAGCGCGTAGTACAATGTCTCGTTGGTATCCTGCAGGTCGCGCAGGAAGGCGTAGCGCTCAAGATCGGTGTGAAATTCCCGAAAAGCCTGCAGCCGGCGCGTCACCTGCTCTTCGATGCCCACCACCGTCGGCGGCAGCAGGCCATGCAGTCCGAAGGCGGTACGTTCGTCGTCGGTGAAGGCGGTACCCTTGTTGAGCCGCGGATCGGTCAGCAACCGATAGCCGAACAGTTCGGCCGGCAAGGTCAAGGTCTGGTCCTGGTCGCGCGTATAGCTCAGCAAATCGAAAATCCCCGGCATCTCTCCCGAAACAACGAGTCTAGCACAAAGCGGCATTGCGCCGCATGGGGTAATTGAGGGTGGCTGGATTGCGCCGCAACATGTCGGCGTGCGTCAGCGGTCCCGCTTATCGGCGTCGTATTCGTCGGACGGGTAGCTGCCGCCCTGCAAAAGGTCGCCGACCGGATCGGCGGCGATCCTGGCTTGCTCGGCCTCGGCGTGGGCACGGAAATCCTCGGCGCGGCCGGTCGGTCGATAGCCGAATTTTTTGGCGTTGCTGTTGTCCCACCAGGCGGCGGCATTGTCGGACATCCCGTAAAAAATTTCGAAATGAATGTCGGGATGTTCGAGGCCGATGCGGATCAGCTGCACCAGATCGTCCGGCTTGAGCCAGATCGACAGCCGCCGCACGTCGAGCGGCGCATCGCCGAAATTGCCGATCCGCAGGCATGTGACGCGCAGGCCGTGCTTGTCGGCGTACAAGGCGCCCATCGCCTCGCCGAAGGCCTTGCTGACGCCGTAGCGCGAATCCGGCCGCACGGTGACATCGACGCCAATCTTTTGGCTGCGCGGATAAAATCCGACGGCGTGGTTGGACGAGGCGAAGACCACGCGCTTGACGCCCGCGCGATAGGCCGTCTCATACATATTGCGGCAGCCAATGATGTTGGCGGCGAGGATGGTCTCCCACGAACCTTCGACCGAGAAGCCGCCGAAATGCACAATGGCGTCGACGCCTTTGCACAAAGCCTCGACCGCATCGAGCTTTGACAGATCGGCCTGCACGAATTCCTCGCC
>CAIMEA010000174.1 GCA_903839845.1 uncultured Hyphomicrobiales bacterium
CACCGCTCTTCCCGATCCTCCCCCATTCCCTAACGGCACATTCGGCAAACAAGGTGGACTGCACGTCGAGTTTAACGAAGCCGCAAGAGTCGTATCCCTACGGTAGCGGCCGCCTAGCATTGATGTCGCTGTTGGAGATAGCTGTCTGAAGAGTGGCACGATGATCGTGTCCGCTACCGGATGATGGACACTATCTCTGATGTCGGTTGGCAATGACGGTGATTTTGGACCTGGCGCGCGCAGGCGTCGATCGTGGACGCGGGACGAGAAACGTCGGATCGTTGAAGAGAGTCTTCAGGACCGAGCATCGATCGCCGAGGTCGCTCGGCGTCACGAACTCAACGCCAATCTCTTGTTCACCTGGCGCCGCAAGATGGGCGTAGAGCCGTCTGTGCAGAACGACCCGATGCCGATCCTGCCCGTGACGATTGCGCGGGAATTGGCCACGGAGCGGGACTGCCCGGGCGCGGCCGGCCAGATGGATATCGTTCTTGCGGAAGGCAACCGGATCATCGTCTGGGCTGATGTCGAGACGGCGGCGCTGACGCGCGTGTTGAAGGCGCTGTCACGGCGATGATTCCGATTCCGAGCGGCGTCAGAGTCTGGATTGCGACGGGTCAGACCGACATGCGGCGCGGCATGCAGGGCCTGGCGCTGCAGGTTCAGGAGAGTCTGAAGCGCGATCCTCATGCTGGCGACCTCTATATCTTCCGAGGTCGCCGCGGCGATCTCGCCAAGATCCTCTGGCACGATGGAATTGGGCTTTCGCTTTATGCCAAACGATTGGACCGCGGAAAGTTCATATGGCCATCGGCGTCAGGCGGCGCGGTGTCGATCTCGGCGGCGCAGATGGCGTACATGCTCGAGGGGATCGACTGGCGAAATCCGCAATTGACGTGGCGGCCCAAGAGCGCTGGTTAGCGTGCACGATTGGGTCGAAGAAAAATGCGACCGCGTGCATTTTAGGGCGCCTCAAATCACGCGATTTATGATTCACTCCGTGGCATGGATGCCGTTCGCACCGCTCTTGCCCGAGAAAACGCTGCCCTGAAAGCGGCGTTGGCCGCTGTGCAGACCAAGGGCCTGGAAGTCGCCGCGGAACTGGCGGTCGCCCGCGCGAAAGCGTCCGAAGACATGGCGCTGATCGCCCAGCAGAAGCTTCGGATCGCAAAGCTGGAGCGCCAGATCTACGGGCAGCGGTCGGAGCGCTCGGCGCGGCTGATCGACCAACTGGCGCTCACCTTCGAAGAGCTGGAAGCGAGCGCCACGGAAGACGAACTTGCGGCCGAAAGAGCTGTCGCTAGAACGACGACGGTCGCCGGATTTACGCGCAAACGTCCCGAGCGTAATACGTTCCCCGACCATCTTCCTCGCGAACGCGTGGTGATCGACCCGCCGACGTCATGCGAATGCTGCGGCGGCAATCGCCTGCGCAAGCTCGGCGAGGATGTGACGCGCACGCTGGAATCGCAGCCCCGTCAGTGGAAGGTAATCGAGACGGTGCGGGAGAAGTTCACCTGCCGGGATTGCGAGAAGATCTCGCAAGCGCCGGCGCCGTTCCATGTGATTGCGCGGGGCTGGGCCGGGGCGAGTCTCCTGGCGATGATCGTGTTCGAGAAGTTCGGCCAGCACCAGCCTTTGAACCGTCAGGCCGAGCGTTATGCGCTGGAAGGCGTGCCGATCGCGCTGTCGACCATGGCCGATGCGGTGGGCTCGGTCTGTACGGCGCTCGATCCTCTCCTTCGCTTGATGGAATCCCATGTCATGGCGGCCGAGCGGCTGCATGGCGACGATACGACCGTGCCGGTTCTGGCCAAAGGCAAGACCGATACTGGGCGGTGCTGGGTTTATGTTCGAGACGACAAGCCCTTCGGCGGCACCGGGCCGCCCGCGGCGATGTTCTATTACTCACGCGATCGCCGGGGCGAGCACCCGCAGACGCATCTGGCGGGATATGCCGGCATCCTGCAGGCGGACGCCTATGACGGCTACAACAGGCTCTATCTGGCGGACCGCAAGCCCGGCCCGGTCCGGGAGGCGGCATGCTGGGTGCACGCGCGGCGCCCGTTCTTCGCCATGGCCGATCTGGAGGAGAACACGCGTCGCAAGGCCGCGGGCAAAAAGGAAATCCCTCTGTCGCCGATCGCGATCGAGGTCGTGCGCCGGATCGATGCCCTGTTCGAGATCGAGCGGTCCATCAATGGCAAATGCGCCGAGGAACGGCTGGTGGTCAGACGAAATCTGAGCCGGCCGCTGGTCGACGATCTGCGGGTCTATATGCGCGAACAGGCCGCCAGGCTCTCGCGCGGGCACGATCTGGTCAAGGCCGTCAATTACATGCTCAAGCGCTGGCCGGCCTTCACCTTGTTCCTCGAGGACGGACGCGTGTGCCTGTCCAACAATGCTGCCGAACGCGGGTTGCGCGGCATCGCGCTGGGAAGAAAATCGTGGTTGTTCTGCGGGTCCGATCGCGGCGGCCAGCGCGCTGCGGTCATGTACAGTCTCATTGTCACGGCCAAGATGAATGGCGTGGATCCGCAAGCCTGGCTCGCCGACGTTCTCTCGCGCATCGCGACCCATCCTGCGCACCGGCTTGATGAGCTTCTGCCGTGGAACTGGCGACCTTCAGCCATCGCGGGTTCGGCGCTGGCGGCCTGAAATGCACGTCAACAAGGTTCATCGTGTAACGACCATCGACCGCGTCGCCGTGAACCTCGGCGAGAGCGTCGACTGGCTTTACGATGTCGCCCTGGAAATGGATACCGAGGACGGCGTGATCCGGGTTTACGGGCCCGGCGACCAACAGGTCATCGCATTCACTGACTTCGGGATCGAAACCCTGGTCGAGTTGATCAAGATCCACAAAGAGCTGTCATCCACCCAATCCTGAGACCGCAATCGTCACACCTGCGGCCTACGGCGAATGGGTACTGAAATTCTGGGCTATTTCAATTAGATCAATGGCTTACCCACACCCCTACCCACAATTGATTGCGACGTTGCGGGTTCGCTGCGACAACATGACCAGTGCGAGAACTCACAAGGTGTGATCGGCGGGTAAATGTCGACCGATGCCAGCACTTGTCCAATAACGACCAAATTGCTGCGAAGCCGCGATTGTCGGCTAAGTACCATTAGCGTCACTCGCTGCACCGCAGAAAGGTAGCGAATTTTTAGTGCAAGGCGAGCACCCCGGGCAGGTGGTGGCTGATCACCAGTTCGGCTTCGGCTTCAATAGTGGCCCCTAAATAGCGCAGTACGCCGCCCGACGAGCGGGGATACACCTCATTCTAGAAGCAGCGAAAAGCCACCAGGCGATGCCTAAAGTCAGCCTGTGTACTCGACGATATGCATTCCACCATCCCAGCGATCAATGAGGTAGAGCCGGCCATGTTCGTCCGCGCCAACGTCATTGGACTGAATCTCCCGCTGGCCGTCGGCCCGCGCCGGCACATAAAAGCCTTTCTCGCGCGGCCGCAGCACGTCACTGACATCCACTGCGCGCAGTCCGGCATTGAAGTAGGTGATGAAAACGAGATCCTTCCAGCGCCCGTCTGACGGAATATTCTCAACGATATTATGTGCGCCGAAGCGGCCTTCGCGATGAAAATACTTCTCCCTTTCCGGAAACCAGGTTGAAACCGGTATCGGATTTCCTTCGTTGCGGATGTCGATGATCCACATGAACTGGCTGTCCCAGTAATTCTGTTTGGCGCGCGCCTCATCGGTCACAACCAGATAGGGCCTGTCACCAATCGGACAGGCCGTATGGGTCGAGCCAACGAAGGGCGGCGTCCAGTTGATGTGGCCGACAAGCTTCAGCGCGCGCTGGTCAGTACAGTCGATGACCGCCATGCCGCCGCCCCAGAAGGCCGCATACATCCGGTTGCCGCGAACGATCGGCGGACCGTGTAATGTGCATGAATCCTCCGCAGGCGTCGGATCATTGCCGACACCGGCGCCATCGGTCTTCTGACCCGGCAAACCGAAGATGCTGATGACGTCCGGTTTCAAGGGATCGGCAATATCCAAAGTCCAAATGACACGCCGGTTCCAGCCCGGTGCATCATTGGGCATGAAGGCGAGCTTGAGCTTGTTATCGACACCGAAGCGGTGCGGACCGCTGCCGGGCATGTCGAAAAAACTTGCGAGCTTCGGTTCGCCGGGCTTGCTAATGTCGAAAATGTAAAACCCGCCGCGCGCGCCTTTGCCGGCACCGCCGCTCAGCGATTCCGAGTTCACATAGAGGAAATCACCACCGACAACGCGCAGTTTATGCATCTGAATGCCCGTCGGCGCTTTGAACTCCCAGACCTTACGCGGCCTAGTCGGATCTCTCACGTCGTGCACGGTAAAGCCGTGAGTACGCCCGCCGTTTTGACCGACGGCGCCGACATAAGCGTATCCACGGCAGACTTCCACCAGACTCCCGCCACCCCAGGCGGCCGACGGATCATGTCCCAAGAGGCGGAAGTTCTTCGATTCTTCGGCACGCATCGCGATCATCTCTCCCAATGTCAGTTCCGCGCGTGGTGTTTCGCCATCGCTATGAATGCTTGGCGGTCAGGCGCCTGACCCGTGATCCAGTTTTTCATCATCGTCGAAGCCGTAGAGCGAAGCCGGATTTGTGACGAGGACGCGCTCACGAAGACGGGCATCGGGCAGCCAGTCCGCAACCAAGTCGGCCAAAGCGCCGTCGTTCGGCATTGGCTTTTTCATCATTACGTGCGGCCAATCCGTGCCCCAGAGCAATCTTTCGGGATTGACCGCGGCAAGACGCTGCGCCAGCGGCGCGACATCGCCATAAGGCAAGTCGGGCGCTGACGAGAGCCGGTACGGGCCGGTGAGCTTGACCCAGCAGCGCCCGGACTCGAACAGGCGCAGGAAAGCCTCGAAGCCCAATGAACGCGGCCAGCCGGCCGCACCTCCCCGCGGATAACCGAGATGGCCGACAACAACGCTAACCGGAAGGTCTTTGACAGCGTCGGCGAAAAGGAGCGCTTCATCCAGATTCACGAGGAACTCAATATGCCAGCCGAAAGGCGCGATCAAAGCGGCGAGTCGACGGACATCATCGACCGGCATGACATTGCGCTCGCCGCTATGATCGACGACGTTCAGGCGAATGCCACGGATTCCTGCGTTGTCATAGTCGCGGATATCGTCAAGCCCGATAGCGGGATCGACCACGGCGACGCCGCGCAAGCCGGTCTTTTCCAGCGCAAGTGCGTCAAGCAGCGCGCGATTGTCGTTGCCATAGACACTCGGCTGAACCAGCACGGCCCGCTCGACACCTAGGACTTCGAGCAGATGGAGATAATCGGTCAGGGTCGAATCCGGCGGGGTATAGATGCGTTCCTCCGCATAGGGAAACGCAGCCGCCGGACCGCAAATATGGGCGTGTGTGTCACAGGCCCTGCCCGGAAACAAAGTTCGCGGCGCGAGTGGCGTACGATCAGGCGCAGGGCAAGGAAGATCTTGGGGGCGCATGCGTGTGGTCAATCGATCTTGGCGCCGAGGCTCCGAACCAGGGCGGTCCATTTCGGAGTTTCCGATTTAATATAGGCAGCGAACTCCTGCTGGGTGCTGCCGACAATTTCAACGCCCAGTCCCGTCAGCCGCTCGCGCACCTTGTCATCCTTCAGCGCCTTAACGACAACGGCATTGAGCTTCGTGATGATTTCCGGAGGCGTGCCGGCCGGCGCCACGAGCCCGTGCCAGGTCGTGGCCTCGAATCCCTTGAGCCCCGCCTGGTCCATGGTCGGTAGATCTGGGAAAGCCGGAACACGTGTCAGGGTCGTCACCGCAAGCGCGCGCAACGTGCCCGATGTGATGAAGGGCGCAACGGAAGCCGTGGTCGCAAACATCAAGTCGACGCGGCCGGCAACCAATTCCTGCAAGGCCGGGGCCGCCCCTTTGAAGGGCACATGCACAATCTGGACATGCGCATCGCTCTTGAAAAGCTCGCCGGAAAGATGCGCTGCCGCACCATAGCCTGATGATGAATAGCTGAGCTTTCCGGGCGACGCCTTGGCGAGCGCGATGAGTTCCGTCATCGATTTGACCGGCAGCTTCGGGTTGACGACGAGGATGTTGGCCTGCGAACCGATCAGGCTGATCGGGATGAAATCTTTTTCGACATCGAACGAAACGTGAGAGTAGAGCGCAGTGTTCGTGGCCAGGATGCTGTTATTGCCAACCAGCAGCGTGTAGCCGTCAGGAGTCGCCCGAGCGACAGCAGTGGCGGCCACATTGCCACCGGCGCCCGGCTTGTTTTCGACGATGACGGTCTGGTCAAGAATTTCGGCAATTTTCTGGCCGACGATCCGCGCCAGAATGTCGCTCGGTCCACCCGGCGTGAAGGCAACCACCAGCGTGATCGGCCGTGTCGGATAAGAGTCTGCCAAAGCCGGAGTCAGGGCAAATGAAGCGGCGGCGATGGCACCCATCAGGGAGTGCAGTACCTTTCGCATGTGTTTCCTCCATTCCGTGCTCGCGCGGCCGGATTGTCGCCATCATAGCCCCGGGCCAACTGGAACGAATTGGAATAATTCTCTAATATCCCTTTCCATTCTGGAACAACTGACGAGCGCGCGGAGAGAAAAGATGGATTTGGTCCGTTGCATGGAAACCTTCGTCGCCGTGGCGTCGCTGCGCTCGCTCACCGAAGCCGCACGAGCGCAGAACCTCACCCCGTCGGCCATTTCAAAGCAACTTGCCGCGCTCGAAGAGCATCTCGGCATTATGCTGGTGTCGCGAACGACGCGCGGGCTCAGCCTGACAAGCGCCGGTCAGAGCTTCCTTCCGCGCGCGATCAAGATCGTCGATGACATTTCAAGCGCGTTGGAGGATGCGCGTGGTTCGTCGCTCGCGCCGCGCGGACAGCTCAGCATCGGGGCGCCGGTCGCCTTTGGTCGTCTCCATGTCGGGCCGGCCATCCCCAAATTCCTTCGGCAGTTTCCGGATGTGAGCATCAACCTCGGGCTGTTCGACCGGCAAGTCGATCCTGTGTCATCCGGCATCGATGTATCCTTCAGGATGGGCCAGTTACGCGATTCCAGTTTTATCGCATCAAAGCTGGCGACCACACGGCGGGTGCTCTGTGCAAGCCCAGACTATATCGCCAGGCGTGGCCGCCCGAGATCGCCCGACGATCTCGTCCAACACGATTGTCTCGTCCACACGATCTATACAGCGCGAAACATCTGGTATTTTCGCCGCAAGAACGATGTGCGATCGGTACCGGTAAAAGGCCGCCTTGGTGCAAACAATTCCGAAACGCTCTTCCAGGCCGCGCGACAAGGGCTCGGCATCGCCTTGCTCGGCAGTTGGGCCATCACCAAGGAGCTGAAGAGCGGAGAACTAGTGCCGCTTCTTCCGGCCTGGACCGGCGAAATCACGCGCGACGCCCGTCACCTCTATCTCGTCTATCAGAAGACCGCGCAGACCTCTCAGCTAACACGGTCCTTCGTCGAATTCATGCATGCCTACATTGGATCGCCGCCTTATTGGGAGGAACGAAAGTGATTGGCGTTTGCTGGTTTCAAAAGCTATTGAAGATATAGGCCTAACGCTGCGATGACCGATTTTCAGGACGGCGCATGTGCGACTTATGCGAACAGATAGACGGATTTGGTCCGGCGCCTAACCGGCTTACGCCGGAATTGCTTGCCGCCGCTCAGGCGATCGAGAGGGCATTGCCCGGGACCGCCGTTCCTGCCGAAGCCTGGACGATTACGTCAGGCGTCTGCGCGGGCGCAATCGAATGGAGGCACTTCGAGCGCATTACACGAAGTCTCGACGCGGCCGACACGCGATTAAAACTAAGTACTTGGCGTTGTGATCCTGCCTAAGACACAGCCGCGCCCTTTAAACGGCTGACGAATCCGCAGCTACCGCCATTGAATATGCGCTCATCGCAGGCGGTATCAGCGTCGCGATTATCGCGGGCGTCAATGGCCTCGGCACCAAAGTCAATAACACGTACAAATCAATCAGTACCGCGTTGAAATAACCGCCTGTGGCTGGGGGGGGCGATAGAGGCTCTGGCTGCGGCTGGTCCAGTAGGCGGCAAGTGCGGGCGTGGCCGGTCTATCGGTTAAATGCCGTTCGCGTCCTTCGACGCGCACTGAACCCAAGGGCGATTTGCCCATTGCGGACTTCCAAATCTTGATCGAGACTATCCGGAGTTTTAGCGGGACAATATTGGTCTGGGAGGCTCACATGTCGCGTTCCGATCTCATCCCCTTACGGCGCGCTACTATTACGCGTCGTTGGGATTTCTCTTTCTCGCACACGGCCTGCTCAAATTGCTGGTCCATAAGCCGGCGGGCACTGCTGCATATTTTCGTTCGCTTGGTCTGCCCGGCTTCGTCGGATAAGCACCACCGCTGTCCGCTATGGTCCAGAAGCGGACAAACGCTGTAGAGAATTCTCGGCTTAATTTAGTTCGATTTTCGCTGTCGTCACTGCGCGTTTCATTCGAGCAAGCTCACGCTCGATATCGGCTTTGAAAGCCTCCGGAGAGTTTCCGACGACAATTGCCTGCTGCGCAGCGAGCTTTGCCCGCATATCAGGCATCGCCAGCACGCGCACCAACGCCTCGTTAAGCCGTTTCACGATCGGAGCAGGCGTGTCTTTCGGCGCAATCAGCCCGAAAAACGCCAGCCAGTTGATATCTTCAAGGCCCAACTCGCCGAAGGTCGGCACATCCGGCAGCGCATCGACACGCTTTGTACCAGAGAGCCCAAGGGCTCGGAGCTTACCTGACTTCACCAACTCCAGCGAAGTCGGCAAGTTATCGAAAATCACCTGCACTTGACCGCTAATTGCGTCACTGAGTGCAGGCCCCATGCCACGATATGGCACGTGCAGAATTGTAGTCTTGGTCGCAATCTTGAACTGCTCGCCAAGCAAGTGCCCCACAGAGCCGTAGCCAGGCGATGCATAGCTGAGCTTGTCGGGCTCATGCCGGGCCAAGGCAATGAATTCGGCCATGGTGTTTGCCTTCACCGTGGGATTGATCGACATGATGTTGGGCACAGCCGCGATAGTGCCGATTGGACTAAGATCGGTGAGGACATCGAACGGGAGATTTTTATATGTGGCGGGATTGATCGCGAGCGTCGACGCTGTCCCCACGCCGATTGTGTAACCATCGGGCACGGCCTTTGCGATCGCAGCAGTGCCGAGCGAGCCGCCTGCGCCGGCACGGTTGTCTACGACGACCGGTTGGCCGAGCTCCGTTGTCAGCCCCGCTGCGATGATCCGCCCAATCACATCCGTCGAGCCACCCGCCGCGAAGGGGACAATCATAGTGATGGTTTTGTTTGGGTAGGCATCACGAGCAGTCGCCGAAATGCCCATTAGCAACACCGCCACGAGACCGAGCGCGATTAGTGACTTCAAACTCAGCAACAGCATTCGATTCTGCCGCGTCACTTTGATCCCCCATCAAGAACATTTTTTTGTAGCACACGGCCAATGTCGCTGCTTTGGCTATTCGGTGTTCGAATTAGAAACACCAAAACAATCACGCGCCATCTACGCAAAGGAACCAACAATAAGTTGTGCAAGACGTCAGAGCGTACGGTCCAGACTAGCTTCAATTGTCCGTGACTGTTCGCCCAAAGCCGGCTCTTGCGCTAGGGTAGCTTTGTGGGTCAGTCGAGAAAAAGCCTAAATAATCTCGTCTTATCAATGGCATGCAAGGGACACCCCTTCCGCCAGCCCCGCGCGCGCCTATCTCGCCGCCATCCGCCGCGCCAGCGCGTCGGTGTCCTGGTATTGGCGCATCCAGCGCCGGTCGATCCAGTCCTTCAGCGTCCACAGCCAGGCACCCTCCACCTTGAACAA
>CAIMEA010000175.1 GCA_903839845.1 uncultured Hyphomicrobiales bacterium
ACCGTCATCCGGCGATGTCGCGCCCGCCACCAACTTCAAAAGCGTCGACTTGCCGGCGCCATTGATGCCCATGACGCACCAGCGCTCCTTGCGGCGCACCGAGAAGTCCAGCCCGTCGTAAATTCTGCGCGTGCCATAGCCCTTTTGCACGTTCTTAAGGTTGACGACGTCCTCGCCGGAGCGCGGCGCCACCTGGAACTCGAACGATACGGTCTGGCGGCGCTTCGGCGGTTCGACCCGTTCGATCTTGTCGAGCTTCTTGACTCGGCTTTGCACCTGCGCGGCGTGCGAGGCGCGCGCCTTGAAGCGCTCGATGAACTTGATTTCCTTGGCTAGCATGGCCTGCTGGCGCTCGAACTGCGCCTGCTGCTGCTTTTCGCTCAGCGCGCGCTGCTGCTCGTAGAATTCGTAATTGCCGGAATAGCTGGTAAGCGCACCGCCGTCGATCTCGACAATCTTGGTGACGATGCGATTCATGAATTCGCGGTCATGCGAGGTCATCAACAGCATGCCGTCGTAGCCCTTGAGGAACTGCTCCAGCCAGATCAGGCTTTCAAGGTCGAGATGGTTGCTCGGCTCATCGAGCAGCATGGCGTCGGGCCGCATCAACAGAATGCGCGCCAGCGCGACACGCATTTTCCAGCCGCCGGACAGCTTGGCCACGTCGCCGTCCATCATCTCCTGGCTGAAGCTCAGGCCCGACAGGACTTCGCGCGCCTTGCCTTCGAGCGCATAGCCGTCCAGCTCCTGAAAGCGGTGCTGCACTTCGCCATAACGCTCGATGATCGCCTGCATTTCGTCGGCGCGATCCGGATCGGCCAGATCCGGGTCCGACATGGCGGTTTCCAGTTCTTTGAGTTCGGCCGCGACGACGCTGACCGGGCCGACGCCGTCCATCACCTCGGCCACCGCGCTGCGGCCCGCCATCTCGCCGACGTCCTGGCTGAAATAGCCGATGGAAACGCCACGATCGACCGCGACCTGCCCTTCGTCGGGGGCCTCTTCGCCGTTGATCATGCGGAACAATGTCGTCTTGCCGGAGCCATTCGGCCCGACGAGGCCGACCTTCTCGCCCCTGTTGAATGCCGCCGAAGCCTCGATGAAGAGGATCTGGTGGCCGTTCTGCTTGCTGACGTTGTCGAGGCGGATCATGGGTGCGGAAGCCTGCAAAGTGCGACGGCGCGCTCATGGCGCGCCCGCGAAGGATGTTTTTGGTGGACGCGATCCATGCCCCGAGCCGGTGTGTGGCGGGGCGGATCGACGGTGACGGCCGCTTACTTACACGGCTTTTCCTTTTTCATCTCCAACGACGACAGTTCGCCGGTGATGGTGAAGTCGTTGTAGTCGAGGACGAGCGCGCGCGAGATGCCGTTCTCGAACAATTCAAAGGTGATGGCATAGACCGGCGTCTGTTCGCCGGTCTGCTCGGCCTTTTCGTCCTTCTGCTCGAAATAGCTGATGGTCACCGGCCAGCGCTTCAGCGTCGCCAGTTCCGGCGTTTTTGCGCCGGCGTCGGTGAAGGCCTTCTGCCCGGGTGCGATGGCGCGGCCGATAATGGTCAGCGTGTTGTAAAGCTTCTCACCGGTTTCCGACCCGTCGTACACGGGAAACTCAAGCAACGTCTTGCCATCGCGCGCGGCGGCAATAATGCGGCGCATATGCTCGGTCGGGAATACCGCATTCACCGGAACGGTGAATTTACGGCCGGTCGGTTTGCTCAGATCGATCGCCACCGCGGAGGCGTTGCGTTCGGCACTGCCGTCGACCGCGTCGGTCTGCTTGTCGTCGAGCTTGTTCTCCGAATTGAAGTGAAAGCTCTTGGCTTCCCCGTCTTCCCAGGTGGTCGAGCGCAGATCGCTAAGCGCCGCCTTGCCTTCGCCCGAGTCGAGTTCCGACACCTGACGGAAATGCAGTTCGTAGCCCTCGCAGGCATTGCCGGAAAAGTCGTAAACGATGCGGCCACGCACAGCCTGGATGCCACGGCTGCCGGTCGATTTCGACAATTTGAGATCGTAGATGGCCCGGTGCGGCGCCAGAACGACGCCATCGCCCTTGGCCTGCGGCGAGGCAGCGACCGACGGTACGGCGGCCGGCGCCGACCGGGCCGGATGATGGGCGGCCAGCGCGGTGAGCCCGAAGGCCAGCAGGCCGAAAAGGCCGGCCGTCCGTAAGGGCCGACCAAGGCGTCCGGCTTTTGCGCGCATCGTCATGGATTTAAAGCCCTCTCCGCGGTGACGTGGCAGTATTAGCCGAAAGACTAAGGACGCATGATCGGGGCAAGAACGAGGCACAAAATCTGTATAGCCAACAAGAACCAAGCGCCGGGATCGGAATCGAAGATAAGCGCCGGTAAGGTTTCCAGCAACCGTCGCCTGTCGCGCGCTTGCGAATACCGGACCGATCGGCCAAGACATCCGTGAGAATTTGCCTGTCGCAAGGGCCGGAATTGGAGACGTTTTAATGCCTGGTTTAGTTGAAAAGGCGCTGGTTAACCTCGGCATTACCCTGCCGACACCGGCCGCTCCGATCGCCAATTATGTCGCCTTCGTCCGCACCGGCAATGTCGTCACCGTTTCGGGCCAGCTCTGCTTCGGTTCCGACGGCAAGCTGGCGGCCAAGGGCCAACTCGGCGGCGGCGTCTCGGTCGCGGACGGCCAGAAGGCGGCCCGCGCCTGCGCCGTCAATCTGCTGGCCCAAATCAAAGCCGCGATTGGCGATCTCGACAACGTCACCCGCGTGATCCGGCTTGGCGGCTTCATCAATTCGGCGCCCGGATTCACCGACGGCCCGCAAGTGATGAATGGCGCCTCCGACTTGATGGTGGAAGTGTTCGGCGATCGCGGCCGCCACGCCCGCTCCACCGTCGGCGTGTCGGCGCTGCCGGCCGATGCGGCTGTGGAAGTCGAAGGCCAGTTCGAAGTCGCCTAACCACGATAGGGTCTTTCATGCCGGGACTTGATTGGCTGACCTCCCGACCGATCGCGCATCGCGGCCTGCACAATTCCGCCAATGGCGTGATCGAAAATACGGCCACCGCCTTTACCACGGCAATGGCCGGCGGCTTCGGCATCGAGACCGACCTCCAGATCAGCGCCGATGGCGAGGCCATGGTGCATCACGACGACGCGCTCGGCCGCCTGACCCAGGGCAACCAGCCGCTCGCGCGCATGAACGTGGCCGCGATCCGGGCGGTGCGCTTCAAGGCGACCGACGACCGCATCCTGGCGCTGAGCGAATTGTGCGAGTTGGTGGCCGGTCGTGTGCCGTTGCTGCTTGAGCTGAAGAGCCGGTTTGACGGCGACATGCGCCTCGCCGCCCGCACGGCGTCAGTCCTCGCCGATTATGCCGGACCGGTCGCGGTCATGTCATTCGATCCCGAGCCGATCGCGGCCATTCGACGGATCGCTCCGACGCTGACGCGCGGTATCGTTGCCGAAAGACATTACACCCATCGCGAATGGGACAGGCTTTCGGCGGCGGCAAAATTCAAGATGTCGTTCCTGCTGCACGCACCGTGGACGCGGCCGCAATTTCTCGCCTATTCGGTCAAGGACCTGTCGGCCGTCGCGCCTCGCGTGGCGCGCAGTCTGTTCGGACTGCCGCTATTGACCTGGACCGTCCGCTCGGCCGCTGACATTGCGCGCGCCAGCCGTTATGCCGATCAGATTATTTTTGAAGGGTTCCGTCCGGCGCCTACCGGCGTCAAGAATAGTTGAAGAGTTCCGCGGGCCAGACCCAGGCCGCGCGGCGCAGGGTGCGCTTCGCCCATCCGTTAGTCTGTCAGACACAGCCCGCATAGTCTGGAGACAATGACATGACCAAACTGATCGCCGCGCTCTCACTGGCCACTGCGCTCGCCATCGCCTCGGCGACGGTTCCCGCAGCGGCGCAAACGCCGGACCAGAAGCCTGTGGCCGTGAAAAAGCACCACGTTGTCAAACAGCGGGTTGCGGCCAGATATCCCGGCAGCCGTCATATCGCCTGCACTTTCCTCGGCTGCCAGCCTGTGCCGGCAAATTGCATTCCGGTAACCCAATATACCTCGGACGGTATGCCAACCGGTTACGACGCCATCGCCTGCCGGTAAAACGACCGGCGCATGCCCGAAAATCAAATCGTCACGCGCCGGCGATTCCTGACATAAGATAGGATCGACATGATCGACCCTATCGCCCGTTTTGCCCGATGACCGACAATCCGATCCGCGTCCGCATCGCGCCGTCGCTCGCGACGATTCCGGCGGCGCGTTGGGACGCTTGCGCCGGCGCTGCTCAAGTATTGGATGAGGACAATTTATCCCCGCAGTTATCAACACGAGGATATACCGGCAACCCATTCGTCTCGCACACCTTTCTATACGCTCTTGAACAAGCCAATTGCGTTGGCGGCCGGACCGGCTGGCAGCCGCGCCACCTGATCGCCGAAGCGGCCGACGGCCGCCTGCTTGGCTGCGCGCCCTGTTATGTGAAAACGCATTCGCAGGGCGAATACGTCTTCGACCAGGGCTGGGCCGAGGCATATGAGCGGGCCGGCGGCGACTACTATCCGAAGCTTCAGGTCGCCGTGCCGTTTTCGCCGGTGACCGGTCCGCGCCTGCTCGCCGAACCCGGCCCGCTCGCTGACCGGGTGCGCGGCGCGCTGGCCGATGCACTCGCCGAGATCACCACCGCCAGCGAATTGTCGTCGGCGCATGTCACGTTTCTCACCGAAGCCGAATGGACCGCGCTCGGCCAGCGCGGTTTCCTGCAGCGTACCGACCAGCAATTCCATTGGCAAAATGCCGGCTATGCAACCTTCGAGGATTTTCTTTCGGCGCTTGCCTCGCGCAAGCGCAAGTCGATCCGCCGCGAACGCAAGGAAGCGCTCAGCCCGGGCATCGAGGTCCACTGGCTGACCGGCAGCGACCTGACCGAGGACATCTGGGACGCCTTCTTCGCTTTCTACATGGACACCGGCTCGCGCAAATGGGGACGGCCTTATCTCACGCGCGAATTCTTTTCGATTGTCGGCGCGGCCATGGGCGACCGCATCCTGCTGATGATGGCCAAGCGCGCCGGCCGCTGGATCGCCGGCGCCATCAATTTTCTCGGCGCGGACACGATCTACGGCCGTAACTGGGGCGCGCTCGAACACCACCCGTTCCTGCATTTCGAACTGTGCTATTATCAGGCGATCGACTATGCGATCGCGCACAAGCTCAAGCGCGTCGAAGCCGGCGCGCAAGGCGAGCACAAGCTGGCGCGCGGATATATGCCGCACACGACCTATTCGGCGCATTTTATTGCCAATCCGGGCCTGCGCCGGGCGGTCGCCGAATATCTGGCGCGCGAACGGGCTTATGTACAGGCGGCCGGCGAGGAGCTTGCGGCGGCGGCGCCTTTCCGCAAGGATTTGCTCGAACAGGATTAGGGATTCTCAAAGAGCCGGGAAACGACCATGCCTGCTTACGACCCCAACAACATTTTCGCCAAGATCCTGCGCGGCGAGTTGCCCTGCTACAAAGTCTATGAGGACGACAAGGCGATCGCCTTCCTCGACATCATGCCGCGGGCGCCCGGCCACACCTTGGTGCTGCCGAAGGCCCCTGCCCGCAATTTGCTCGACATCGGCGCCGATGACCTGGCGCATGTCGCCAAGGTGGCGCAGAAGGTCGCCAAGGCCGGCATGACCGCGCTCGGCGCCGATGGCATCACCGTCCAGCAGTTCAACGAAGGCCCCGGCGGCCAGGTGGTGTTCCACCTTCACGTCCATGTCATCCCGCGCAAAAGCGGCGTGCCGATGAAGCCGCCGGCGAGCGAAAAGGAAAAGCCGGACGTGCTCGCCGACATCGCCAGGAAGCTGTCGGCTGAATTGGCAAAAGCCTAGTCAGTTCGCGAACAGATAGCCGCCGGCGAGCAGCACGACTTCGCCAATGGCGACGCCGGCAAATACCGAACGCTTTGCCAGCAGAAACGCGACAAAGCCGATCGCCGCCGCGGCGAGCCGCACGCCGAGCGGAATGGCGGCAAGCGATCCACTCGAGAACAGCAACAATTTGGCGATGACGCCGGCCAGCGTCGCGGTCGCCACCGCGCGCGACCACATCACCACTTGCGAATCCTCGTTCAGGCCGCGCGCCAGTACCAGGCCGAGCACCCGCCAGATTTCATTCGGCAGGAAACCGACGGTGACGAGGATGAGATACGGCCAAAGATCGCTCAGCGCGGCGCTCATGTGGCAGCCTCGCGCGCACGGTGGATGACGTAAGCCAGCGTTCCGCCGCCGATGCCGGCCCACATCAGATCGAAGTCGACATGCAACATCGTCAGCAACGCGCCGAGGACAAGGCCAAAGCCCAGCGCCAGCCGGTCCATCATCATGCGCGCATTGCGCGCGGTTGAAATCAGGAACGATAGCGGCGTCAGGAACAGCAGCGTCGCTGCCAAAAGCGGCGGCAGACCGGCGGCCAGATAGAAGCCAACGAAACCGAAGCCTATGGCCGCGCTCATATAGCCGACCGACAGGCCGTTACAGAACGCGGCGCGGCGCTCGGGCGCCAGAACCGGCAAGAGCCGAAGCGACTCGACCCACATGCTCACCGACGTGAAATGCGTCGGCAAAATGAGATCGCCCAGCCGCGTGTCCCTAGTGCGCACCAGCGGCAGCAGCGCCACCACCATCGGAAAAAGACGGATCGCGCTTAACGTGATGGCAAGCGCCACTTCAATGAGTGCCGCGCCGGTACCGATGCCGGAGATCAGGATCACCTGCGCCGGCGCCGCCCAGACCAGCAAGGTCGATAGGGTTAGCCAGACAATGCTCAAGCCGAAATCGTGCGCCAGCGCGCCTAAGCCCACATAGGTACCGGCCAGCACCAGGAAAAATACTGACATGAACGCCGAGCGCACGCCGCCGAAAAAGGCTGCGCTCGAAGAATCGAATGTCAGTGACCCGGACATGGCCAAGTCCATGTCCCATAGAGCGGACGCGGCTGCAACCGGGGACGCCGTCCCGCATGCGAGCCCTGTGAAAATCCAATATCTAATGACTAAGGCCGGGCGTTGCGGCCCGGCCTTGGCGTTTGTCGCATTGCGTTTGTTTGCCTAAGCGGGTCAGGCCTTGAGCAGCGGCACCTTCGGCACCGAGCCACGCTTGTTGCCGCCGCCGCCGTCCTTGCCGCCGTCGCCTTTCGGCTTCGCCGGACGCGGCGACGATTTGCGCTTGGCTTTCGGCCGCACCGCAGGCAGCTTTTCCGGCTTCGGCGTCACGCGGCCTTCAAGGAACTCGAAGCCGATCTTGTCGCGGCCCTGGTCGTCCTTGTCGACGATGACGCGGACATGGCCGCCATTCTTCAACCGTCCAAACAGGACCTCGTCGGCGAGAGGCTTCTTGATGTGCTCCTGGATCACGCGGGCCATCGGCCGCGCGCCCATGAGTTCGTCGTAGCCGCTGGCGATCAGCCAGCGCGCCGCTTCCTCGGACAGCTCGATGGTGACATTGCGGTCGCCAAGCTGGGCCTCAAGTTGCAGCACGAACTTCTCGACCACTTGCGCGATGACTTCCTGCGGCAGATGGCCGAAGGTAATGGTCGCGTCGAGGCGATTGCGGAATTCCGGCGTGAACATTCGGTTGATCGCCTCGGTATCCTCGCCTTCCCGCTTGCCACGGGTGAAGCCGAAAGCCGACTTGGCCATGTCGGACGCACCGGCATTGGTGGTCATGATCAGGATGACGTTGCGGAAGTCGACCTGCTTGCCGTTGTGATCGGTCAGCTTGCCGTGATCCATGACCTGCAACAACACGTTGAACAGATCGGGATGCGCCTTCTCGATTTCGTCGAGCAGCAGCACGCAATGCGGATGCTGGTCGACGCCGTCGGTCAGCAGACCGCCCTGGTCGAAACCGACATAGCCGGGAGGCGCGCCGATCAGGCGCGAGATCGTGTGCCGCTCCATGTATTCCGACATGTCGAAGCGGATCAGTTCGACGCCGAGCGACAGCGCCAATTGCTTGGCGACTTCGGTCTTGCCGACGCCGGTCGGTCCTGAGAACAGGTAACAGCCGATCGGTTTTTCCGGCTCGCGCAAGCCGGCGCGCGCCAGCTTGATCGACGCCGACAGCGACTCGATCGCCTTGTCCTGACCGTAGACCACCGTCTTGAGCGTCTGCTCGAGATGCTGCAGCACCGCGGCATCGTCCTTCGACACGGTCTTGGCCGGAATGCGGGCCATGGTCGAAATCGTCGTCTCGATTTCCTTGATGCCGATGGTTTTCTTGCGGCGGCCTTCCGGCAGCAGCATTTGCGCTGCTCCGGATTCATCGATCACGTCGATCGCCTTGTCCGGCAGCTTGCGGTCGTGGATGTAACGCGACGACAGCTCGACCGCCGCCTTGATGGCTTCGTTGGTGTATTTGAGCTTGTGGTATTCCTCGAAGTAAGGCTTCAGCCCCTTGAGGATTTCGATGGCGTCCGGGATCGACGGCTCATTGACGTCGATCTTCTGGAAACGCCGCACCAGCGCGCGGTCCTTCTCGAAATACTGGCGGTATTCCTTGTAAGTGGTCGAGCCGATGCAACGGATCGAGCCGCCGGCGAGCGCCGGCTTCAACAGATTGGAGGCATCCATCGCACCGCCGGATGTGGCGCCGGCGCCGATCACGGTGTGGATCTCGTCGATGAACATGATCGCGCCCGGATAGGCCTCGATCTCCTTGATCACCTGCTTGAGCCGTTCCTCGAAATCGCCGCGATAGCGCGTGCCGGCGAGCAAGGTGCCCATGTCGAGCGCGAAGACGGTGGCGTTCCTCAACACCTCCGGCACTTCGCCATGGATGATGCGGCGGGCAAGCCCTTCCGCGATCGCCGTCTTGCCGACGCCGGCTTCGCCGACGAACAGCGGATTGTTCTTCTGCCGGCGGCACAGCACCTGAATGGTGCGGCTGATCTCGCTGTCGCGGCCGATCAGCGGATCGATCTTGCCCTCTTTGGCCTTCTTGTTGAGATTGACGCAATAGGCCTCCAGCGCATCGCCCTTCTTCTTGGGCTCCTCGCCGCTCGAGCCACCGCTGCCTTTGGAGTCGGTCTCTTCGTCGGCGCCGCGCACCGGCCGCGCCTCGGTCAAGCCCGGCCGCTTGGCGATGCCGTGGCTGATATAGTTGACCGCGTCGTAGCGGGTCATGTCCTGCTCTTGCAGGAAATAGGCGGCGTGGCTCTCGCGCTCGGCAAAGATCGCCACCAGCACATTGGCGCCGGTGACTTCCTCGCGGCCGGACGACTGCACATGGATCACCGCGCGCTGGATGACGCGCTGGAACCCAGCGGTCGGCTTGCTGTCTTCCGCCCCGTCGGTGATCAGGTTCTCGAGTTCCGATTCAAGATAGGCCACCAGGCTGCGCCGCAGCTTGTCGAGATCGACATTGCAGGCCCGCATCACGGCGGAGGCATCCTGGTCGTCGATCATCGCCAGCAGCAGATGCTCCAGCGTGGCGTATTCGTGGTGGCGCTCATTGGCGAGCGCGAGCGCCCGGTGAAGCGACTGTTCAAGGCTGCGGGAGAATGTCGGCATTTAAAGTTCCATTCCCAATTGTATCGAGCGTCCCCCGACCCCGAGTCTTCGTTTCTTGAGTCGTTTAAGTCTCACTTCTTTTCCATCACGCACTGCAAAGGATGCTGATGTTTTCTGGCAAAGTCCATAACCTGCGTCACTTTTGTCTCTGCGACTTCATACGTATAGATGCCGCACTCGCCGATGCCGTGATGATGCACGTGCAGCATGATTCGGGTCGCCGCCTCGTGATCCTTGCTGAAGAATTTCTCCAGAACGTGCGTGACGAACTCCATCGGCGTGTAGTCGTCGTTAAGGATCAACACCCGGTACATGTTCGGCCGCTTGGTCTGCGGCTTGGTTTTGGTGATGACGGCGACGCTCGGATCACCCGGATTGGGGCCCTTGCGCTTGCGGTCATCGTCGGCCATGCGCGGCGGCAACCGGCGCTCGCTCACGCCAGGCCCGGCTGGGCCGCGGAGCGGTTGGGGCCGCGTATCGCCGGCCTGTGGGTTCAGTGGGACCAGGATCGTCATATCAAAGCCGAAGCAAGCACCATTCTTGAATCGAGGGAAGCTTCGCATCCCACAACGCCCGCCGCCACGGGGTCCGAAGCCGTTATCAAGTACCATCTTAGGGACACCGGCCTGGCCGTTCCAAGCCAGATCGCCGCAAGCCGCTCATTTTTGTCTGTCCCATCCCCGATTCAAATAGCGACTGGTTAACCGTTCACAAGCCGTCGGCGACCGCCCCGCACCCGGTTTTCCGCGGCCGACCGCCGAATCTTCGTCTGTTTCTCAAGGGCCTGCACACCGCTTAGCTCGTACCATTCCCGTGACTCACGGTATTGGGGTGCTGGCGGGGCGTCGGTGGGGTAATCGCCGATCATAATCGTCAAACATCGGCCAGCCGGCCGAGGCCGGAATTCATCATCTAGGTGCCTGCCGCCATGAAACATCCCGCTCCCGGCGGGGGCGCATGGTTAGCGCATTGGCGCGGATTCTTCGCTTTTATCACGCAATCGGATTAACCCGCCCATCCTACACATCGGGGAAATTCAACCGTACCCGGTGAACCGCAATGCTTGCCATCTGGACCCATCTGCGCCGCCACCTCGCGGATTTCCGCCGCGCCAATGCCGGCAACGTCGCCATGACGTTTGCTCTGGCAAGCCTGCCTCTTGTCGGCACCGTGGGCTTTGCCGTCGATTACAGTCACGCCAACGCGGTCAAGGCAGCGATGCAGGCGGCGCTGGATTCGACCGCGCTGATGTTATCGCGCGACGCCGCGACTTTGAGCAATGCGGACTTGCAGACCAAAGCCAGCAGCTATTTCACCGCGCTGTTTACCCGGCCCGAAGCCAAGAACGTCACCATCACGGCGAGCTACAGCACAACCGGCGGCTCGCAGCTCGCGGTCAACGGCGCCGCCGCGGTGCCGACCGCTTTTCTCGGCGTCATCGGCTACCAGAACATCAACGTGACCGGCACGGCAACCGCGGCCTGGGGATCGACCCGGCTGCGCGTCGCGCTCGTCCTCGACACCACGGGCTCGATGGCCGACGACGGCAAGCTGGACGCCCTCAAGACTTCCACCAAGAGCCTTTTGACGCAGTTGCAAAACGCCGCGAGCACGAATGGCGATGTCTATGTGTCGATCGTCCCCTTCAGCCGTGGCGTGAATGTCGGTTCCAGCAATTACAGCGCCAGCTGGATCGACTGGACGGAATGGGAAGGCGAGCCGGCCTATATGGCGACGTGGCTGGCCAACAGCTCGAACAAGAGCACTTGGGATCAGGCCGGCCCCGGCGACTCCTGCCCGTTCAGCAGTTCCAAGACCGGCTTCAGCTGCGTCAGCAACCCGACCACCGGCGCTTCCAGCACGAATTCGATTCCTTCGAACGGCACCTACTCCGGATACATTTGCCCGGGCGTCGACAGCGGCGGCAAAGATGGCACCAAAGCAGGCTTTTATTACAACGGCTGCTACAACAGCACGACCTACAGCAGCACCGGAAGCTCGGCCACCTGCACGGGCCACAGCAATTGCACCTGCTCCGGCAGCGGCAGCAGCAAGACCTGCAAAACGAACTCCGGCTACTACGAACACACCTGGGTGAAGAACGCGCGCAGCACCTGGACTGGCTGCGTCGCCGATCGTGGGTCGACCACGGCGCCGGGCACGACCGCCGGCAACGACCAGACCGCGACCGCGCCATCGACCAGCGACACCACGACACTCTATCCGGCGCGTCAGGACATCTACTGCCCGCAAACAGCCCTGGGCCTGAATTACAATTGGTCGTCGATGAGTTCGGTCGTCGATAGCCTCTACGCCAATGGCGGCACCAACCAGCCGGTCGGTCTGGTCATGGGCTGGCACTCGCTGGTCGGCCTCGGACCCTTCACCGCGCCGCCGAAAGATTCCAACTACACTTACACCGACGTTATTATTCTGATGTCGGACGGCCTCAACACCTGGGATCGTTGGTACGGAACCGGCTCGGCCACCAATACCTCGGTCGACTATCGGATGTACGATACCAGCGGCAACGGTACTTGCGCCAACATCAAGACTTCCGGTGTCACACTTTACACGATCCAGGTGAACACCGGCGGCGATCCGACGTCGACCTTGTTGCAGAATTGCGCCGGCGGACCGGACAAGTTCAGCGACCCGACGAAGTTTTATATGGTGACGTCGGCCAGCGGCCTGGGAGCGGTATTTACCGCCATCGGCACCAATCTGACCAAGCTGCGTGTCGCCAAGTAGCCTTCCACGGCGGAAAGACAACCAAGCATTAACGACGAAGGATCAGAAATAGAAGGCATTTGCCGCGTCCAATGCAGACGCCGTTTACCATTCAAGTACCTGTAAAATAGTCGCTAATCGGTTACGGCCGCGAAGGTTTATTACCGCCGGTGCTTATCTGCCCCATAGATGTATACCGGTGAATTAACCTGGCCGGATTATCAATGCAGACGAATGCAACCGAGAATCGGTGACCGTCATGCATGTTGTCTGGACAAGAATTGCCCATCACCTCGCCGCGTTCCGCCGCGCCAACGCCGGCAATGTCGCAATGACCTTTGCCTTGTCGTCATTGCCGCTGGTCGGAACCGTCGGCTTTGCCGTCGATTACAGCCACGCCAATGCCGTCAAAGTGGCGATGCAGGCGGCGCTCGATTCAACGGCGCTCATGCTGTCGCGCGACGCGGCGACATTGAGCAATGCCGACCTGCAGACCAAAGCCAGCAGCTACTTCACCGCGCTGTTCACCCGGCCGGAAGCCAAAAACGTCTCGATCACTGCGACCTACACAACGAGTGGCGGTTCGCAGCTGAAGGTGGATGGCGTCGCCGCGGTGCCGACCAGCTTTCTCGGCGTCATTGGCTATCAAAACATCAATGTGAACGGAACGTCGACGGCCGCCTGGGGCTCGACGCGACTGCGCGTCGCGCTGGTGCTCGACAACACCGGCTCGATGGCGTCCGCCGGCAAGATGACCGCGCTCAAAAGCGCCGCGCAGAACCTGCTGACGCAGTTACAGAGTGCGGCCGGCACTAATGGTGACGTCTACGTGTCGATCATCCCGTTCACGACCGTGGTCAATATCGGGTCATCATACAACGGCGCGGCGTGGATTGACTGGTCGGACTATGGCAACTGCACGGGCGGCAACAACCAGCTATCCGCCGGCGACTGGACAAAATATCAGTGTAGTTACGATAAAGGCACATGGACGACCTACTCGTCGTCGCTGAAGAGCTCGTGGAAGGGCTGCATTACCGACCGCGGCGACTTGACCGGCCCGAACAGCGCGGCCTACGACACCAATGTCGCGGCGATAAGCAGCAGCATCAGCGCGTCGAAATATCCGGCGGTTGACTATACGGTCGGCACCACGGACTACTGCGGTGGCCTGCCGCAGGCGATGGGCCTCACCTACAACTGGTCGTCATTATCGACGCTCGTCAACAGCATGACGCCGGCCGGAGCCACCAATCAGAACATCGGACTTCAGGTGGGCTGGATGTCGCTGGTCGGCGGAGGGCCCTTCACCATGCCCGCCGAGGACTCCACCTACACGTACCAGCACGTGATCATCCTGCTGACGGACGGCTTGAATACGCAGAACCGTTGGTACGGCGACGGCGGCACGCTCGGCTCGTCCGACGACGCCAAGATCGATGCGCGCGAGGCGCTGACGTGCAGTAATTTCAAGGCGGCCTCTACCAGCAATATTTTGTACACCATCCAGGTGAACACCGATGGAGACCCTACTTCGACGCTGCTGCAAAACTGCGCCAGCACGAGCGACAAGTTCTTCCTCTTGACGTCGGCGAGCGAGATCGTGACCACCTTCAACAGCATCGGCACCAATCTGACCAAGCTGCGCGTCGCCAAATAGGCGCCGCCCGCGCCACCTCCAAGAAACGAAAAGCCCGGCTCAACCGCCGGGCTTTTACTTATTCAAGTCACTTACGCACGCGACGCAACTTTTACGCTACGCACACACGACGTTGGAAACGATTACTTGGCTTTCGCCATGATGGTTTCGAACGGCTTGTAGGATTCCTTGGCCATCGCGGTGTACATTTCACCGATCTTGGTCGCCTCGGCGACGAAACCTTCATACGCGGTCTTGGCGTATTCGGTCTGCAGCTCGATGGCCTTTTCGATCGACTTGACGCCGAACAGCTTCTCAAGCGCGGCGGTGCTTTCTTCGAACGACTTCTTCGAATAATCAGCGATTTCGGTCGCGATCGCCTGGGCGCTCTTCGAAACAGTGCCAACCGACTTCACGGCGAGATCGATATTCTCTTTGCTGACCTGCTGGAGGTCCTCGAAATTCTTGACCATTGTCGGATCCTTTCCCGGCCCGCACGATAGCGGAGCCAATGTGCTATCTTAGATCCCGGCCTATCCCGGGATGACCAGACATTTATACCGCACTGCACAATAAAGTCAATTAATATATTGCAGTGCGAAATTTACCACAAAATCAGTGACATGGCTTAAGAATTTGTAAACCGCGTTCTCCTAGCTTGATTAATTCTGGTGCGCCAAAGCGCTATAAATTGGCCACGAACGCGGCCTAACGAAACGTGCATTACTGGGGTTAGGGGAGCGCAGATGTCGCGTCGAGGAGGCCAATTCCGACGCGCGATCCGTTGCAGTGCCCTCGGCCTGGCGGCCGTCGTTCTCGTCATCGCGGTGGCCGGCGACGCCGATGCCCGCGCCCGGCGCGGCCGGGCTACGGCGGCGGCCGGCTATGAACCCTCGCAGTCCTCAATCGTCGTCGATGCCAATTCCGGCGCGGTGATGCAGGCGACCAACGCCGATGCCATTCGCCATCCCGCCTCCTTGACCAAAATCATGACGCTCTATCTGCTTTTCGAGCGGCTGGAATCCGGCAAGATCAAGCTCAATGACGAATTGCCGGTATCGCCGCACGCCGCCTCGCAGGCGCCGTCCAAGCTCGGTCTCAAGCCCGGCGAGACGATCTCTGTCGAATCCGCGATACGCGCCGTCGTCACCAAGTCGGCCAACGACGTCGCCGTGATCATCGGCGAGGCGCTCGGCGGCGACGAACCGACCTTCGCCCGGATGATGACGTCCAAGGCACGCGCCCTCGGCATGACCCAGACGACCTATCGCAATGCCAACGGCCTCCCCGACGACCAGCAGGTGACGACCGCGCGCGATCAGGCGCTGCTCGGCCGCGCCATCCAGGACCGGTTCCCGAACTACTACCATTACTTTTCGACCCGCACCTTCGCCTATCGCGGCAATATGATGCGCAACCACAATCACCTACTCGGCGCGATCGAAGGAGTCGACGGCATCAAGACCGGCTACATCCATGACTCCGGTTTCAACATCGTCACCTCGGTTCGCCGCAACAAGCGTCATATCATCGCCGTCGTGTTCGGCGGCCGCACCGCCAATGCGCGCGACGCCCGCGCCCGTGCGTTGATCGAGAACAGCATCAACGTCGCCTCGACAACGCGCACCGCCCCGCCGATCGCCGAAGGCACCGCGATGGCCGAAACTAAAATGCCGGCCAAGCCGCCGACGCCGATGCGCGACCCGCGCGATGAGGCCAACGCCGTCACCGCCTCCAGCGGTCCCTCGCTCGGCTCGACCGAACCGATCCGGCCGATCGCCGTCAAAACCGTCAGCGTTCAGGCCGGAACAAAAATGGCGGCGCTTTCGGCGATGCCATCGGATGCCCGCAAGCTTGGCGCCCCGCCGCCGCCAGCAGCGACGGTGACGACCATCGCCACCATCAAAAGCGACCTGCCACCGGCGCCGCCAGGCAGCGCGCCCGGGATTCTCGGCGTGCTGACGGTGAGCGACAGCAAGACCGCGCAGGGCGCGTCGCTCGTCTCCGCCGGCGACAAATCGCCTGAGCCGGTCGTCGTCGCGGCCAGCACCGCCGACCATGCCGCCAAGGCGCGCGGCGGCTGGATGATCCAGGTCGGCGCGTTTCCGGACGAGCACAATGCCAAGGAGCGCCTGAGCGCGGCCCAGTCAAAGGCGAAAGAGCAGCTTGGTCAGGCCGACCCGTTCACGGAAAAAGTGGCAAAGGGCGACAAGGCTCTCTATCGCGCGCGCTTTGCCGGGCTCGACAAGGATCAGGCGGAGAATGCCTGCAAGAATCTGAAATTGATTGAAATTCCCTGCATTTTGCTGAAGAACTAGAGTTTTCGAAGAACTGAAAGCCGGCCACCGACTCCGAAAACGGAGCGGATTTTAAGAAAACAAAAACGATAACAGGTTCAAGTCAACGGTCAGGAGCTGCTGGTGCAGTTGCGTGTGGAGTACATCAGCGATGTCGACGAAGCAGGATTTCTTTGGCCTCATTGATCCGGGCCGCGAGATACGTCGAGCCCCCTTGGTCGGGATGGAATTTCTTCATCAGCGTGCGGTGCGCGCGGCCGATGGCGTCGGCGCTCGCGCCGGCTTCCAGGCCAAGGATCTGATAGGCCTCCTGTTCCGACATTTTGCCGCTGCTCGCCGACGGCCGCCCCGCTGCCGCGTCACTTTGCGCGTGTTCACGCCAGCCGGCATCCCGGCGGTCAAGATACGGAACTAACAGCGAGCGGCTTTCGGCGTCGACTTCGGTCAGCAATTCGAGCAGCGTCGGTGTATCGAGGCTCTCCAATGTGCGGCCCTGGAAGCGTCCCGCCAGCACCAGCCCACCCATCGCGCCGCTGTCGTGATCGAGCGCCATTTCGATAAAGGCCGTGCGCACGCGCGAGGTCTGCCCGCCGCTCTTTTGCGTGCGCGCTGAAAACCCGGCCGGGCCGAACGGCATCCAGCCCAGCATGCCGAGCCCGAAGACACCGATCGGAATGGCGATGCCGATCTCGCCGCGCAGGCCGAGAAAGGCGGCCATGCCGAGCGACAACAGACCGCCACCGGCTTTCAGTACGCGCGCGCCCAAATGTGGATCGACCCTGGACACGACATTGAGCGCCCACAGCGCCAGCACCAGCGCGATCACACCGAGAAAGATCATCGGCATCAGCGAACTTCTTTTTTGCGGATCATGCGCTAGGCCTTCATCTGCGCGAGCAACGCGCGGGCGCCGCCGGCATTGCGCGCCGACAATGCGGCCAGCGCCTTGAGGCCGCCGGCGGCGTAGGCGGCGACCGCGCGCAACAGTTCGGCAAGCTGCGCCGCCGAACCGGTGTCGAAACGGCAATAGGCGCCGCGCGACAGCCGGGCGATCTCGCGATAAGCGGTCTCGGCCACCGGATCGCCGCCTTCCTGAAACATGAAAACCGGCACGCCGAGCAGACCGAGTTCGCCGGCCGCATGGGCGAGGCTGTCGATGCCCTCCTCCATGGCGTCGCCGACGAAGACCAGAGCCTGCACCGGCTTTTGCGCCTGCTCCTTGCGCGCGTGGCTGAGCACCTTGCCGATCTGGGTGTGGCCGCCCTGGCAATCGATGCGCCGCATCAGCGCGGCAAGCTTGTCGCTGCCGGCAACCCAGCCAGAGGCGCGGCATTCGTTCAAGCCCCGAAAATAGACCAGTTGAATATCGAGCCCACCGGTCGCGGCCGCCTCGCGAAACATATCGGCCTGCAGGGCGCAAGCGGTGTCCCAGGTTGGCTGCCGGCTCATCGTCGCGTCGAGTGCGAAGATGAGCCGGCCACGCTTGCCGGCGGTGGCGCTGGCGGCGGGGCCGAGGTCTTTGACCTTTTGCAGGAAGGCGTCGATGTCCGACCGCGTCGAGGTCTCTGCCGGCGTACCGGCGGCAGCCTTGGTATCTTTGCGGGTCGGGGTCGTCATGCCGCCAGTCTACACCGATTCAGGGCGCGACGGTGGCGAAGCTTGAGCCTTAAGCCAGCAGGTCGTGAACCTGCAGCGGCTGGTCCATGACCGAGTACCATTCGGCGCGAGCGGCGGCGCGGCGGCGGCCGTTTTCCGACATCGGCAAATGCAGCGCGTTCAGGAGCGCGATGACTTCCTCGCGCGCGGTCAGATGCGACATGTTCGGCCGCGTGCCGAGCGTCGCCTCGTCGAGATCGTCGAAGGCGGTCAGACCGCGCGGGAAGAATTCACGGTAGACGACGCGCTCGGCGAAACCGTCGACCATGCGGAAGCCCATGCGCTTGCCCAGCTCAGCAATGCCCTCGCCGACCAGTTTCTTGTTGCGCGAACCAAGCGTCGACAGACGATTGCGCACGACGATCCAGTCGGTCAGCCGGCCATCGACCAGGCGGCGCTGGCGGCGCGCTTCGCGCACCATCGAGGCGTAGTGACTTTCGCCGGTGACGGTGAAGTCGGTCGGGTCGAGGGTCGCGAGAACGTCGAAATCGACGAATGAATCATTGAGCGGCGTGACCAAAGTATCGGCCATCGAATGCGCAAGGCGCATCAAATAAGTGTCGTTGCCCGGCGTATCGATGATGACGACGTCATGCGTGTGTTCGATCGCGGCGATCGCCTTGGAGAAACTGTTGAACTCGTTCGACTCGTTGGCCTCGAGCGAATTGGTGTCGGAGCGCGGCACGCAATAATGCGTCGGCAGCTCGAGCTTGATGCGCGCACGCTCGGCCCAGGCGCGGCGGTTCTCGATGTAATGGGTGAAGCTCTGCTGGCGCGAGTCGAGATCGATGGTGGCGACGCGCTGGCCGGCCTTGAGCAAGGCAACGGCAATGTGCAGCGCCGTTGTCGATTTGCCCGAACCGCCCTTTTCATTGCCGAGCACCACAACATGGGCTGACTGGGGGCTTTTCTTGATCGGCTGGAACAACATTTACGCTTCCTCTTACCCCGGCAATTGTCGATTAATTACGGTATCTTAGTCAAGTTTAACCGTACTTAACCATTAATCCCCGTGGGCGTGGTTACTTAACCATTAATCCGCGTGGCCGTGGTTAATGGCGGCTGGTAAATCTAGGCCGGTTCCATGACAGGCTGCCGACAACGGACCGCCGGCGGCAAAGCGATTAAGGCAAGTACGCAAGTGAGCAAGCAAGTGAGCAAGGCTTCAGGACCATGGCGAAGAGCCCCATAATTTCGCATACGATACCGGCGCTGCGGCGTGAAATCGCCCGCTATCGTAAATCCCGCGAGACCATCGCGCTGGTGCCGACGATGGGGGCGTTGCATCGCGGCCATCTGGCGCTGGTACGCGCCGGACACCAGCGCGCCGACCGGGTGGTCGTGTCGATTTTCGTTAATCCGACGCAGTTCGCGCCGACCGAGGACTTCGGCAGCTATCCGCGCACGATGCAAAAAGACATAGATGCGCTCAAAGCCGCCAAGGCCGATATGGTCTGGGCGCCCTCGCCGTCCGTCATGTACCCGACGAACTTCGCCACGCGTGTCGCGCCGGAAGGCGCGGCTTTGGCCGGGCTGGAAGACAAGTTCCGTCCGCATTTTTTCGGCGGTGTCGCCACCGTCGTCGCCAAATTGTTCACGCAAGTGACCCCCGATTTCGCGATTTTCGGTCAGAAGGACTATCAGCAGTTGCGCGTGGTCACGCAATTGGCCAGGGATCTCGATCTGCCGCTGAAAGTGGTTGGCGTCCCCACCGTGCGCGAGAAGGACGGCCTCGCGTTGTCGTCGCGCAATGTCTATTTGTCGGAACTCGAACGCCGCCATGCGCCGGTTCTGTCACGAACGTTGAAGGCATGCGCGGCGCGCATCAAGGCCGGCGAGCCGATCGCCATGGTGCTGGAAGAAGGCCGCACACATATCCGGCAGGCGGAATTCTCGGTCGATTATCTGGAAGCGCGCCACGCGCTTACCCTGGCGCCGGTGGTCTCGCGCAACGACGGGCCGATCAGACTTCTTGTGGCGGCGAAGATCGGCAAGACGAGGCTCATTGATAATTGGGCGGTGTGACGCGCTGGGGACGACAGTGTCAGCTTACAACAGTCCCAACTCGCGCAATTCCCGCCGCATAGCCTCGGGCATCGCGGCCGCGCCAGGCGCGGCTTTCGCCAGGTCGCGCGGCGCGTCCTTTTCCTCAAGATAGCGCCAGCCCTGGAACGCGGCGCGCGGGCGCGGTTCGACCGGAATGCATTTCGGATCGAGCACCAGTTTGCAGCGGTGGATGCCGTCCTTGTCGGTGAACGGGGTGATGGCGAGAATGCGCTCGCGGCACATGATCTGGCCCTTGATGACCCAATAGATCGAGCCGCCGTCGAGCAACTCCTCGGCGCGCTTGGGCACCATGCGCGTGGTGTGCACGCGCTCGGGCTTCTGGCCTTTGCGCTTGCGCTCCTTGAGCTTGAGTTTGATCCAGTCCTCGAGATCGGCGACGCTATCGGTGCCGACGGAGAGCTTGATGAGGTGGAGAGGCATAGAACGTCTTTCAGCTCACTCTTTCGCGACGACCACAATCATCTTCGCGCCTTCGGCGACCTGATCGTCCTTGGCCACCGCGACCTCGCTCACCGAACCGTCGAGCGGCGCGGTCAACGTGTGTTCCATCTTCATCGCTTCGATAATGGCGAGGCGCTGGCCGCGCGTGACGGAAGCGCCCTCTTCCACCAGAATCGACAGAACCTTGCCGTGCATCGGCGCGCGCACCGTGCCGCCGCCGGCGCCGTCTGAGCCTTCGTCGAGCGACAGATCGCGCAACGCCACTTTGGTCTGGCGGCCATGGCGCAGCACATAGACGGCGTCATCCGTGGCAACAGCGACCGCGTCGGCCGCCGCCGCGATGCCGTCAATGGTGACGACGGTCCCGTTGCGCTCCTGCAGCACATGCGCGACCGCCTTGTCGCTGTCGGCGGAGATCGGCACGATCTGGCGGCGCGGCCCGGACAGCTGAAAGCCGTCATCGGCGTCCCACGGCGACCGGACAGCATCGTATTCAGCGGCGGCGGCGATACGGGCGCGCTCATGCGCCAGCAGTTCCCGCGCGCCGAGCGCGGCGGCGGCCTTGTCGAGGCCCTGCGGCACGGCGCCCAGATCTTCGAGATGGCCGTCGATGAAGCCTGTGTCGAATTCGCCGGCGCAAAATTGCGGCGCGCGGCAGAGCGCGGCCAGAAATCCCGCATTGCTGCGCGGACCGGCGACGATCGTATGGTCCAGCGCATGGGCCAGTACGCTCAAGGCCTGCTCCCGGGTTTTGCCATGCGCGATCAACTTGGCGATCATCGGATCGTAGAACGGCGTCACCGTATCGCCGGCCGCGACGCCGGTATCGACGCGGATGCCATCGCCTGTCGGAAACGTCAGCGCGATTAGCTTGCCGGTCGAGGGCAGGAAGCCGCGCTCGGGGTCTTCGGCATAAAGCCGCGCCTCGACGGCGTGGCCGTCGAGCCTCACCTGATCCTGTTTGAGCGGCAGCTTTTCGCCCGCGGCGATGTGGAATTGCCATTCGACCAGATCGAGGCCAGTGATGGCCTCGGTGACCGGGTGCTCAACCTGCAGCCTTGTGTTCATTTCCATGAACCAGAAGCCGCCGCTTTTTAAGCCGCCAGCGCCATCGGCGATGAACTCGATGGTGCCGGCGCCGACATAGCCGCAGGCTTTTGCCGCCGCCACGGCGGCGTTGCCCATTTCGGCGCGCAAAGCGGCGCTCATGCCGGGGGCCGGCGCTTCCTCGATGACTTTCTGATGGCGGCGTTGCAGCGAGCAGTCGCGCTCGTTCAGATGAATGGCGTTGCCGTGGCTGTCGGCGAAGACCTGCATTTCGATGTGGCGCGGCGCGGTGATGTATTTCTCGATCAGCACGCGCGC
>CAIMEA010000176.1 GCA_903839845.1 uncultured Hyphomicrobiales bacterium
CGGCATGAACGGCCGCGAACTCGCCAACGAGGTCAAAAAGCTGCGTCCCGAACTGCCGGTCTTGTTTGCCACCGGCTATACCCGCAACGCCATCATCCACCACGGCCGGCTCGACACTGATGTCGATCTCCTGACCAAGCCGTTCACCACCGAGGCGCTGGCGCGCAAGGTGCGGCAAGTGATCGAGAGCAAAAAAACCTGATTGGTAGAACCATTTTATTGCGCATGATCTTGTCCGAAAACCGGTTCCCACTTTTCGGGATCATGCTCCCTTGGCCAGTGCGATCGCTTCTCTGAGCACGTCAATATCGCCGATATGGTTGGCGAGAATAAGCACCAGCCGGGCGTCGAGCGCCGCCGCCGCCTGCTCATCGAGACTGCGCCGCGCCTCAACCAACGCCACATAAGCGGCATCCGGATCGGCGAATTGCGATGCGGTGACGAGTTTGGTCATTACAATTTTCCCAAAGCGCGATCGCGCGCCGCTGACACTTTGGCGCGATCGAACTTGCGCCAGCGCCCGCACAGATGATGATCGGGGCGCAACAGATAAACCGCGCCCGGCGTCGCGTCGAGCCGGCGCGCCAGCGTCCCGTCCGCATCGTCAATGTCGATCCCGACCGAAAGGCGGCTGACACCTTCCGGCGCGCTCGGCGGCGACGCGCCATTCCTGAACGTCAACAGCGTGAAACCGTCGCCCAGATTTTCGAGCAAATAGCCGGCGCTGCCGTCGGGATTGCGGATGGGACAATCCGGCAACGGCGCGCCAAGTCGCGCGCTGCCGGCGAACGGGCTCTCGTCGGGCGTCGACAAAGGTGAACCGTAGAAGGTCGCCACCGACAGCCGGCCGGAATTGATCATGCGGCGCGCGAACTCGGCCTTGGGCGCCAGCGCCAGAACCGCGTTGCGCAACGCACGTTCGGCGTCGGTGTGCGGCGCGATGAAATCGGTCGAACGGGTCGAATGCGTGATGTTTTCGTCCGCCGCCTGGATGCGCTCGGTCTCATAGCTGCCGATCAGGGCTTCGCCGGCCTCGCCCTTGATAACAGCGCCGAGCTTCCACGCCAGGTTCTCGGCGTCCTGAATGCCGGAATTGGCGCCGCGCGCGCCAAACGGCGACACCTGATGCGCGGCATCGCCAACAAAGATAACGCGTCCATGGATGAAGCGGTCGAGCCTGCGGCAATTGAAACGATAGACCGAAATCCATTCCAGATCGAACGGCCGGTCGCCGAGCATGCGCTCGAGCCGCGCCGTCACACGTTCCGGTTTCTGCTCCTCGGCGACATCCGCGTCGGGTCCGAGTTGCAAATCGATGCGCCAGACATTGTCGGGCTGGCGGTGCATTAACGCCGATTGACCGCTGTGGAACGGCGGATCGAACCAGAACCGCCGTTCCGTCGGCAGATCGGCCGCCATGCGGATATCGGCGATCAGGAACTTGTCCTCGAAGGTGACGCCGGAAAAACTCAAACCCAGCAGATCGCGCGTGCTGGAGCGCGCGCCGTCGGCGGCGATCAGCCAGTCGGCGGCGAGCCGATACGGCCCGTCCGGCGTGTCGATGGTCAACTGGACATGGTCGTTATGCTGTTCAAGGCCGACCAGCCGGTTCTTCCAGCGCAGGTCGATGTCGTCGATTTCCCCGGCGCGGCCGACCAGGGCCTTCTCCAGATAGTATTGCTGCAGATTGATGAAGGCCGGCATCTTGTGGCCGTCTTCCGGCAGCAGATCAAACGAGAAGACGAGATCGTCGCCGTGATAAAGCTTGCCGAGCTTCCAGGTAACGCCCTGGGCGACCAGACTTTCGCCAACGCCGAGGCGGTCACAGATTTCCAGCGTGCGCTTGGCCCAGCAAATGCCGCGCGAACCCTCGCCGATGCGATCGGCATCGTCGATCAGCACGACCGGCACACCGCGCAAGGCCAGATCGATAGCCGCCGCCAAACCGACCGGGCCGGCGCCAACCACGACGACGGGCCGGCGCACGATGGCACGCGCATCCTGATCGGCACTGCGGCGGTAGTCGTAGCGATAGACGGTCTTGCGGTCGGCCGATGTTGTCATGTCAAATAACGGGCCCCTTCCCGCTCAAGGGAAGGGGCGCGCCTCGTTCACTTACGTCGATCAAAATTCGCGGCTCATCTTACTGTCGAGCGAACAATTGCCGCCGCCGCGCACCATGAATACCAGCGACACGGCGAGGATCAGCAACGAATATTCCCAGCCGCCCGCGGTCCAGAAAAAGCCTTTCGCCCACAGCGACCAAATCGCATTCACCATGAACAGACCTACCAATAGCGCGGCGACACGCGTGAACAGGCCGAGGGCCAGGCACAGACCGCCGACAAGTTCGACAAAGATAACGATGCTCAGCCAGACGGCGCCGGGCTTGTAGCCGATGCTGTCGAAAATCTGGGTGAAGCGCGCAAAGCCTGCGCCGCCAAACAAACCGAAGGCCTTCTGGCATCCGTGCGGGATCAGGATCAAACCCATCACGATGCGCAGCATCGGCAACGCGCAGGAATCGAATTTCGCATAAAGCGGCCCGAGCGCCGGGATATAGTGACGGTTTGAATTCATAGCCATGATGCGGCCCCCCTGATGCATTGTTAGACGCCGCCTCGTACGGACGGCTACGAACAGACTATCAGGCGAGCGAGCGCCGTATAGGGGATAAACATCGGCTTTAGCGGGCAAGTTCCCAAGATTTCCGGTCAGACCTAACCTTGGAGCGCTGCCCACAATTCACGGTCGCGTTGCGCCGTCCAGATCACCGGCCATTCGATGCCGCGCGCCTCGTCATAGGCGCGGGCGACGTTGAACGGCAGGCAATGCTCATAGATCGCGAAGGTCTTGAATTTCGGGTCCATCGCCAGCCGGGCGAAGTCGAAGGCGTCCTTCAGTGAGCGCCCCTTGGCGACGCTGTCGCTGACCGAAGTATATAGCGTCGAGATAAAGTCGCTGGTCATCTCGATGCCCTCGGCGACCAGTTGCGGCGTGGTCAGCGCCGCGCCACGGCCGGGCACCAGCGCGTTCGCGTTCAGCGCCGCAAGGCGCGACAATGTCGCCGGCCAATCGGTGAAATGCGCGTCGCCGCAGTAACAGGCAGACTTGTACTCGACGAGGTCGCCCGAAAATACGACGCCAGCGTCGGGCACCGCGGCGATGACATCGCCAGCGGTGTGGCCGCGGCCGATATGCATGATCCGCACTTCGCGGCGACCGAGGAAGACCGACATCTGATCGGGAAAAGTAATGCTTGGCCATGTCAGACCGGGAATGGTCTCAACCGCGCGGAACAGCCTCGGAAAGCGGCCGATCTCGGATTCCATGTCCTGCTGGCCGCGCTCCACGATCATGGCGCGCGCGGTATCGGAAGCGAGGATCTCGGCGCCCTTGAAGGCCGAGGCGCCCAGCACGCGCACCGCGTGATAATGCGTCAGCAGCACATATTTGATCGGCTTGTCGGTGACCTTGGCGACGCGGGCGATCAACTCCTCGGCCATGGCCGGGGTCGCCTGCGCGTCAATCACCATCGCTGAGTCGTCGCCGACGATGACGCCGGAGTTCGGGTCGCCTTCGGCAGTGTAGGCGTAGAGCCCAGGACCCAGCGTGTCGAACGAGACTTTCTTCTCGCCCAGATCGGCGGTGGAAGCAAAACCCTTCAGCGGCATTACCAGTCCCTCTTCAGCTACGCTGGTAGCCTACCACATCCTGATCGATGGCGCCGAATATGGATTGGCCTTGCGCATCACGCATTTCGATGCGGACGCGGTCGCCGTATTTGAGGAACGGCGTCACCGGTTTGCCCTGTTGCAGCGTCTCGACGGTGCGCAGCTCGGCGATACAGGAATAGCCGTGCCCGCCTTCGGCGATCGGCTTGCCGGCGCCGCCATCGGCATCGCGGTTGGATACGGTGCCGGCGCCAAGAATAGTGCCGGCGGCAAGCGCGCGGGTTCTCGCCGCATGCGCGATCAAGGTGGGGAAGTCGAAGGTCATGTCGTCGCCGGTATTCGGCCTGCCGAATGGCTGGCCGTTGACGAAGGACAAGAGCGGCAGCTTGACCTTGGCGCCGTCGAAGGCTGCGCCCAGTTCGTCCGGCGTCACCGCAACCGGTGTAAAGGCTGAGGCCGGCTTCGACTGGACGAAGCCGAAACCCTTGGCAAGTTCCGGTCCGGTCAAGTTGCGCAGGGTCACGTCATTGACCAGCATGATGAGTTTGATCGCCTTGGCCGCTTCGTCGCGGCTGACTCCCATCGGCACGTCACCCAGGATGACGACCACCTCGGCTTCCAGATCGATGCCCCAGGCCTCCTCGGCCAGCGGAATGGAGTCGCACGGCCCCAGCATGACGTCGGAACCGCCCTGATACATCAGCGGGTCGGTCCAGAACGAGGCCGGCATGTCGACGCCGCGCGCCTTGCGCACCAGCGCGACATGATTGACGTAGGCGGAGCCGTCGAGCCACTGATAGGCGCGCGGCAAAGGCGCGGCGCACTGACGCGGATCGAAGGCTTGCACGTCGCCCTCGCCCCGCTCGAGACCCGCGGCGACGGCGGAAAGCGCCGGCGCCAGCACCTCCCAATTGTCGAGCGCCGCCTGCATGGTCGGCGCCACGCCGCCGACGCCGATGCAGCGCGTCAGATCCTTCGACACGACGACTAGACGGCCGTCGCGGCCGCCTTTGAGCGAGGCCAGTTTCATGATGGTGTTCCTTCACTCGCCGATCTGGTCAGCCGGATGTCAATCTCTCGTACCACGTAGCGCCACTCCTCGGTCGCGCGCAGTCGCTCGACCATATGATTGAAATCGGATTCGGCGCTGACCGGGAATTCGAACCAGGTCAGGAAATCGAACGGCTCGGCGAGATCGCGGCAATGATGCAGACGCCGAGCGACCGCGGGAAGATAGTCCATGCCGATGCCGATATGGCGGGAACGCTCCTCGAATATCTTCCGTCGCTCATCCTGCCCGAGTTCCCACCAGACAGCGCTTTTCCGAATCGGGATAAGCGCCGCCCGCGTCGCCTCCGCGCGCCCCAGCGGCGCCGACATCGACGCCAGCCGGGATTTCTCCTCGGTCGTGGTGTAGCGCAGATTACTGGTGACGCCGCTCACGGTCCATAGAGCGCCCCCTGCAGGCGCAGCCTGCCCTTCCGAGATTGCCACATACGACGCGTCAGGCAGTCCCTCGCCGCTGACCGGCACGGATTGCGTGACCCGCCATCCGCCATGAGCGGCGCCGGAGAACGATACACGCAATGGCATCGGCGCTGCGCCCGTCACCTGGGCTCGCGCCGGTTCGGATCGAAATGCTTGTTCAGCCCGCTCCAGCAATCCGCGTAATTGTCCTGCAAGGTATCGAGCGAGCCCGCATATTGGGTGACGCGCTGGCGATAGCGCGTTTCGAACATGAAGGCGAGCGTGTTTGTCAGCTTGACCGGCTTCAACTCGACATTACTGGCATGTTCGAAGGCGTCGCTGTCGGGTCCATGCGGCAGCATCTGGTTGTGCAGGCTGAAGCCGCCCGGCACGAAGCCCTCCGGTTTAGCGTCATAGACGCCGTACACCAGACCCATGAACTCCGACATGATGTTGCGATGATACCAAGGCGGCCGGAACGTGTTCTCGGCCACCATCCAGCGCTCGGGGAAAATCACGAAGTCGATATTGGCGGTGCCGGGCGTTTCCGATGGCGAGGTCAACACGGTGAAGATCGACGGATCGGGATGGTCGAACGAAATGGCACCGACCGGCGAATAGCGCCGCAGATCGTATTTGTACGGATAATAATTGCCGTGCCAGGCGACGACGTCGAGCGGCGATTGCGACACTTGCGTCTTGTGCAACTCACCGCCCCACTTCACGAACAAAGTGTGCGGCCCCTCGACATCCTCGTAGGCCGCGACCGGCGTCAGGAAATCGCGCGGATTGGCCAGACAGTTGGCGCCGATCGGCCCGCGGTCCGGCAAGGTGAAACCGCCGCCATAGTTTTCGCAGACATAGGCGCGCGCCGGTCCGTCGATCAGCTCGACGCGAAAGATGACGCCGCGCGGGATGATGCAGATTTCGCCGGGCTCGATATCGATGACGCCGAATTCGGTGCGGAAGCGGATTTTTCCCTGCTGCGCGACGATCAGGAATTCGCCATCGGAATTGCAGATGTGCTCGCGCGTCATCGAAGCGGTGATGAACAGCAAATGGCTGGCCATGCCGGCATGGGATTCGGCATCGCCCGCGGTGGTGATGGTGCGCAGCCCGGTTACGAACGTCACCTTGTCCGGCGGCATCGGCACCGGCCCCCAGCGCATCGGCCCGATCGGCACATTGCCATCCTCACGCACCGGCGCGGTGCGGAGGTGGCCTTGGTCGACGCGCTGGAAGCGGCCGAAGTGCCGGACGGTCGGCCGGATGCGATAGAGCCAGGAGCGTTCGTTCGACGCCTGCGGCGCGGTGAAGGCCGAGCCGGACAATTGCTCGGCATAGAGGCCGTAATCGCACTTCTGCGGCGAGTTGCGCCCGACCGGCAGCGCCCCGGGCAGCGCCTCGGTCTCAAAACTGTTGCCGAAGCCCGACATGTATGCCGACGCCATCGCGCTCGCCTCCCGCTCATAAGACTAATTCGAACAAATTAGTTGCCATTGAAACCATGGTCAATGCTCCGCCGCCGCCGCCCTATGAGACCGATTCCAGCACCGATTCCCGCCGTATCGCCGCCATACCAATCCTTAGAAGGCTTCCAAACTATAGTTGCACCTGAACGGAGTTTCGTCCAAAGTTAACTTATGCGCGACGGCAGCCGCCAAATTTGGCCTGCCCACGCGGGAGAACGCGGCAGCCCCAGCGATGACCGACCCAACCGCTCCAGCAATGCCCGCCCAACCGGGCACTGCGGATGCGGCGCTAAAGCTGGAAGAGTTCCTGCCCTACCGGCTCAACGTCTGCGCCAACATCGTGTCGACCGCGCTGTCGCGGATTTACGCCGAGCGCTACAGCATCGGCGTGCCGGAATGGCGAGTCCTGGTGACATTGGGCCAATTCGGCATGATGACCGCCAAGGCGATCGGCATTCACAGCCATATGCACAAGACCAAGGTATCGCGCGCGGTCGCCATGCTGGAACGACGCAAGCTCGTCGTCCGGCGCGCCAATCGCGACGATTTGCGCGAGGCGTTCCTGTCGCTGACGCCTGCCGGGCGCGATATCTACAGCGACCTTGCCCCCAGCGCGCTCGAATTCGCCCGGCAACTGATGGAAATCGTCGAGCCCGCCGACCGCGCCGCGTTGGGCCGCGCGCTGAACAAACTGATCGAGCACGCCGCGCTGATCGCCAGCGATATCGCCAAAGGCGGCAATCCCGGATAGCCTGCTTTCAGCCTGCCGCTATAGCCCGGGGTACATTTGTGAAGCTCTATTCCTATTTCCGTTCGTCCGCTGCCTACCGTGTGCGGATCGCGCTCAATCTCAAGGGCCTGCCCTATGAGATGGTCTCCATCCATCTTACCAAGGACGGCGGCCATCAGCGCGCGCCGGAATTCAAGGCGGTCAATCCGCAGATGCGGGTTCCCGCGCTGAAGCTGTCGAGCGGCGAAGTGCTCACCCAATCGCTTGCTATCATCGAATTTCTTGACGAGATCAATCCCGAACGGCCGCTGCTGCCGGCCGATGCGCTTGAGCGCGCCAAAGTGCGCGCCATCGCGCAGTTGATCGCTTGCGATATTCATCCGCTCAACAATCTCATTGCGCTGCAATATCTCAAACGCACGCTCAAGCACGAGCAACCGGAGATCGACGCCTGGTACCATCATTGGGTGATCGAGGGCTTCACCGCGCTCGAAGCCATGATGAAGCCGGGGCCCTACGCCTGCGGCGCGCATGTCACGCTCGCCGATATCTGCCTGGTGCCGCAGGTCTACAATGCCCGCCGGCTCAAGGTTCCACTCGACAAATTTCCGAAGATCGTCGCCGTCGATGCCGCCTGCCTGAAGCTGCAGGCGTTCGACAAGGCACGGCCGGAGAACCAGCCCGATGCGGAGTGACGCGAGGTTGCCGGCCTGCTAGACCCGGCCGGCGAAATGCCGCCCACCCTTTCAACGATTTGCGAATAGACCCGTGACCACATCCAAGCTTGCCCGCGTCGTCCTCTGGATGGTCGGGGCCCTGTTATCGTTTTCGGTGATGGCGGTGTCGATCCGCGAATTGTCGCGCGGCGGCATGAGTATCTTCGAGATTCTTGCCATTCGCAGCGGCGTCGCGCTTCTGGTCCTGCTCGTGCTTTTAGCGTTGCGCCCGGAACTGCGGCTGCTGACACGGCCGCACCGCCTGGGTCTGCACGCGCTACGCAACTGCGTGCACTACGCGGCGCAATTCGCCTGGGCGCTCAGCCTCACCATGCTGCCGCTGGCCATGGTATTCGCACTTGAATTCACCATGCCGGCGTGGACCGCGCTATTGGCGGTTTGGCTCCTGGCCGAAAAAATGACGCCAAGCCGGTTCGGCGTCGTCGTCTTCGGCCTGATCGGCGTGCTGGTCATCCTGCGGCCGGGCATCGCCGACTTCAATCCGGGCGCCGTACTCGTGCTGCTGGCCGCCTTCGGCTACGCCATCACCATGATTGCCACCAAGAAGCTGACATCGACCGAAACTACCTTCGCCATCATTTTCTGGATGGCGGTCATCCAGTTTCCGCTATCGCTGATCGGCAGCGACCCAAGCAAATTCGTTCATATGCACATCAGCCACATTCTGCCCGCAATCGGCGTCGGCGTCGCAGGCCTGACGTCGCATTACTGCCTTAGTAATGCCTTCCGCGCGGGCGATGCCACCCTGGTCGTGCCGCTGGATTTCATGCGTATCCCTTTGATCGCGGTGGTCGGCTGGGCGTTCTACGGCGAAAGCCTCGATTATTTCGTCCTGATCGGGGCCCTGATTATCATTGCCGGTGTGCTCTGGAATCTGCGATCGGAGCATGCGCGGGCGCACTGACAGTCTCGCAAGACCACCTTTTTGGACCTAGAATGCGTGCCATGAGACGACCATCGATCCCATTGACCGCCGCGACCCTGGTCGCGCTGATGACCGCCGGCGCCGCTTGGGCGCAGGCGCCATCGGCGAGCCCGACCTGCCAGCGGCTCGAGGCGCAACTCACCGCGATCGACCGCGGCAATGGCGATCCGGCGCGCGCCGACCGCATCAAGCGCGCCGAGGATGCGCTCAACCGGCAGCAGAACGAAGTCGACCGGATCATCGAACAAGGCCGCCGCAGCAATTGCGAAAACTCCGGTTTCTTCTCGATCTTCAGCCAGCCGCCGCCACAGTGCGGCGCGATCAACCGGCAAATCGATCAGCAGCGCTCGACGCTTGAGCGCATGCAAATCGAATTCGAGCAGCTCAATGGCGGCACCGCCGAACGCGCCGCGCAACGCCAGTCCGTGCTGATTTCGCTCGGCGAGAACAATTGCGGCGCGCAATACCGTTCGGCGGCGCTGCAAGGCCAGCAAGGCGGGTTCTTCGATCGCCTGTTCAGCGGCAATGGCGGCAATAACGGAATATTCTCGACGCCGGCCGGGCCGATGGGCAGCACCTTCCGCACCATCTGCGTGCGGTCCTGTGACGGCTATTATTTCCCGATATCATTCGCGACAACGCAGGATCGCTTTCGCGATGACGAGCAGGCCTGCCAGCGCATGTGCCCGGCGGCGGAAGTCGCGCTCTACGCTTATCATAACCCCGGCGAGGAAGTGTCGCAGGCCGTGTCGCTCAGCGGCCGGCCCTATACCGAACTGCCCAACGCCTTCGCTTACCGCAAGGCGATGACGCCGGCCTGTGGTTGCCGGAAACCGGGCGAAAGCTGGGCCACCGCCCTCAAGTCGCTCGGCGGCGACGATACCGTCGCGCCCGGCGACGTGGTGGTGACGGAGCAGAACGCCAAACAGTTATCGCAGCCGCGCATCGGCGCCGACGGAAAGCCGATCCGCGCGCGCGCGCCGGCGAATGCACCGGCGGCGGTTCAGCAAGCTCAGCCCGCCGCGCAGGCGCCGGCCGCGACCGATGCCAAGCGTGACGTGCGCACGGTCGGGCCGACGTTTTTGCCGACAAGGTAAAGCGCCACGCTTGTCATGGCCGGGCTTAGCCGTTCGAAGAACGGCGTCGCTTCGCGCGCCTATGACCCGGGCATCCCGCTTAGGCGGGCACAGTGCGTCCCTAAGCGGGATCATCGGGACAAGCCCGGTGATGACAAGTTAGAAAAGCCGATCGGAAGCAGAGCTTAAAAATCGAAGGCTTCGGTCTTCACCGGCTGTCCGGTGACGAGCGAGGCGTCCGGTGCCGGCAGCGGCGTGCCGGGATCGCGGAAACGGTTGGTGATCGGATAACGGCGGTCGCGACCGAAGTTTTTCAGCGTCACCTTAACGCCCGGCGCGGCCTGCCGCCTTTTGTATTCGGCAATATTGAGCATGCGTTCGATGCGCACCACGGTGTCGCGCGCAAAACCCGCGGCGACGATGACCGAAATCGGCTCCTCGCGCTCGACCAGCCGCTCCAGGATGGCATCGAGCACATGATAAGGCGGCAGCGAATCCTCGTCTTTCTGGTTCTCACGCAATTCCGCCGTCGGCGGCCGGGTGATGATGTTTTCCGGAATGACAACGCCGTCCGGCCCGAGCGCATCGGTCGGCTTCCACTCGTTGCGCAGGCGCGACAGGCGAAACACTTCGCTCTTGTAGAGATCCTTGATCGGGTTGAAGCCGCCGTTCATGTCGCCGTACAGCGTGGCGTAGCCGACCGACATTTCCGATTTGTTACCGGTGGTCACAACCATCAGATTGAACTTGTTGGAAATCGCCATCAGGATCGTGCCGCGCGCGCGCGCCTGCAGATTTTCCTCGGTAACGTCGCGCGGCTTGCCGGCGAAAGCCGATGCCAGCGCCTTTTCCAAACCCTCGACCGCCGGTGCGATTGGCATGATCTCGTAGGCGACGCCCAGCGCCTTGGCGCAGGCCCCGGCATCGTCGAGCGATTCCTGCGCGGTGAATTTATACGGCAGCATGATGCAGCGAACGCGCTCGGCGCCGAGCGCATCGACCGCCATCGCCGCGCATAATGCGGAGTCGATGCCGCCGGACAGGCCGATGACGACGCCGGGAAATCCGTTTTTGTTGACGTAGTCGCGCAGGCCCAGGACGCAGGCCGCGTAATCGGCGCGTTCGGCCTCCACAGCGGGCACCATCGGACCGTTTTCGCAAGTCCACGCGCCGCCGCGACGCGCCCATTGCGTGGTGACGATGGTTTCTTCAAAGGCGCCAAGCTGGAACGCCAGCGAGCAATCGGCATGCAGGCCGAACGAGACGCCGTCGAAAATCAATTCGTCCTGACCGCCGATCTGGTTGACATAAATGGTCGGCAGGCCCTGCTCGGTGACGCGGGCGACCGCGATGTTGAGGCGCACGTCGCCCTTCTGCCGCCAGTACGGCGAGCCATTCGGCACCACCAAAATTTCGGCGCCGGTCTCGGCCAGACATTCGACGATGTCCGAGCCCCAGATGTCCTCGCAGATCGGCACGCCAAGCCGCACGCCGCGGAAATTGACCGGGCCTGGCATCGGTCCGGCGGCGAAGACGCGCTTTTCGTCAAACACGCCGTAATTCGGCAGATCGACCTTGAAGCGCAGCGCGGCGATCGCGCCGCCATCGAGCAGCGCTACCGCGTTGTAGAGCTTGCCGCCTTCGACCCAGGGCGTGCCGACCAGAAGCGCCGGGCCGCCCGACGCGGTTTCGCGCGCAAGCTTCTCGATCTCGGCCCGGCAGGCCGCCTGAAAGGCAGGCTTGAGCACGAGGTCTTCCGGCGGATAGCCGGCGATGAACAGTTCGGGGAAGACGACGAGATCGGCGCCCTGCTGCGCGGCGATGTCGCGGGCGCGGCGCACCTTCCCGGCATTGCCGGCGATGTCGCCGACGGTCGAGTTGAGCTGCGCGCAGCAAATCGCCAGTTTGTCGGCGGGACGGTTATTCATATGGATTCTCTACTGCCTCGCCAACACAGCCGGCAATAGGCCCGCGCGCAAGGCTCGTCTGCGGGGCGGATAAGACCCCGCAGATTTGGCCGCACTTACAGGCCGGACGCCGCCTGGATTGGCTTGGCCGAACGCTCTTTCCGCAACAGGTCGGACAGCAGGAAGGCCATGTCGATGGCCTGCTCGGCATTGAGCCGCGGATCGCAGACCGTGTGATAGCGGTCGTTGAGATCGGCATCCGAAATGGCGCGCGCGCCGCCGGTGCACTCGGTGACGTTCTGCCCGGTCATTTCCAGATGCACGCCGCCGGCATAGGTGCCTTCGGCCGCGTGCACGTCGAAGAACGCGCGCACCTCTTTCAGGATCAGATCGAACGGCCGAGTCTTGTATCCGGACGCCGAGGTGATGGTGTTGCCGTGCATCGGATCGCACGACCACAGTACAATCCTGCCCTCGCGCTTGAGCGCACGCACCAGCGCGGGAAGATGATCGCCGACTTTCTCGGCGCCGAAGCGGCCGATCAAGGTCAGACGGCCCGGCTCGTTGTCGGGATTGAGAATGTCGACAAGGCGCAGCAGATCGTCGGCTTTCAGCGACGGGCCGCACTTCAAACCGATCGGATTCTTGATGCCGCGCGCCCATTCGATATGGGCGTGATCGTGCTGGCGCGTACGGTCGCCGATCCAGATCATGTGGCCGGAGGTGGCATACCAGTCGCCGGTCGTCGAATCGATGCGGGTGAAGGCCTGCTCATAGCCGAGCAGTAGCGCTTCGTGGCTGGTGTAGAAATCGGTGGTGCCGAGCGTCGAGTCGACTGCGAAGGTCAGGCCGCAGGCGCGCATGAAATCGAGCGCGCCGGAGACGCGATCGGCGAGATCCGAGTACGCCTTCGACTGCGGACTGTCGCTGACCGACTGCAGCATCCACTGATGCACGTTCTCGACGCTGGCGTAGCCGCCTTTGGCGAAAGCGCGCAGCAAGTTCAGCGTCGCCGCCGACTGACGATAGGCTTCGACCTGGCGGCGCGGATCGGGGATGCGCGCTTCCTTGGTGAAGGCGATGTCGTTGATGATGTCACCGCGATAGCTCGGCAGTTCGACGCCGTCGCGCTTTTCGGTGCCGGACGAGCGCGGCTTGGCGAACTGGCCGGCAATGCGGCCGACCTTCACCACCGGCGAGGCGCCGGCATATGTCAGGACGATCGCCATCTGCAAAAAGACGCGGAAGAAATCGCGGATGTTGTTGGCGCCGTGCTCGGCGAAGCTTTCGGCGCAATCGCCGCCCTGCAACAGGAAGGCCTCGCCCAGCGCGACGCGGCCAAGCGCCTTCTTCAGGTTGCGCGCCTCACCGGCGAAAACCAGCGGCGGAAATGTCGCCAGCTGCTTTTCGGTATCGGCCAAAGCCTGCATATCAGGGTATTCCGGCACCTGCAGAACCGGCTTTTTGCGCCAACTATCGGGCGTCCAACGCTCAGGCATCACCAATACTCCAACGAGTTTCGGGGGTTATATACGAAACCCGGCGTCGGATGCCAGTTTTTCGGACGGTAGCGGTTAAGGCTATTCGGCCGCGGCCGCCCGTGTATAGCGCGCCGCCCGCTCCCGCATGGTGACCAGTTCCTCGGCCATGGTCGGGTGAACGGCCATTGTGGCGTCGAAATCGGCCTTGGTGGCCCCCATTTTGACGGCAATGCCGATCACCTGGATCAATTCGCCGGCGTCCGGTCCGGCAATATGGCAACCGACCACCCGGTCGGATGCGACATCGACCAGAAGCTTCATGAACACCCGGGTGGCGCGGCCGGACAAGGTCGCCTTCATCGGCCGGAAGCTGGTCTTGTAGACATCGACGGTGTCGAATTCGGCCCGCGCCTGTGCTTCCGTCAACCCGATCACGCCAAGCTCCGGCTCCGAGAACACGGCCGTCGGCACATTGTGGTGATCGACCTTGGTCGGCTTGCCGCCATAAAGCGTATCGGCAAAGGCGTGGCCTTCGCGGATCGCCACCGGCGTGAGATTCACTCGGTTGGTGACATCGCCAACGGCGTAGATGTTCGGCACCGAGGTGCGCGAATAGTCGTCGACCTGAATGCCGCCGTGTTCATGACAATCGATCTTCAGCGCCTCGCAACCGATGCCCATGATGTTCGGCCGGCGGCCGATGGCGAACATCACCTTGTCGGCGGCGATCGCGGTGCCGTCCGAAAGTTTGACCGAGAATTCGTCGCCGGCTTTCTCAACGGCATCGACCGTGTGACCGCACAGCACTTTGATTCCGCGCGTCTCCATCTCCAACCGCAGGTGCTCGCGAATGTCGTCGTCGAAGCCGCGCAAAATATTCTCGCCGCGATAGACAAGGGTCACCTCGCTGCCGAGGCCGGCGAAGATGCAGGCGAATTCCACCGCGATGTAGCCGCCGCCCTGAACGACGATGCGCTTAGGCAATTCGGTGAGATGGAAGGCTTCATTCGACGAAATGACATGTTCGAGACCCGGAATGTTCGGGCCCATATGCGGCCAACCGCCGGTCGCAATCAGGATCGCCTCAGCCCGCACCCGCGCGCCGGTGGAAAGCCGTATCGTATGCGCATCCTCGATCACCGCGCGGGCCCGCACGATCTCGACCTTGAAACGCTCGAGCGTCGAGACATAGGCCGCTTCCAGCCGATCGATCTCGCGGTCCTTGTTGGCGATCAAGGTCTGCCAACTGAAGGTCGGCGCGACAGGCACACTCCAGCCGAAGCCGGCGGCGTCCTCGAATTCATGGCCGAAGCGCGACGCGTAAACGAGAAGCTTCTTGGGTACGCAGCCCCGGATCACGCAGGTGCCGCCCACGCGGAATTCCTCCGCCACCATCACGCGCGCGCCATAACTCGACGCAATGCGCGCGGCCCGCACGCCACCGGAGCCCGCGCCTATGACGAAAAGATCGACATCGCTTTTTGCCATCGGCCGCGCCTCAAACCACCGCCTAAAGCGCGTGGCCCTTTTTCTTCAGCTCGTCACGCATCTTTTCGGTGACTTCGTCGGACAGCTTGTTGGCCCAATCCTGCGCGAACTTCAAACTTGAATTGACGACCACAGCCTGTTCGACGACAAATTTTTTGCCGACCGGCGAACTATAGAATGCGAGCAGATCCTTCAGCTCCTGCTCGGTGAAGTGTTCGGCGTAGATCTTTGCCACTTCGGCGGCGAGTTCGTTGAGACGCGGCGCCAGATCGGCGCGCATCTTGGTGGCGATAACGTTGAGATCGCCGGCCAAACCGGGATTCTGTTGCAGAAACAGAATTTTCGACTGCTCGATGACGCCGGGAACGAGACTGGTGAACAAAGAGGTCGCGCCACTAAGTTTCACGATCTCGCCGGCGGTGGCGATGGCGGCCGGGGTCGGCGGCGCGGCCAAGGCGGGAAGCGAGGACGCCAACGCCGCGCCAACCAGGGCCAATTGCATGGCGCGCCGGGTTGTCTGCATGAAAGTCATAGTCGTCACTCCATATGGTTCAAAAATCAGGTCCGCTCGACGATTCGGACGCCGGCAAGCCCACCGATAATGGCGATTCCCGCCATCCCGACAAACAACCCATGCTCCATGACCCCCGGGATAGCAGACAGCGCATGCGCCATGGCCGCCGGATCGTCAATCCGGCCGAGTTGGGCGTCGATTATCCAGTGCCCCCCATCCGTGACGAAAGCATGGCCGTCTTTAGCCAACCGCAGCTGGAGCGCGCCACTGGGCTGAATACCGGCGATGGCCTTATCCACTGCCCGCAACGTCGCGGTAAAGCCAAACGGGGTCACCTCGATTGGCAGCGGAAACTGGCCGAGCTTCGCCACCCATTTGCTCTCGTCGGCGATCACGAGCATCCGCGCCGACGCCGCCGCTACTATTTTCTCGCGCAACAGCGCGCCGCCACCGCCTTTGATAAGGCTCATGTCGGGCGCGATCTCGTCGGCGCCGTCCACCGTCAGATCAAGCTCCGGCGTCTCGTCGAGGGTCGTCAACCTGATGCCACAAGCCAAAGCCTGGGAATGGGTCGCCTCCGACGTCGGCACGGCGACGATGTCGAGGCCGGCGCGGACGCGTTCACCGATCAGATCGACGAAATGCTTCGCGGTCGAGCCGGTCCCCAAACCGAGTCGCATCCCCGGCGTGACGAAATCGACCGCGCGGGCGGCGGCGGCGCGCTTCTGAGCATCGGCATCCAGGGGCAACGCTGACATCCTCGCCTTCGATTGTGGAATTGCATTCCGGAACTGGCGGCAGGCCTATCTAGCGCCGATCCGTTGGCGTGAATAGCCGAAAATGCCGGTCAGTTAAGCGCGAAATAGCCTTGCGCCGCCGGCGGCCGCCGGTTAGCGATCGCTGCATGTCCGCTCGTCAACCCGCCGGCAAATCCGCCGCCACGATCATTTTCGATCTCGACGGCACATTGGTCGAAACCGCGCCCGATCTGGTCGCCACGCTCAATGTCGTGCTGGCGCGCGAGGGCATGGCACCGGTGCCCTACGCAACCGCACGCAACTTCGTCGGCGGCGGCGCCAAATTGATGATCGCGCGCGGCATCGAAGCCGACGGCCGCGTCGTCGACGATCGCACGCTCGATCGCATGTTCACCGATTTCATCGCTTACTATGCCGACAACGTGGCGGTGCATTCACGGCCGTTCCCCGGATTGATCGAGGCGCTCGACATACTGGAAGAGCGCGGCTGTCGATTGGCAGTCTGCACCAACAAGCTCGAGCATCTCTCGGTGTTGCTGCTGAACGAATTGAAACTCACTGACCGCTTCGTGGCGATTTGCGGCCAGGATACTTTCGGCATTCAGAAACCGGACCCGGAAATTCTTCGCCGCACAATCGCGGCCGCCGACGGCAATGTCCGGCAGTCGATCATGGTCGGCGATTCCGAGACCGACATTCTAACCGCCCGCGCCGCCGGCATTCCGGTGATCGCGGTCGATTTCGGTTATAGCGAGCGGCCTGTATCCGAATACGGCCCTGACCGATTGATCAGCCACTTCGCGCAACTGCCGGACCAAATTGCCGGCATTTCATTCGCGAACTGACCGCGTCCGCCGCATTTATGGTTAACGCGGTAAGGTTAACGGCGCGCCGCTTGTTGCCTAGCCATGGCTGTGCCCGTAATCTACTTAAAAGGCTTAATGCCATCCCTCGGCTTGTCGCCTCAATCGTTTGAGTGGACCTGGTTAAAATGATGTATCGAGTGATCGCGATTGTCGGTGGCACACTGGCGCTGGGCGCATGTTCATCGACTCCGGACTGGATGAGTCTCGACGCGTTGAAGCCAGCCCCCTACGCCGACACGGTCCGTTTTGAATCCGAACCGCCGGGCGCCGAGGCCAAGACCTCGAACGGCCAGAGTTGCCGCACGCCGTGCGCTCTCGCTTTGCCGGTCGATGCGCCGCTCACCGTGACGTTTGTGCTCAACGGCTACCAGCCGGAATCCGAAACACTCGAACCGGTCACACAGTCCGGCAATCCGCCGCAGATGCGGCCGAATCCGGTGATGGTCGAACTGACGCCGGCACCGCCGGCGCCGAAGGCGACCGCAAAACCGGCGGCCAAGAAGCCGGCCGCCAAGCCGGCTGCGAAGCCTGCGGCCAAACCGGCGGCGGCTCGCGCCCCTGCCAGCGCGCCCGCCGCGCCGGCGCCTGCCCAGCAAGCGGCTCCCGCAGCGCCCTGGCCGGCCCCGCCGCGCCAGTAATCTGGCGTCTTTCGGTTCCAACCTGAGATTTATCGGCGGCGCAGCCGAGCTAGACGCTATGGTCAAGATCGGCCACACTTCCTATATAAAGTGAACAAGCTGATCCGTTTGCGCTCCGCCTGGCTTTGTTTGCTGGGCGCACCCGGCCTGGGATGACCGATGGCACACATACCAATCACGTCCACCATCGATGTCGCCAAGGCGCAGCCGCGCGCGCTGGTCGATCCGTTTGCGCGCGCCATCACTTATCTGCGTGTCTCTGTCACCGACCGCTGCGATTTTCGCTGCGTCTATTGCATGTCGGAGCACATGAGCTTCCTGCCGAAGGCCGATCTGCTCAGCCTCGAGGAACTCGACCGTCTGTGCAGCGCCTTTGTCGCCAAGGGCGTCAACAAGCTGCGCCTCACCGGCGGCGAACCGCTGGTGCGCCGCGGCATCATGACGCTCGTCGCCTCGCTATCGCGCCACCTCAAGAGCGGCGCGCTCAAGGAACTGACCCTCACCACCAACGGCTCGCAACTGGAAAAATACGCCGCCGAACTCAAAGGCCATGGCGTCGAACGCATCAACGTGTCGCTCGATACGCTCGATCCGGACAAATTCCGCGCCATCACCCGCTGGGGCGACCTCGGCAAGGTCATGACCGGCATCGACGCGGCGCAGGCGGCCGGGCTCGCGGTCAAGATCAACGCGGTCGCGCTCAAGGGCGTCAATGAGAACGAGATCGCCGGGCTAATGGATTGGGCGCATGGCCGCGGCATGGATCTCACCGTGATCGAAGTGATGCCGCTCGGCGAGATCGGCGAGGACCGGCTCGACCAGTACCTGCCGCTGTCGATGGTGCGGGCCAAGCTTTCCGAACGCTACACGCTCGACGATATCGATTACCAGACCGGCGGACCGGCGCGTTATGTGCGCGTCAAGGAGACCGGCGGACGGCTCGGCTTCATCACGCCGATGACCCATAATTTCTGCGAGTCCTGCAACCGCGTGCGCATCACCTGCACGGGGACTCTTTATATGTGCCTCGGCCAGGAAGACGCCGCCGACCTGCGCGCGCCGCTGCGCGCGTCGGAAAGTGACGATCTGGTTCATGCCGCGATCGACGACGCCATCAGCCGCAAGCCGAAGGGGCATGATTTCGTGATCGAACGGCGTCAGCATCGCCCTGCTCTGTCGCGCCACATGAGCGTAACCGGCGGCTGATACGCGCCGACGAAGTTAGGCCGCCTGGGTTTTCATGGTGACGAGATCGCGCAGTTCCTCCGCGCGCAATCGCGACGGCGCGAAACTGATGCCGCAATTGTCGGCGTCGGCGCGTATGATTTTTCCCGCGATCGGCTTCATGCCCGGAAACGTCAAAGCGATCTCCGCGCCGGCCTGTAACGCGCGCGTTGCACCGATGCGGGCGCCGCCTTCGCTGATATCGCGCACAGCGACTTCGCCGACCGATTCATTGTAATCGAGCCGGGCGCGCAGATCGACGTCGTAGCGCGGATGCTCGCGCAGATCGGCGGTGACCGCGTTGCGGACGATCTCGGGGATTTCGCCGCACAAATTCAGCGACGTCGCCCGCATATCGATGGCGACGGCGGACACATTCTGGGCGCTCGCGCGCGAGCGCTCGACCATGCCGGCGATGCCCGCCATCCGGGCGGCAACGTCGGTGACGGCGGCGCTGTTCTCGCGTGCGTTGTAACTGAGATCGGCGGTCGCGGCGCGTTGCTGCGCGATCGCCACCGACACCGATTGGGTGACGCCGGACAGTTGATCGATGGCCTCGGCGATGCCGGACAGCGCGGCGACGGCCTCGCGCGTGGCCGACTGGATTTCCGCGACCTTGACGCCGATGCGTTGCGTCGATGCCGCCGTGCGCGTCGCCAATGTCTTGACCTCGCCGGCGACCACCGAGAAGCCGCGTCCGGCCTCGCCGGCACGGGCCGCTTCGATGGTGGCGTTGAGCGCCAGCAGATTGGTTTGCGCCGCGATCTGATTGATGACGCCGACGATATCGCCGATCTGATCGGCGGCTTTGGCCAGCGCATCGATGGTGCGGCGCGACGCATTGGCGCGCGCCACCGCTTCGCGGCCGAGGCTGCTGCCGCGCGTGACCTGGGCCGAAATGTCATCGATCGCCTGCGTTACCTGATCGGACAACCGGCCGGCGGCCTGGTTCAGGGCGCGCGAGCTTTCGGCGGCGGCGGCGGTCTCGTCGAAAGCCGCGCGCACCGCGTCGAGCGCGGCCACCATATCCTCGGCTTTGAATTGCAACGCGGCGGCGCCATTGACAATCGGCTGAACGCCAATTTCGGTGGCCTGCTCGACATGATGCGCCAGGCTCGACAAATGCTGCCGGCGCGCCGCCTGCCAGGTGCGGTCGAGATCGTTGTGGACAAGTTCGCGGCGCTGCCGTTCGCCCAGAATCTCGGCCAGCCGCTCGGTGGCGGCTTGAAGTCGGGAAAGTTCCCCGCGGCGCGGCGGCGCCAGCGGCGCCTGCGCCATTTCGGCATAAGCAATGGCGTCGATCGTCGCGGCAACCTCGGCGATCGGCCGCGCGATCGACCGCGCCAATGCGCGCACAGCCAGCGCAGCCAACCCGGCAATACCGGCGGCGGTCGCGATCTGAAAGCCGACGGCGTCGCCCACGCCGGCATACGACGCCAGCATTGGCAGCGCCACGACCGCACCGAAAGGCAACAGAACGGCCGCCATCAATCGCTCGACGATTGTCAGATGCCGCATGTTTTACCTTGCGCGCGTTCACCAGTGCCGACGCCAAAAAGGGCGGCGGGTCTGCCGGGTCTGGGAATTTTCACCCGGGGTGAACCGCTCGAATCTAGCCGGCTGGGGTTAACCGGGGGTTTAACAGCCGTTAACCATGGGTTTCCGTGCCCGGCGCGGCTTGCCGCCCCGGGGCGACCAATCTGACTGATTTTCCGGCACGCCTAGACCAATTTCACCATTGACGGCCAATGGGGCCATCGGATTAGGTGGCTTTAGTGGCCGCTTGGCCACGGCCGTGGGGGCATAAAAAGAAAATAAATGCCGGCCGGCGGGCAACCGCTGGCCGCACAGAGGGGAATTCCAAGTGGGTACTCTTGATGCAGTGCTGACAGCGTTGCTGCCGACAACCCGTGTGATCGACGCGGTCACGACGTGGCTCGGCAAGCGCATCGCCTGGCTTATTCTGGTCGCCGTGATCGTCTCGACGGTCAACGCCAGCGTGCGCAAGATATTCGATACGTCGTCGAACTCCTGGCTCGAACTGCAATGGGTTCTGTTCAGCATGGTGTTCCTGCTGTGCTCGCCCTGGACGCTGCTCGCCAATGAGCACATCCGCATCGATATCGTGAACCAGATGCTGCCAAAGATGGTGCGCAACTGGATCGACACGATCGGCCACGCGTTTTTCCTGATCCCTCTGACAGTCGTGATGATCCTCACCGGCTTCCCGTTCTTTTACCGCTCGTTGCTGATCAACGAGCAGTCGGGCAATGCCGGCGGCCTGCCGCAGTGGCCGAGCAAGGCGCTCGTGCTGCTCGGCTTCACGTTCCTGCTGGTGCAAGGCGTGTCTGAATTGATCAAGCGCATTGCCATCATGCGCGACCTCATTCCGGACCCGCACGAAAACCAGGTCGATGCGCTCGTCGCCGAAGTCGAGCACATCGTCGGAGCCATCGAAAAGCGTTGAACGCCGCCAGCGGCCGCCGGAGTCTTCCATGACAGCTATTCTCATTCATAACATGGCGCCGATTATGTTCGGCTCCCTGGTCGTCTTTCTTCTGCTCGGTTATCCGGCAGCCTTTTCGCTCGGCGCCGTCGGTCTGATCTTCGCTTTGCTTGGCATCGAGCTCGGCCTGTTCGTTCCCGACTTCCTGCAGGCTCTGCCCGAACGCGTCTACGGCGTGATGAGCAACGACACGCTGCTGGCCATTCCATTCTTCACCTTCATGGGGCTCGTCCTTGAACGATCCGGCATGGCCGAGGACCTGCTCGACACCATCGGCCAATTGTTCGGCACATTGCGCGGCGGTCTGGCCTATGCGGTCATTTTTGTCGGCGCCCTGCTCGCCGCGACCACCGGTGTGGTCGCGGCTTCGGTGATTTCGATGGGCCTGATCTCGCTGCCGATCATGCTGCGCTACGGCTATAACCGCAGCGTCGCTTCGGGCGTCATCGCGGCGTCGGGGACCCTGGCGCAGATCATTCCGCCGTCGCTGGTACTGATCGTCATGGCCGACCAGCTCGGCAAGTCGGTTGGCGACATGTACGAAGGCGCATTCGTCCCCGGCATCGTTCTCGCCGGCCTTTATGCGTTCTATATATTTCTCGTCACGATGACCTATCCGAAAGCAACGCCGGGCTTGCCGGCTGAAGCGATCGGTTTCCGCGAATCGAATGGCAGCCGTGGCGTCTGGCAACTCGGCCTGCTGGTTCTGTTCTCCGGTTGCGTCGCCTATGCGATCATGAACGACACCACAGTCAAGGGTGGCGCCGATTTCGTCATTCTCACAATGTCGGTCGGCGTCGTCGTCTCCTTCATGTGCGCCGTGTTCAACCGCCTGCTTGGCACCCGTTACGTTCTGGTCACCGTCATCTTGCTCGTGCCGTTCCTCGGATTTTGGTATTGGCTGCACAATCACGAACATCAAAACTGGGCGTTGCTGCTGGCCGCCCTGTCGTCCGGCCTCGCTTATGCCGCGGTCGCCGGACTCCTGGAACGGTTCACCGGCTTCCGTTTGGTGACGTCGATTGCCGAGCAGACGACCTTCGTCATGGTGCCGCCTCTGGCGCTGATCTTCCTGGTGCTGGGCACGATCTTCATCGGCGTTGCGACGCCGACCGAAGGCGGCGCCATGGGCGCCGCCGGCGCCTTGATCCTCGGCGCCATGAAACGCCGTCTTACTTGGGATCTTGTCCGCCAAGCCGTTGAGTCGACCGCTAAATTGTCGGCCTTCGTGGTCTTCATCCTGCTCGGCGCTCGCGTGTTTTCGCTAACCTTCTACGGCGTCAGTGGTCATATCTGGGTCGAGGAATTGCTGACCTCCTTGCCGGGCGGCCAAGTCGGCTTCTTGATTTTCGTCAACGCCTTCGTGTTCGTGCTCGCCTTCTTCCTCGACTTCTTCGAACTGGCGTTCATCGTCATTCCGCTGCTCGGACCCGCGGCCGAGAAACTCGGTATCGATCTGATCTGGTTTGGCGTCATTCTTGGCGTCAACATGCAGACCTCGTTCATGCATCCACCGTTCGGCTTCGCCCTTTTCTATCTGCGCTCGGTGGCGCCGAAGGATCCCTACAACGACCGCGTCACCGGTCTGCGCATGGACCCGGTCACCACCGGCCAAATTTACTGGGGGGCGGTACCGTTCGTGATCATCCAGGTCATCATGGTCGGCCTGGTGATCGCGTTCCCGGCGATGGTGATGCATTACAAAAAGGGCTTGTCGACGGTCGATCCGAACAAGGTGCAGATCGAAATTCCGCAGATCGATCTGCCGGCACTGAATTTCGGTCCGCCGAAATAAACGGCGCCAAGATCGATCCAAAAAGAAACCCCGGAGCTTTCGCTCCGGGGTTTTTTGTTTGCGTCAGGCGGCGGCGAACCTGTCGCCGCGAACGATCGATCAGGAGCGATTGTGGCGCACCATGAACGAGTCGTAGCCCAGTTCGGCGACCTGCGACCAGGCGTAACCGTCCTTCATGAAGGTGTTCATCGAGTCGTAGACCTTCTTGAAGCTGGCGTTTTCCTTGGCGATCTCGTCGTGCAGTTCGATGGCGGCCTTGTAGCACGCCTCCATGATCGCCGGCGAGAACGCGTGCAGCTTGGAGCCGCCGGCCAGCAAGCGGCGCAGCGCCGCCGGGTTGACCAGATCGTATTTCGCCAGACACCACGTGTTTGCCGCGGCCGAGGCCTGCTGCAGGATCGCCTGATAGTGCTTCGGCAGCGCGTTCCACTTGTCGAGATTGACCATGCAGAACAGCATCGAACCGCCTTCCCACCAGCCGGGGTAGTAGTAATGCGGCGCGACCTTGTAGAAGCCGAGCTTTTCGTCGTCATACGGCCCGACCCACTCGGCCGCGTCGATGGTGCCCTTTTCCAGCGCCGGATAGATGTCGCCCGCCGCGATCTGCTGCGGCACGACGCCGAGCTTCTGCAGCACGCGGCCCGGGAAGCCGCCAACGCGCATCTTGATGCCCTTGAGGTCATCCAGCGTGTTGATTTCCTTGCGGAACCAGCCGCCCATCTGACAACCGGTGTTACCGCAGAGCAGCGAGATCTGATTGTACTTCTTGTAGAACTCGTCGAGCGCTTCCTTGCCGCCGCCCAACGTGTACCAGCCCTGGTTCAGGCGGGCGTTGGGGCCGAAGGCAACCGAGGTGCCGAACGCGAAGGTCGGGTCCTTGCCGAAATAATAGTACGAAGCGGTGTGACCGCATTCGACGGTGCCGTTCTGCACCGCATCGACGACCTGAAGACCCGGGACGATTTCGCCGGCGGCGAACACCTGGATCTGGAATTTGCCGTCTGTGGCTTCGCTGACGTTTTTGGCCATCTGTTCGGCCGCGCCGTATAAGGTGTCGAGCGACTTCGGCCAGCTGGTCGGCATGCGCCACTTGATCTCAGGCATGGTCTGCGCGATCGCCGGCGCGGCAACCGCCGACGCGGCAACCCCGAGGCCGGCGGCCTGAATAAATTGACGACGTTTCATTCGGATATCCTCCCATGTGATGATTTTATAGCGGGCGCCCCTTCGCACCTGCCGCGCACCCGTGATTCCCACGCGGGCACTTGGCAAAGACCATGACGGACCCTGCCCCCTAAATCCAGTGTGCTACGCTTCGACGAAAGTTGTAAGAGGCATTTTTTTGCCGCCGAAAGCGCCATAGTGAGCCGCAAAGTCAACAAAACCCGCCCGGAATCGCTCCGGGCGGGCTTGCTGATTGGTCGCCGGGTGGCCGGTTAACCGTTGGACCGTGTGCGCACCATGAAGGCGTCGTAGGTCAATTCGGCAACCTGCCACCACAGATATTCGTCGCCGCGGAAGGCGGCGATCGAATTCCAGACTTTCTTGTAATCGGCGTTGGTGGCCGAGGTCTCCGCGTTCACTTCGTTCGATGCTTTCAGACACGCCTCCATCACCGACTGCGGGAACGGCCGCAACTGCACGCCGTTCGCGACCAGCCGCTTGAGCGCAAGCGGATTGCGCGCGTCATAGCGCGCGGTCTGCTCGACATTGACCGCGCCGGCGGCGGCGCGAACGATCGCCTGATAGTTCTTCGGCAGCGAATTCCATTTATCGAGATTGATCTGAAGGTGGTTGGTCGTGCCGCCTTCCCACCAGCCGGGATAATAATAGTACTTGGCGACCTTGTAGAAACCGAGCTTCTCGTCGTCATACGGACCGACCCACTCGGCCGCGTCGATGGTGCCCTTCTCCAGCGCCGGATAAATATCGCCGGCGCCGAGTTGCTGCGGAATGAGGCCGAGCTTCTGCAATGTCTTGCCGGCCCAGCCGCCGATGCGCATCTTGATGCCGTTGAGGTCGTGCGGCTCCTTGATCTCCTTGTTGAACCAGCCGCCCATCTGGCAACCGGTGTTGCCCATCAGCAGGTTGTAGGTGTTGAACTTCTTGCCGAAGTCGTCGATCAGCTTCTGGCCTTCGCCTTCGTAGAACCAAGCATTCTGTTGGCGCGCGTTGAGACCGAACGGAACGGCGCAGAACAGCGCCCAGGTCGGGTCCTTGCCGATGTAATAATAATAAGCCGTGTGCCCCATTTCGACCGTGCCGTTCTGCACCGCGTCGAGCGTCTGCAGCGCCGGAACGATTTCGCCGGCGGCGAAGGTCTGGATCTGGAATTTTCCGTCGGTCGCGTCCGACACATATTTCGCGAAGGTTTCGCAGGAGCCGAACAGAGTATCGAGCGACTTCGGCCAGCTCGCGGTCAGACGCCACTTCAGCTCCGGCGACGACTGCGCGATTGCTGGTGCAGCGACGGCGCTGGCGGCAATGCCAAGACCGGCGGCTTTGATGAATTGTCGGCGTTTCATCGGCTTACTCCCTTTGCTTTGTTTGAAAATGCTTTTGGGTCACCCGGACCGAAAGCATGATCGCATCGCGCGGGAAAATCCAGCCGGTTGCAGAAAAGAAAAAGACCCCCGCCCGGTCGGTGCGGGCGGAGGCCGTTGAGTCGAAAAGCGCCGTAAATTCCGCGTTAACCGCGCGAGCGCTGGCGCACCATGAAGGCGTCGAAGCCGAGCTCGGCCACTTGCCACCACAGGTATTCGTCGCCGCGGAAGGCGACCATGCTGTCATGCACCTTCTTGAAATCGGCGTTCTTGGCGCTGACTTCGGCGTAGGTGTCGGTGGTCGCCTTGTAGCTCGCTTCCATGACCGGCTGCGGGAACGGACGCAACTGCGCGCCGCCGGCGATGAGACGCTTGAGCGCGGCCGGGTTGCCGGCGTCGTACTTGGCCAGCATCCAGTTATGCGCCTGCGCCGAGGCGGCCTTGACGATGGCCTGATAGCTCTTCGGCAGCGCATTCCACTTATCGAGATTGATGAAGTTGTGCAGCATGGCGCCGCCTTCCCACCAGCCCGGATAGTAGTAGAACTTGGCGACCTTGTAGAAGCCGAGCTTCTCGTCGTCGTACGGACCGACCCATTCGGCCGCGTCGATGGTGCCCTTTTCCAGCGACGGATAGATGTCGCCGCCGGCGACTTGCTGCGGCACCGCGCCCATCCTGGCGAGGATCTGGCCGGCGAAACCGGCGATGCGGAATTTCAGGCCCTTGATGTCGTCAACGGTCGTGATTTCCTTGCGGAACCAGCCGCCCATCTGCGTGCCGGTGTTGCCGCACGGGATCGACATGAAGTTATACTTCTTGAAGAAGTCGTCGGCGAGCTGCTGCGCGCCGCCGAATTCCATCCACGCCAGCTGCATGCGCGCGTTGAGGCCGAAAGGCTGCGCCGTGAACATGGCGAAGGTCGGGTCCTTGCCGACATAATAGTAGGACGCGGTGTGCGCCATTTCGACGGTGCCGTTCTGCACAGCGTCGGCGGCCTGCAGACCGGGGACGATTTCGCCGGCGGCGAAGGTCTGGATCTGGAACTTGTTGTCGGTCGCTTCGGCGACCGCCTTGGAGAACACTTCGCAAGCGCCGTAGATGGTGTCGAGCGACTTCGGGAAGCTCGAGGTCAGACGCCACTTCACTTCGGGGCTGGATTGCGCGATCGCGGGCTTGGCGATCGCGGTCGCGGCCAGGCCAAGGCCTGCCGCGCCAATAAATTGCCGGCGTTTCATTTCAGTGTCACTCCAGATTTTGCAGGATTTTGCAGGTGAGTGTTATCGTCGAGAGTCGACGAAACCGCCTCGTGCAAAGCACGCCGGACGCGGCGGTGACCAGCGCCAAGGCTGCATTGCTTGCATGCGGCCCATGCACATACGCGGCTTGCGCGCGTTCATCACGCTAATTGATGGCAAATTCGCCGCGAATGAATGCCTTATGCCTCGATGACGATCTTCGGCGCGGCGCGCCCTGACGATGCACCGCCCTTGATTTCGCTCAAAACCTTGGCGGCGATGTCGCGATAGATTTTTGCGTGCGGACCGTCCGGTTCGGTCGCCACCACCGGCAGACCGGCATCTGACTTTTCGCGGATGGTCATGTGCAACGGAACTTCGCCGAGGAAGGGAACGCCGAGACGTTCCGCCTCATGGCGCGCGCCGCCATGCGCGAAAATATCCGAGCGCGTGCCGCATTCCGGGCAAAGGAAATAGCTCATGTTCTCGACGACGCCGAGCACCGGCACGTTGACGCGCTTGAACATGGCGACGCCGCGCCGCGCATCGAGCAGCGCCAGATCCTGCGGCGTCGAGACGATCACCACGCCTTTCAACGGCACCTGCTGCGCCATCGTCAATTGCGCATCGCCGGTGCCCGGCGGCATGTCGACCACCAGAATGTCGAGCTTGCCCCACTCGACGTCGCGCAGCATCTGCGTGATCGCCGAGATCACCATCGGCCCGCGCCAGATCATCGGCGTCTCTTCGTCGATCAGAAAACCGATCGACATGATCTTGAGGCCATAGCGTTCAATCGGCTTCAACCGCGTGCCGCCGACGGTCTCCGGCTTTTCCTTGATGGCGAAAAGCTTCGGCAATGACGGTCCGTAAATATCGGCGTCGAGCATGCCGACCTTCAGGCCCTGATCGCGCAAGCCGAGCGCCAGATTGACCGCCGTGGTCGATTTGCCGACGCCGCCTTTGCCGGAGGCGACGGCGATGACCGCGTCGATGCCGGGAATGCCGGGCAGCACCTTGTCGGTCGGATGCGCGTGCGTGTGACCTTGCGGGCCATGGGTATGGCCAGCGGCGGCCGGACGCGCCGGGGTCCCGGCGGCGCGGTTGCCCGCGCCATGCGAAGGCTGCGGCCCGCGCGAGGCGCCCGCCGCCCGCTCCGCCGTCAGGGCGACCAGCGCTGACACCACACCCGGAACGGCCTTCACCGCCGCCTCGGCGGCGTTGCGCACCGGCTCCCAGGCCTTGACCGTCGCGGCATCGACCGACACGGAAAAGAACACCTTGCCGTCGCTGACGACGACGTCGGACAGGACCCCGGCCTCGGTGAGAGGCTGGCCATTGGGCGCCGCCACTTTGGCCAGCGCGCCGAGAACCTGTTCCTTGGAAACCGCCATGATCGTCATCCTTTAAGCCCACCGGGCGCCACCATAGGCATGCGCCCGGGCGGGTCAATCCGGCCGACTTGCCGGCCAAAGGGTGGTTGACGGCGATGCCTTGGCAATGACCTATTGCGCCCTGAATTCGCAAAAAGCGGCCGCACCGGGCCGGACTTCTAGGGAGAAACACGATGGCGAAGGTTGCATTTCTGGGCTTGGGCGTCATGGGCTACCCGATGGCCGGCCATCTCAAGGCCAAAGGCGGCCACGAGGTGACGGTCTATAACCGCACCTTCGCCAAGGCCGAGAAATGGGTCGCGCAGCACGGCGGCAAGGCGGCCAAGACGCCGAAGGAAGCCGCGACCGGCCAGGACTTCGTCATGTGCTGCGTTGGCAATGACAACGACCTGCGCGAAGTCACGCTCGGCGCCGACGGCGGTTTCGCCGGCATGGGCAAGGGCACGATCTTCGTCGACCACACCACCGCCTCGGCCGAGATCGCGCGCGAACTTTACGCGGCGGCGACCAAAGGCGGCTTCGGCTTCATCGACGGTCCGGTGTCGGGTGGACAGGCCGGCGCCGAGAATGGCGTGCTGACCGTGATGTGCGGCGGCGATGCCGCCGTGTTCGACAAGGCCAAGCCGGTGATCGACTCGTATGCGCGCGCCTGCAATCTGATGGGCGCGCCCGGCTCCGGCCAGCTCGCCAAGATGGTCAACCAGATCTGCATCGCCGGCCTCGTTCAGGGCTTGTCGGAAGGTCTGCACTTCGCGCAAAAGGCCGGGCTCGACATCGAGAAGCTGATCGCGACGATCTCCAAGGGCGCGGCGCAATCCTGGCAGATGGAAAACCGTTACAAGACCATGGTCGCCGGCAAGTTCGATCACGGTTTCGCGGTCGACTGGATGCGCAAGGACCTCAGCATTTGTCTGGGCGAAGCGCGCAAGAACGGCGCCAATCTGCCGGTCACCGCGCTGGTCGATCAGTTCTACGCGCAGGTGCAGAGCATGGGCGGCAAGCGCTGGGATACGTCGGCGCTGATGGCGCTCTTGGATCGCAAGTAACCCCGAACGTCTGGTTCGACGCAACATCGCGGCCTGCCGCGGCGGAGACATATCATGACCATCGAACTTTATTACGCGCCGATCGCCTGCTCGCTCGTTCCCTATGTCACGCTCACCGAAGCCGGCGCCGACTTCACGGTGCGCACGATCAATATGCGGAAGGCCGAACACAAGTCATCCGACTACTTGAAACTCAATCCCAAGCACAAGGTGCCGTTGCTGATCGTCGATGGCAAGACGCTGAGCGAAAACGTGGCGATCCAGCAATGGATCGACATGACGTTTCCTGACGCGAACCTGTTGCCGAAAGACCCGTGGCAGCGATTGCAGGCGGTGTCGGTTATGGCGTGGTGCGCCTCCGGCATTCACCCTTATCTCAGCCGCATCAATTCGCCGCTCGCGGTCTGCGATGTTCCCGGCAGCGAGGACAGCGTGAAGCGCCACGCGGCCGAGCACCTGTTCGAGACTTATGGCATCGCCGACGACATGCTGGCCGGGCGCGATTATTTCTTCGATCACTTCACGGCTGCCGACGCGCATTTCTTCTGGTGCTTCCGGCGCGGCACCTTGTTCAATCTCGATCTGTCGCAGTTCGGCAATTGCATGGCGCATTTCGAACGGATGAAGTTGCGGCCGAGCGTGCAAAAACTGCTGGCCTTTGAAAAGTCGGTGCAGGCCGAGTTCGCCAAGGCTGCTTAGGTGGCGGCGTGCGATAGCGGGTTGCGTCCGGACATGCGTCATCGCCCGTATTCTTGAGCGGCCCCGGGCAGGCCGTCGTCCAAATTCGCCTTCCTTCATCGCCCTCATAAGACGAGGGCGCGCGGAACGCCGGGGTCGCAACAACCCGCAGCCTCGTGTGATTGTTGAGTTAGATTCACACGAGCAAGTCACCACGAGATTGCCGGTTCCCCGGCGTCCCGCGCGCGATGTTTATAGGTTTGCTACGCTTGACCCCCGGTTGACTGACCTTTTCAGGCGCCTCCTTGCTTTGAGGTGAGCCTATCCACCGCTGCGGGGTTTCGATGCGCCCGCGCCGCCGTCTCTGGCTCCGACCGGTGGTATCCCGGCTTTTGCATTAGACAGCGCGCGCGAAGGCGCACTTCCGCACCAGTGATGCGCGGCTGGCTCCTCGGGACCCAGCGGCTTGGACCGCTGATGATGTCGTTGCGCCGCATCTCCGACGC
>CAIMEA010000177.1 GCA_903839845.1 uncultured Hyphomicrobiales bacterium
ATGTCGCAAAACACCAAGCCGCCGTTCCGGGCCGATCATGTCGGCAGTTTGCTTCGTCCCGCCGCGCTGAAGGATGCGCGCGCCAAATTCGCCAAGGGCGAAATCCCGCTCGCCGCGCTCACCGAGGTCGAGGATCGCGAGATCGAGCGCGTCATCAAGAAGCAGGAAGAAGCCGGTCTTAAATCGGTGACTGACGGCGAATTCCGCCGCTCCTGGTGGCATCTCGATTTTCTCTGGGGCCTCGACGGCATCGAGAAATACATCATGGAACAGGGTGTCGCCTTCGCCGGCGTCACCACGCGCAACGAAGGCCACAAGATCACCGGCAAGATCGGCTATTCCGGCCATCCGATGATCGAGCATTTCAAGTTCGTCGCCGGCCACACCACGCGGACGCCGAAGATCACCATTCCGGCGCCGTCGGCGGCCTATGGCCGGCCGGCCAAGCCGCCGATCTCCGGTTACAGCGACAACGCGACGATGTTCGCCGATCTCGGTCGGGCCTACAAAAAGGCCGTGCGCGCTTTCGCCGACGCCGGCTGCCGTTATTTGCAACTCGACGAAGTCTTCATCGCGATGCTGTGCGACCCGAAGTACCGGGCGCAGATGACGGCGCGCGGTGACGATCCGGAAAAACTCGGGCCGCTCTACGGCGATCTCATCACCACGGCGATGTCGGACATTCCTTCCGACATGCGCATCACCATGCATCTGTGCCGGGGCAATTATAAATCGACCTTCCAGGGTTCGGGCGGCTACGAGGCGGAGCAGGACATCCTGTTCAACCGCATCAAGGTGCACGGCTATTTCATGGAGTACGATAGCGAGCGGGCCGGCGGCTTCGAGCCGTTGAAACTGGTGCCGAAGGACCGGCAGGTCGTGCTCGGTCTCGTCACCACCAAGACCGGTGAGCTCGAATCGAAGGACATGCTCAAGCGTCGCATCGACGAGGCGACGAAATATATCGCGCTCGACCAGCTTTGCCTGTCGCCGCAATGCGGCTTCGCCTCAACCGAGGAAGGCAATACGCTGACCGAGGAACAGCAATGGGCCAAGCTGCGCCTGATCGTCGAACTGGCGGACGAGGTGTGGGGGCGTTAGCCTAGGCGGATGCCCGTCAATCTCGAAAAATTGCTGACGCACAAAGTCCCTCCGGTCGAGCACAGCTATGGCCCGAAGGACGTCATTCTTTACGCGCTGGGTCTTGGCTTCGGTCAAAATCCGACCGATGCGAAAGAACTTCAGTTCGTCTATGAGAAAAATCTGAAGGCGCTGCCGACCTGGCCGTTGATGCAGGGCTACACGCCCTATTGGCTGCGCGACGAAGGCTTCGGCCTGACCTTTTCGCACGCGGTACACGGCGAGCAGGCCATCGTGCTGCATGCGCCTGTCCCCGTTCGGGGCACAGTGGTCGGCCAGGAGCGCGTCATCGATGTCGTCGACAAGGGCGAGGGGCGCGGCGCGCTGATCTATTCCGAGCGCACCATTACCGACAAGGCCGACGGCCGGCTTTTGGCGAAATTGTCGCAGACCACCTTCTGCCGCGCCGATGGCGGCTTCGGCGGGCCGGGCGAGCGACAGCGGCCGGCGCCACCGCATGCTATGCCGGAGCGCGCGCCGGACCTGATTTGCGATCTGCCGACGCGGCCGGAAATGGCGCTGATCTACCGGCTGTCCGGCGACATCAATCCGCTGCACGCCGACCCGGAATCCGCCCGATCAGCGGGCTATCCACGGCCGATTTTGCATGGGCTTGCGACCATGGGTGTCGCCGGCCATGCGCTGCTCAAGTCGGTGTGCGATTACGACCCGGCCCGCTTGACTGCCATGTCGGTGCGGTTTTCGGCGCCGGTATTCCCCGGCGAGACCATCCGCACCGAAATCTGGCAAGGCAGCGGAAAAGACGATGGTGTTGTAAGCTTCCGTGCCCGTGTTAAGGAACGCGACGTCGTGGCGCTTAATCATGGCCGCGCCGAAATTGCCGGGTAGAGACGATGAGCAAAAGCGCCGACCGCGATGATTACGCCGACATACGCGAATCCGTCCGCGCTTTGTGCGCGCGGTTTCCCGGCGAATACTGGCGCGCGCTTGACCGCGAGCGCGCCTATCCGACCGCCTTCGTTGCCGCGCTGACCGAGGCCGGTTATCTCGCCGCGCTGATCCCCGAGGAATATGGCGGCAGCGGGCTGACCGTCGGCGCCGCCGCGGCGATCATGGAAGAGGTGCATGCCGCCGGCTGCAACGGCGCCGCCTGCCACGCGCAGATGTATACGATGGGCACGATCCTGCGGCACGGTTCGCCGGCGCAGAAGCAGGCCTATCTGCCGGGCATCGCCAGCGGCGCGTTGCGGCTGCAAGCCTTCGGCGTCACCGAGCCGACGTCGGGCACCGACACTTTGTCGCTGCGCACGACGGCGAGGCGCGACGGCGACGCCTATGTCATCAACGGCCAGAAGATATGGACGTCGCGCGCCGAGCATTCCGACCTGATGCTGCTCTTGGCGCGCACGACGCCGAAGGAACAGGCGGTCAAGCGGACAGACGGGCTGTCGGTGTTTCTGGTCGACATGCGGCATGCGATTGCCAGCAACAGCCTCACCATTAATCCGATCCGCACCATGATGAACCACGCGACCACCGAAGTCTTCTTCGACGATCTGCGCGTGCCGGCGGAAAACCTGGTCGGCGAGGAAGGCAAGGGCTTTCGCTATATTCTCGCCGGCATGAACACCGAGCGTATCCTGATCGCGGCGGAATGCATCGGCGACGCCAAATGGTTCATCGAAAGGGCCACGGCCTATGCCAAGGGCCGCGAACTGTTCGGCCGGCCGATCGGCAAAAATCAGGGCGTGCAGTTTCCGATCGCGCGCGCCTATGCGCAGATGCGCGCCGCCGAATTGATGGTGCACGAGGCTTGCCGCAAATATGAAGCCGGCGGCGACATCGGCGCCGAGGCCAATATGGCAAAGTTGCTTGCCGCCGACGCATCCTGGGCCGCCGCCGACATGTGCGTGCAGACGCATGGCGGCTTCGGCTTCGCCGAGGAATACGATGTCGAACGCAAATTCCGCGAGACTCGGCTCTATCAGGTGGCGCCGATCTCGACCAATCTGATTCTGTCCTATCTCGCCGAGCATGTGCTCGGCCTGCCGCGGTCGTATTGATATGTCGTTGCCGCTCGAAGGCCTGCTTGTCGTCTCGGTCGAACAGGCGGTCGCCGCGCCGCAATGCACGTGTCGCCTGGCGGATGCCGGCGCGCGCGTCATCAAGGTCGAAAGGCCGGAAGGCGATTTCGCCCGGCACTACGATTACATCGTGCATGGCGAGAGCGCGCATCTGGTCTGGCTCAATCGTGGCAAGGAATCGGTCGTCCTCGATCTCACCAAGGACGACGACAGGGCGCTGCTGGAGGCCATGCTCGCCAGGGCCGATGTCTTCGTGCAGAACCTCAAGCCCGGCGCGCTCGGCAAGCTCGGCTTTTCGTTCGAGCGCTTGCGCAAGGATTATCC
>CAIMEA010000178.1 GCA_903839845.1 uncultured Hyphomicrobiales bacterium
AGACTACGAATCTGGGGGTCAGGAGTTCGAATCTCTTCGGGCGCGCCATTTCACACGCATATGCGGCTCATGCGCCTTTGCGGCTCATGCATAGATGACGCTCACCCGCGGCCACGGCTCCGCAATTGTCCGCGCCGCCCGCCGGATTTTGACCTCGATCAAGGATAAAGCATCTTGTCGCGCTGGCTAGACCTGGCCGCGCGCTGAGCTGGCCCGCAAATGCCACAATTGGCGGAAATTCGTTATGTTTCGCCGACATTTAGCCGCGGCGCTTAATTCAGACGATGGCGTAAAAAACCGCTAGAACGACGGCCAAGAGCGGTGGCCATAACCGCTGGCCAAGACCGCTGGCCAGCGGGTCATGACAAGCGCCCGTCAATCGACGATGCGAGCAGGGAATTGGGGTTCGACGCGTGACGCGCAAACAAAGGCGACTCGTTTTGATCGGCGGCAGCGTCGGCGTGCTGGCGCTCGCCATCGGCCTCGTGCTCAACGCGATGACCGGAGCGATCGTCTTCTTCAACTCGCCGACCGACGTCATGGAGAAGAATCTCAGCCCGGGCACGCGCGTGCGCATCGGCGGACTGGTCAAGCCGGGCAGCGTGCAGCGCGGCGACAATCTGACTATTCGTTTCGCGGTGACCGACGGCCAGCACGACGTCGCGGTGCGTTTTCAGGGCATCGTGCCGGACCTGTTCCGGGAAGGGCAGGGCGTCGTCGCCGAGGGCAAGATTGAAAGCGGTTATGTCCTTGCCGCCGACACCGTTCTGGCCAAACATGACGAGCGCTATATGCCGAAGGAAGTCGTGGATTCGCTGAAAAAATCCGGACGCTGGCAAGAAGGCGCGACGCAATGATAGCGAGGGCCGCCGCATGATTCCCGAACTCGGACATTACGCGCTGGTGCTCGCGCTTGCGCTCGGGCTGATCCAGTCGGTGGTGCCGGTGATCGGCGCGCGCGGCCACGATGCCGCGCTGATGCGGCTCGGCACCTCGACCGCGCTCATGCAGTTCTTCTTTGTCGCGCTGTCGTTTCTCGCACTGACCATATCCTATGTGACGTCGGATTTTTCCGTGGCGTCGGCGTTCGAGAATTCGCATTCGATGATGCCGCTGATCTACAAGATCACCAGCGTCTGGGGTAACCACGAAGGCTCGATGCTGCTGTGGGTTCTCATCCTGTCGCTGTTCGGCGCGCTGGTCGCCGCCTTCGGCGGCAATCTGCCGGCGACGCTGAAGGCCAATGTGCTGGCGGTGCAATCGTGGATCGCCAGCGCGTTTTATCTTTTTATCCTGCTGACCTCGAACCCGTTCCTGCGCCTGCCGCAGGCGCCGGCCGAGGGCCGCGATCTCAATCCGATTTTGCAGGACATCGGTCTCGCCATTCATCCGCCGCTGCTTTACCTCGGTTATGTCGGCTTCTCGATCGCTTTCTCCTTTGCCATCGCCGCTTTGATCGAAGGACGCATCGACGCCGCCTGGGCGCGCTGGGTGCGGCCGTGGACCTTGGCCGCCTGGACCTTTCTCACCGTCGGCATCGCCATGGGCTCGTACTGGGCCTATTACACGCTCGGCTGGGGCGGCTTCTGGTTCTGGGATCCGGTGGAGAATGCATCGCTGATGCCGTGGCTCGCCGGCACCGCGCTGCTGCATTCCGCCGTCGTCATGGAAAAGCGCAATGCGTTGAAGGTCTGGACCATTCTGCTGGCGATTCTGGCTTTCTCGCTGTCGCTGATCGGCACCTTTCTGGTGCGCTCCGGCGTGCTCACCTCGGTGCATGCCTTTGCCAGCGACCCGACGCGCGGCGTCTTCATCCTGATCATCCTGGTCGGTTTCATCGGCGGCGGCCTGACGCTGTTTGCCTGGCGCGCATCGACGCTGAAACAAGGCGGTCTGTTCGCGCCGGTGTCGCGCGAGGGCGCGCTGGTGTTCAACAATCTGTTTCTGACCACGGCCTGTTTGACGGTGTTCGTCGGCACGCTCTATCCGCTGGCGCTGGAATCGCTGGCCGGTGAAAAAATATCGGTCGGCGCGCCGTTCTTTAATCTCACTTTCGGCCCGCTGTTCCTGGTGCTGATGGCGCTGATGCCGTTCGGCCCGCTGCTGGCCTGGAAGCGCGGCAACATCCTTGGCGTGGCGCAACGCCTGATGGCGGCCTACGCGGTCGGCATCGTTGCGCTGGCGGTCGCTTTCGCGGTCGAGGGCACGCAATCGGTGCTGGCGCCGTTCGGCGTCGGGCTGGCGTTTTACGTGATGGCCGGCGCGGTGGTCGATCTCACCGAACGCACCGGTCTGTTCCGCATGCCGCTCGGCATCGTCGCCAAGCGCGCCGCCGGCCTGCCGCGCTCGACCTGGGGCACCGCGGTGGCGCATTTCGGCATCGCCGTGACCTTGCTCGGCATCATCGGCGCCGGCACCTGGGGCACGGAGCGGATCGTCGCGTTGAAACCGTCGCAGACCGTGTCGCTGTCGGATTACGACCTGACCTTCGACGGCATGATCGCGCGCAGCGGCCCCAATTACAGCGAGCAGGTGGCGCGGTTCACGGTCAAGAGCGGCGGCGCGACGATCGGCGTCATGCAGCCGTCGAAACGCAACTTTATCGCGCGCGACACCTCGACCAACGAAGCGGCATTGATGACGCGCGGCGCCGGCCAGCTTTACCTGTCGCTCGGCGATACCAATCCCGACGGTTCGATCGCCATCCGGCTTTACTACAAGCCGCTGGTGATGCTGATCTGGCTCGGCGCCATCATCATGATGGTCGGCGGCGCATTGTCGCTGTCCGACCGGCGGCTGCGCGTCGGTGCGCCCAAACCGGCGAACAAGTCCGCGATCAAGCCAACCTTGCAGCCGGCGGAGTGAAGCGCATGCGCGGCCTCGCGGCGATCGGTCTCTTTGTTGCATTGCTGGCCGCCGGCGCGGCGCAGGCGGTGACGCCCGACGAGATGCTCAAGGACCCGGCGCTCGAGGCGCGCGCCCGCGCGCTGTCGGGCGAATTGCGCTGCATGGTCTGCCAGAACCAATCGATCGACGATTCGGAAGCGCCGCTGGCGAAGGATTTGCGGCTGCTGGTGCGCGAGCGCCTGACGCAGGGCGACAGCGACCGGCAGGTGCTGGATTTCCTGGTGGCGCGCTACGGCAATTTCGTGCTGCTCAGGCCGCCTGTGGAATGGCAGACCTTGCTGCTGTGGGGTCTGCCGCCGCTGGCGCTCGTCGCCGGCCTGATCGGCCTGGTCATGGCGGCGCGCCGCCGCCCGACATTCGCGGCCGAGCCGCCGGTTCTCAGCGGCGACGAGCAGAAGAAGCTGGCGGCTTTGGCAAAGGCCGGCGAATAGTATCGCTGGCCGCCGCCGGTCCTATTTGACCATGCCGGCGAGGCGCGGCAGCCACAAAGTCAGCTCCGGGATCATGGTGATCGCGATCAGCGATCCGAGCAGCGGCAACAGCCACGGAATGATCGCCATCGTCGTGCGCTCGATCGACAGCTTGGCGATGCGCGCCAGCACGAACAGCACCATGCCGAGCGGCGGGTGCAGCAGGCCGATCATCAGATTGAGCGTCATGACGACGCCGAAATGCACCGGGTCGATGCCGACTTTCAGGATCACCGGCATCAGCACCGGCACCAGAATGCTGATCGAGGCGATCGGTTCGAGAAAGCAGCCGACCACGAGCAGCAGCAGGTTCGTGAGCAGCAGGATGATGTAGCGGTTGTTGGTCAGTGCCAGCAGCGCCTCGGTGGTGTATTCGGTGACCCGCGTCGTCGTCAGCACCCAGCCGAACAGCGAGGCGGCGCCGACGATCAACAGCACGCCGGCGGTGGTCTCGATGGTGTCCATCGTGACCTTGTAGAACTGCTTGAGCGACAGCGAGCCGTACAGAAAAATGCCGAGCATGATCGCCCAGGCGCAGGCGGCAATCGCCGCCTCGGTCGGCGTGAACCAGCCGAAGGTCATGCCGCCGACGATGATGGCCGGGGTCAGCAGCGCCGGAAACGCGGCGATGAAGGTGATGCCGAGCGTGCGCCAGCGGAACGCCTGGTCCCGGCCCATGCCGTATTTACGGGCGCAGTAATAGACATAGCCCATCATGAAGGCGGTCATCACCAGGCCGGGAATGACGCCGCCGAGAAACAGCGCGCCGATCGAGACATTGCCCATCATGCCGTAGATGACGAAGGGCAGCGACGGCGGGATGATCGGGCCGAGCGTCGATGACGCCGCGGTGACGCCGACCGAGAATTCGGTGTCGTAGCCGTGGTCCTGCATCGCCTTGATCTCGATAGTGCCGAGTCCGGCGGCATCGGCGATCGCCGTGCCCGACATGCCGGCGAAGATCACCGAGCCGATGATGTTGACGTGGGCGAGGCCGCCGCGCGTCCAGCCGGCCAGCGCCACGGCGAAATCGTAAATGCGGTTGGTGATGCCGGCGGAATTCATCAGGTTGCCGGCAAGAATGAAGAACGGCACCGCCAGCAGCGGGAAACTATCGATGCCGCCGGCCATGCGATGCAGGATGACGAAGTCCGGCAGTTCGGCGATGAAATGCGTGTAGATGTAGGATGAGCCGGCCAGCGCGATGAACACCGGCACGCCGGCGAGCAGGACCGCGATGAACAGCAAGGCCATGATAATCATCGGCTTTAGTCCCGGGCTTAATCGGCTGCGATCTGGTCGGTGACGGCGTGCGGCTTGGTCCAGCCGACGCGGGCGTTGCGCCAGACATTGATGATCTGGCGGAACAGCATCAGGAAGCAGCCGAAGGCGACGCCGCCATAGACCCAGCTCATCGACATATCGAACACCGTCATGCGCTGGATGCCCATGCGTTCGGTGATGGTCACGGAGATGAAGGCGAGGAAAGCCAGGAATGCGAGCTTGACGATATCGACCGCGGCCAGCAGCGCCTGCCGCATCAGGCCCGGCTTCATCACGTTCGACAGCAATTCAACGGCGATGTGGGTGTTGCGCCGCGTCACCATCGCGCCGCCGATGAACACGACCCACATCAGGCCGTAACGCGCGATTTCCTCGGTCCAGGCCAGGCTGTCGTTGAGAATGTAGCGGGTGAAGAATTGCAAAAAGACGATGAAGGCCAGCGCCCAGAACAGCACGAAGACCAGCCAGTCCTCGGGATGATGCTCGATGACGATTTCGGCATCCTCGGCGACGATGAGGTGGACGTTTTCTTCCGGCGGCTTTTGCTTGAGGTTTTTGGCCATGGATTTTCTCTAACAAGGTGCGCCAGTCACCGTTCGTCCCCGCGAACGCGGCGACGAACGGGGTTTGGATTTCCGGCTTTTGCCGCCTTACGGCTACTTCAGCGCCTGCAGCGCGTCGTATTCGGCCTGGCTCCAGCCGGCACCCGCCGAGGCGTCGTTATGCAGGGCCACCGCCGCCTTGCGGAACGCCTCGCGGTCGACCTGCACCACGGTCTTGCCGAGTTTTTTCAACTCATCGACCGTCTTCTGCTCGGAGGCGCGGATCTCATCCGACGCCTTGGCCGCTGCCTGCGCCAGCACTTCCTCGAACACCTTCTTGTCGTCGGCGGAAAGCTTGGCCCAGGTGGTCGCGCCGACGATGGTCAACAGCGATTCGGTGATGTGCGCCGTCAGCATCACATGCGTCTGCACTTCGTAGAACTTCTTGGCCATGATGGTCGGCAGTGGATTTTCCTGGCCGTCGACGGTGCCCTGCTGCAGCGCGAGATAGACTTCGGCAAAGGCGATCGGCGTGGCGTTGGCGCCGACCGATTTTGCCAGCATCAGGTAAAGCGGCGCCGGCGGCACGCGCAGCTTCATGCCTTTCATGTCTTCCGGCTTGGTGATCGCCTTGTTGGCGGTGACCATGCGTTCGCCGTAATAGGTCAGCGCGACGATCTTGTGCTTGGTCTTGTCCTCGTAGCCCTTGGCGATGTCGCGGAACAATTTGCTGTCGCGATAGGCCTTCCAGTGCGCGAAATCGCGCATCATGAACGGCGCGCCGGAAATGCCGAGCGGCTTGTGGATCGAGCCGGCGAACGAGGTGCCGGTGTAAATAATGTCGACGGTGCCGAGGCCGAGGCCTTCGTTGATCTGGTTTTCGTTGCCGAGCTGTGAGGCCGGGAACACGCCGATTTCATAGCGGCCGGCGGTGCGCTTCTTGATTTCCTCGGCCGCCCACAGCGCCTGCGTGTGATACGGCTCGGCGACTTCGTAAACATGCGCCCATTTGAGTTTGGTCTGCGCGCCGGCCGGTCCGGCCATGGCGAGCAGCGCGGCGGCCAAAGCACAGCCCAGCGTTATTCTGCGAGAAAAATTCTGCATAAATGTCGCCTCCCTATGTCTGCTTTTAATACGCCGTACCTGACTTCTTGAGTGCCAAGAAGGCGCCAGGCCGGCTGGCTCCTCTTGAGCGGGAGCCTTCGGTTAGCTAACATGTTACCGGGAAAATGAAGATGCGCAATAGCCCCTATAGCTTTCTCAAGGCCTTGCAGCGCGACAAGCGCGGCGGCGCCGTTCAGAACATCCAGGACGTGATCCGCGATGCGATCGTCCGGCTCGACTTCGCGCCCGGCGCTTTCATCGACAAGAAAGCGCTGTGCGAACAGCTCGGCACGTCGCGCTTTCCGGTGTCCGAGGCGCTCGGGCGGCTCGCCGATGAGGGCTTCGTCGAGGTATTGCCGCAGCACGGCACCCGCGTCACCCGCATCGATCTTGCCGCCTGCGGCGAGGCGATGTTCATTCGCCGCGCGCTGGAAAGCGAGGCCTTGCGCGCCATCGCGCCGCGCGTCGACGCGGCTCTCGTCGATGCGCTCAACCAAAATATGATGGACCAGCAAGCGGCGATGGCGCGCGATGACCGCGTCGGCTTCCACGAATGCGATATCGCTTTGCACGATATGCTGCTCGACCGCCTCGGCTATGAGCGCGTCAAGACGGCGGTGTTCGCGGCAAGGGCCAAGCTCGACCGGCTGCGGCTGTTCATGTGCACGCCGGAGCGTCAGGCCTCGACCTTCGCCGAGCACGTTGCCATCGTCGAGGCGCTGATCGCGCGCGACGGTCCGGCCGCCGGCCGTGCCATGGAGCAGCATCTCGACATGGTCATGGCCGAATTGACCGACTTTGCTGCCGCGCATCCGGATTCATTCGAGACCGCCGAGACCGCGACCGCCGCCGCTTAGCGCGCGTCAACCGCGGACGCCGACAATGCAAGGCGGGTCGGCCGGATTGTCGGGCCGCGCGCCGAAGCGCAAAAGATCGCGCCGGCCGTATTCGTCGGCGATGGCCTCGGCGATCTGCCGGATCGTCACCGCGTGCTCCGAACAGATATTGACCGGGCCCTGAACCGAACCGAGCGCGGCCTCGACGATCAGGCGCGCGGCGTCGCGGATATCGAGATAGTCGCGCACCTGCGTTCCGCTGCCGAGGTCGACCGGTTCGCCGGCGCTGAGCTTGCTGCGCAACACCGGCATCAGCCGGCGCGGGTCCTCGCCCTCGCCATGAAGATAGAACAGCCGGCACCAAACGAATTCCACTCCTTCGGGCGGCAGCAATTCCGACAGCGCGCGGAAGGTCGCCACCTTGGCCGCGCCATAGGGCGTGTGCGGCCGCAGCGGTGTCGTCGTGCGCAGCGTGCCGGCGCTGGTGTCATATTCAAAACAGGTGCCGATGCCGGCAAAGCGCCGCACCCCGGCCGCCGCCGCGCCGTGCGCCAGCCGCAACGTGCCTTGCGCACAGTCGGTGTTTTTCGGTGACTGCAGATAGAGCCCCGGCTCGGCATACCAGGCGGCGTGAATGACGGTATCGACGCCGCGGCAGGTTTGCGCGTACCAGGCGGCGTTCTCCGACCACAGATCGGCCGTCGTCACCACCGATTCGATCGCCGCCGCCGGTGCCAAAGCCGCCGGCGCATCATTCGCGCTTTGCGCATCGTGCCGGACGACGGCGCGCACCTTGCAGCCGCTTTCGACCAAAGCGCGCAGCACCTGCCGGCCGACGAAGCCGGCAGCGCCGGTCAACAGAATCAGGCGGTCGGCGGCGGCCATGCGGCATCCTGGTTCGAAACGTCGGCCACATCGCGCGGCCGGCCAATTGTCAGCTTCGGCCCGCCGTCGTGCAAGCCGGCGCCAATAAATCCGCGGGTCTCCTTACTCCTTAATGAGATGTTAACCATAAATAGGCCTTCAATAGCGCCATGTTGCAGACATTGACGAATGCCCAGCCGTTCAACGCCGCGCAGGTTTACGACCGGGGTTTGACCCTGCACAAGCAGGGCCGGTTCAACGAGGCGGAGCAGCTTTACGCCCAGGTGCTCGCCGCCCGGCCCGATCACGTCGACGCGCTGCACATGATGGGCGTGATCAAGCACGCCAAGGGACAATTGCCCGAGGCTTTGCGCTACATCGCGGCGGCGATGGCGCTGCGCAAGCCGACGCCGATCATGTTCTACAATCAGGGTCTGGTGCAGAACGCGCTGGCGCGGCCCGAGGAAGCGCTCGCCAGTTTCGATCAGGCGGTCAAGCTGAAATCGAAATTCGCCGAGGCGCACAAGGATCGCGGCGTGGTGCTGTGCGGGCTTAACCGCCACGAGGAGGCGCTGGCCGCCTTCAACAAGGCGGTCGCCACCAAGCCGGATTTCGCCGAAGCTTTTTTCAACCGGGCGATTTCGCTGCAGGCGCTCGGCCGCGGCGAGGAAGCGCTGAAGTCGCTCGACCGCGCCATCGCGCTGGCGCCGAATTACGTCAAGGCGCACAACAATCGCGGCTACCAGCTCGTCCTGCTCGGGCGTCACGAGGAAGCGCTGGCGGCTTACGAGCGCGCGCTGGCGCTGGATCCCGATTTTGCCACCGCCATCCATAATCGCAGCCAGGTGCTGTACGAAATGAGCCGGCCCGGCCAGGCGCTCATGCATCTCGACACGGCGGTGGCGCGCCGGCCGAACGATGCCGAACTGCAAAACAGCCGCGCCATGGCGCTGCACATTCTCGGCCGCTTCGACGAAGCGCTGGCGGCGACCGAGCGCGCGCTCGCGCTCAATCCGAACTATGCCAAGGCGCATAACGACCGCGGCGTGTTGCTGCTCACGCTCAATCATTATCCGCAAGCGCTTGAAAGCTTCGATCGCGCGCTCGCGCTCAACCCGGTTTACCCCGAGGCGCGCCATAATCGCGGCAGCGTGCTGTACTTGATGAATCGTTTCGACGAGGCACTGGCGCATTGCGATGCCGCCATCCGCCAGTGGCCGGACGACGCCGAGTCCTATTACATTCGCGGGCGCGTGCTGCTCGAATTGAACCGTAACGACGAGGCGCTGGCCGATTTCGGCCGGGCGCTGGCGTTCAAGCCGAATCATGCCGATGCGCGCTTCGCCGATTGCTTCGCCGAACTGCCGATCGTCTATCGCGACACGGCCGAGATCGACAGCCGCCGCGCCGCTTACGGGCAAAAGCTCGCCGCGTTGCGCGACGATGTCGCGGCCGGCAAGCTCCCCGCCGTCGACAAGGCGATCTCGACCCGCCAGCCGTTCTATCTGGCCTATCAGGGCCGCGACGACCGCGACCTGCAGAACATTTATGGCGACATGATTTCCCGCGTCGTCGAGCGGCAACACGCGCCGACCTTGATGCCGTCCGCTCCGCAAGCGAGCGAAAAAATCCGCGTCGGCTTCGTCAGCAGTTTTTTCGTCAACCATTCGAACTGGAAAATGCCGATCAAGGGCTGGCTCAGCCAGCTCGACCGCAACCGCTTCGAGTTGTTCGGCTATCATCTGGCGCTGGAACGCGACGCCGAGACCGACGCCGCCGCGGCGATGTGCGACCGCTTCGTGCAACTGCCGCTCGACATCGCCGGCTGGCGCCGCGAGATTCTCGCCGATGCGCCGCATGTGCTGATCTATCCCGGGATTTTGATGGATACGATATCGACGCAACTCGCCGCGCAGCGCCTCGCGCCGGTGCAGTGCAATTCCTGGGGCCATCCGGAAACGTCAGGGCTGCCGACGCTCGATTACTATCTGTCCAGCGATCTGATGGAACCGGCGGCCGCCGCCGCCAGCTATTCGGAAAAACTGGTGCGGCTGCCGAACCTGTCGGTCTATTACGAGCCGGTGGCGACGAACCCGGTGATCGTGAGCCGCGCGGCGCTCGGCATTCGCGACGACGCCTTCGCCTTCTGGAGCGGCCAGTCGCTGTTTAAATACCTGCCCGAGCACGACGATGTGTTCGCGCGCATCGCCGTGCAGGCGCCGCGCAGCCAGTTTGTCTTCATCCGCCATCGCGGCAGCGCGCATGTCACGGATGTCTTTCAGGCGCGTCTTGATCGCGCTTTCGCGGCGCACGGCCTGGCGTGGCGCGATTACTGCGTGTTTCTCGACAAACTCGGCCAAAGCGAATTCGTCGCCGCGCAGGGCCTTTGCGATGTCTTCCTCGACAGCGTCGGCTGGTCGGGCTGTAACTCGACCTTGGAAAGTCTCGCCAACGATCTGCCGATCGTCACCATGCCGGGCGATCTGATGCGCGGCCGGCACAGCGCCGCGATTCTGCAAATGATGGGCGTCACCGACACCATCGCGCCGACGGTCGACGATTATGTCGCGCTCGCCGCGCGGCTGGCCAACGCGCCGGACGAACGAGCCGCCGCGAGCCGGCGCATCGCCGAGAACAAGCACAAGGTCTATCGCGACCGGACGTGCGTCACCGCGCTGGAGGAATTCCTCGCGCGCGCGGTGCGCGGCGAGGCGAAACCATAAAGCCGCTCATCACCGCGCGAAAGCGCGAAGCGCGTCTTGAGTTACAGGCGGGGACCCAGTCCTTAGCTTAGTCTGGATTCCCGCTTTCGCGGGAATGAGCGGAGGATGGAATGAGGTGCTTAAGCACTACTTCCCCGTCCACTTGGCCGGCCGCTTCTCGACGAACGCTTTCACGCCCTCGTGGAAATCGGCGCTGCCATAGGCGGCGCGAACCAGATCGTCGTCGGCCGGCAACCCCGCCATCTGCAAGCGCCGGATCGCTTCCTTGGTGACGCGCATGGTCACCGGCGCGTTGCCGGCGAGCCGTTCGCAAATCGCAACGACCGTCGCGTCGAGCGCCATCGGATCGACCACCGCCATCAGGAAGCCGGCGGCGAGCGCGTCCTCGGCCGGCACATTCTCCGCCATCAGCATCATGCGTTTGGCGCGCGCCTGACCGAGGCCGACGACCAGCCGCGCATAATTGGCGACCGACAAACAATTGCCGAGCGTGCGCGCAATCGGCACGCCGAATTTCGCCTCCGGCGTGGCAATGCGCAGATCGCAGCAGGCGGCGATCGCCAGCCCGCCGCCGATGGCCCAGCCTTCGACCACGGCGAGCGTCGGCATCGGCAGCTTTTCCAGCGCCGACAGATAGCCTTCCATCCGCGCCTCATAGGCGATGCCGTCCTCGCCGTCCTTGAACTTCTGGAACTGGGCGATGTCGGTGCCGGCGATGAAAGACTTGCCGCCAACGCCGCGCAGCACGGCGACGCGCACGCTGTCGTCCTTGCTCAATTGCGCGCAGGCCGATGCGAGGCCTTCATACATGTGCCAGGTCATGGCATTGCGCGCCTGCGGCCGGTCGAACAGGATCGTCGCCACCACGCCCGTTGGCGTCTCGTCGCGGATCAGGCGGGTTTCGCCGTCGTTCATTGCCGATGCTCCATTGCAAGGGGCGGACGCTAACGGGAATTTCACCGATGTGCTAGGCACGCCGCATGGCTTCGTTGCTCAACAGTCTGATCTGCGCCGCCGCCGCGCTTTTGGTCTATGCGGGTCTCGGCCTGCCATTGGCCTTGCGCGTCGCGCCGCGCCCGCTGGCGCTCATGCTCGCGCCGGCGCTCGGCTGGGCCGTGCACAGCGCGCTGGCGCTGCCTTTGCTCTTTCTCATCGGCCTGTCGCGGCCGGGCGCTGCTGTCGTCATTGTCGTCCCGCTGCTGGTCGCTCTCGTGGCGATGGCAAAAGGCCGCGTCTGGCAAGGCGAGCCGATGCTCGGCCGCGTGAGCGCGCTGGCGCTCGGCGGCGCGCTGCTGCTGGCGTTCGTTGTCATGGCCGCGGTGCTGCCGAAAATAACCGCCGATGGCGTCGTTTTGGCCGGGCCGATCTTCGATCATTCCAAAGTCGCGATGATCGACGAAATGGCGCGCCTCGGCGTGCCGCCCGGCAATCCGTTTTTTGGCGGCGCGGGCGCCCCGGCGCATTTGTCCTATTATTATCTCTGGCACTTCAGCGCCGCCGAATGGGCGTTGCTGACCGGCATCAGCGGCTGGGAGGCTGACGCGGGGTTGAGCTTCTTCACCGCCATTGCCTCGCTCAGTGTGTTGACCGGTTTCGCGATGTCGCTGAGTGGCCGCGCCGGCGCCGCGTTATGGGTTATTGCGTTCGCCGCGACCGCCTCGCTGCGGCCTTTGATCTACGTGCTGTTCGGTGTCGATCGCGCCGAGGCCATCGTCGGCTATCAAAGCGGCTTCGGCGGCTGGTTGTTCCAGACCTCATGGGCGCCGCAGCACACCGCGTCGGCCATGGCCGCGTTGCTGTCGACCTACCTGCTGGTCGAACTCGTCCGGCAGCCGGGTGTGTTGAAAGTGCTGCTGCTCGCGCTGACCATGGCCGCCAGCTTTGAGAGTTCGACCTGGGTCGGCGGCGTCGCTTTGCCGCTTGCCGCAGTGCCGGTAGCGCTCGTGATGCTGGCGCGGGCCGAGCCGCAAGCGCGCCTTCGCATCGTCACCGCGCTTGGCTTGGCCGCCTTGCTGGCGCTGTTGCTGATCGCGCCGATGCTCTACGACCAGGTACAGATGACGGCCTTGCGCGGCGACGGCGCGCCGATCAGGTTTGAACCGACAGAAGTTCTCAGCGACGCGATCACCAATCGATTCGGCGTCTGGCTCAATATACCGGTGTTCTTGCTGATCTATCTGCCGGTCGAGTTTCCGGCCTTCTATCCGGCCGGGCTCGTCGCGCTCTATCTCTTGTTGCGCGACCGCGAATATCCGCGCGACTGCCGCGCGCTCGCCGTTGCTTTCGCGCTGACGCTCGCCGCCAGCCTGCTTGCCTCGTGGCTGCTGGTCAGCACGCTCGGCGACAACAACGATCTCGGCTGGCGCGCGGTGCTGCCCGGGCTGATGCTGCTGATCGTCTTTGCCGCCGCCGGTCTGTCGCGCCTTGCGTTCCGGCCTTTGACTGTTGCGCCGATTGTCGCGCTGGCGTTGCTCTTGCTGGGACTGCCCGAAGCGGCCCAACTGGCGCGCAACAATATCGCCGGCACGCCGGGCGCATCCGCCAAAGCTTTTGCCGCGTCGCCGGCGCTCTGGCAGGCGGTGCGGCGCGTCACGGCCGCCGATGAGCGCATCGCCAACAACCCGAATTACCTGGAACATGTCACGCCGTGGGGCGTGAATATTTCCTGGGCGCTGCTGGCCGATCGGCGCTCCTGTTACGCGAATCCGGCTTTGGTTGGGCCGTTCTCGGCGTTGTCCAAAGCGCGCGAGGCCGAAATCGGCGCGCAGTTCGTCCGTGTCTTCTCAGGCAAAGCCTTGCCGGGCGACATCGAGGCGCTGGCGACGCAATTCAACTGCTCGATCGCCGTGGTCACGCCCGACGATGGCGCGTGGGGCAACGATCCGTTCGCCGCCAGTGCGCGCTATCGCCTCGCCGACGGCAACGCGCAATGGCGCATTTATCGCGCGGTGAAGTGAGGACTTTTACAGCCCGGCAAACCAGTTGAAGCCCTGCTTCGACCAATAGGTTTCCTGGAAGGTGTTGGTCACCTCCATCGCGGTGATCCATTTGGCGTTCTTGAAGCCGAGCTTGGTCGAGGTGCGCAGCCGCAGCGGAAAACCGAACGGATCGGTGATCGGCTCGCGCGCATATTTCGTCGCCAGGATCGTCTGCGGATGCAGCGCGGTGGCCATGTCGAGCGTCTCGGTGTAGCCGTCGGCGCACTTGAAACTTATATATTTGGCGCGCGTGTCGGCGCCGATGCGCTTGAGGAAGTCCGACAGGCTCGGCCCCGACCATTGGCCAATATAGTCCCAGCCCTCGACGCAGATATGGCGGACGATGATTTCCTGTTCCGGCAGCGAGTATATCTGCGCCGCGGTCCACGGCGATTTGTTGTCGATCAGCCCGGCGAGTTCAAGCTTCCACTTCGCGCCGTCGACCGGCTTGACGTCCTCGATCTCGTAATAGGCGTTGAAGCGCGGCGGCTTGACCACCTGATCGACGCTGTAGGTTGGCGCCAGCTTATGCGGATCGAACAGCAGCGCCTGCACGCCGTCGTTGAAGTCGGACACCGCGCGCAGCACCGTCTGCACCGAGTCGGTATCGCTCACCGTGCAGCCGGTCAGCATGGTGAGCGCGCCGAGCGACACCGTGCCGCGCAGCAGATTGCGCCGGTTGATATCGGCGACCAGTTTGCGGCCGTGATCGAGCGGCGACTGGTCGATGCCGCCTTTCGGCCGGAAGATCGAGCGTGAAGGTGAGGCCATGGTGGTGGTCCGTTATTCGGCGGGAGCAGGGTGGGGCACGGCGCCGGAGTCGTCCGGCACATCCGGGCCGCCGGTGATCATGGCGCCGATGGTTTTCGGCACCAAAAGCGCCAGCGCAACGTGAATGACGAGGAAGCCGACGATCGCCGTCATGCCGATAAAATGCGCCAGCCGGCCGCCCTGGAAGCCGTAGAATAGCGCCGTCAATTCCTGGAATTGCACCGGCTTCCAGATCGCCAGTCCGGACAGAACCTGCACGACGATCACCAGCATGATACCGACATAGAGCGTCTTTTGCACCGCGTTGTAGTGCGTGATGTCGTCATGCGCGAGCTTGAAGCGCAGCGCGTCGCGCACATTGCCAATGATTTCGCTGACGGAAATCGGGATCAATTTGCGGCGGAAGCGGCCCGTATAAAAGCCGTAAACGACGTAGCAAAGACCGTTGATGAACAGGAGCCACATCGCCGCGAAATGAATCTGCAGGCCGTGCTGCGCCCAGTGGCCGAAGGTCATCCAGTCCGGGAAATGCAGCCAGCCGAACAGCACCTCGTCATTGTAGATCTTCCAGCCGCTGCCGATCAGCATGATCATGGCGATGGCGTTGATCCAGTGCATCGTGCGCACCGCGATGGGGTGCAGCTGGCGATGACGGCGAGTTGATTTGACCGTGAGGCTGTCTGACATGATGGTCATGCTCATAAAGGACTTTATTGTCACGGATAAGACGTAAACAGCTTTTGACGTGCAACACACGACTTCGTGTAAGTTTAGCGAAGATGCTCGCACGAAAACGAGAGATCAGGATAGACCGAATGCCGCCGTTCACCCGCGCTCTCTTCTGCCTGGCGCTGATCGGCCTCGTCGTGCCGGCGCTGGCCTCCGGCCCGCCGATCGTCAGGCCGGAAGGCGAAGCGGCGGCGGAAAAGGAATTGACCCCAGAGCAGAAGATGCAAAAGCGCTTCCCGCATCCGGTGCGGGTCGGCGATCTGATCGGGCTGGCCGTTCTCGACGACGACGATTCGACCATCGGCTATGTGCGCGAGGTCGCCCGCACGCCGGAGGGGAAAGTCGTCCTCATCGTCCCCTACAGCGCCTGGTTCGGCTGGGCCCGCACCGAATGGCGCAAGCGCCCGGTGGCGGTCCCGATTGAAACCGTCGCCATTCTGGCGCGCCAGCTCGACGCCATCGACATGCCGCGCAGCGACTTCGACGAGGCGCCGACCTGGACGCCGGATCAGGGCAAACTAATACCGCCGGAGGAAAAAACCCCGATTGCGCTTGGCCGTCGATAATACCGCATCCGATTTTTGCCGTTTTCCGACGAAATCGTCTTCGTCGGCGGAACCCGCGCATAGCCATAAGGTTGATATCTCAGGATGGACGACCAGACCAAAACGAGGCTCAGCACGCGGACGCTGGTTGCCCAGGCGCATGGATCGCACGATCCGGTGACCAAGGCGATCGTCCAGCCGATTCATATGTCGGCCACCTTTATCCGCGACGCCGATAACGGCTATCGCGCCGGCTATGTCTACGGCCGCACCGATAATGTCTCCGTGCAGCAGGCCGAAAGCCTGATCGCCGCGCTCGAAGGCGGCGACGAAGCGCTGCTGTTCGGCTCCGGCATGGCGGCCGCGACCTCCGTATTGATGGCGCTCGACCGGCCGACGCACATCATTGCCTCGCAAGTGATGTATTACGGCTTCCGCGCCTGGTTGAAGGATATCGGTCGCTACGGCCACAGCGTCAGCTTCGTCGATACATCGGATCTCGACGCGGTGCGCGCCGCCGTGCAGCCCGGCAAGACCGGCCTGTTCTGGATCGAGACGCCGAGCAACCCGACCTGGAGCATCACCGACATCGCCGCGGTCGCCGACATCGCACACGCGGCGAACGCCATTCTCTGTGTCGACTCGACGGTGGCGACGCCGATCTTCACCAAGCCGCTGGCGCTGGGCGCCGACATCGTCATGCATTCGGCGACCAAATATCTCAACGGCCATTCCGACGTCGTCGCCGGCGCGCTCGTCGCGTTGAGCGGCAATCCTTTATGGGAGCGCATCGCCAAGATGCGCGGCCAGTTCGGCTCGGCGCTCAGTCCGTTCGATTCGTTTCTTTTGATGCGCGGCCTGAGGACGCTCGATGTGCGCGTGCGCGCGCAGGCGAAAACCGCGGCGCAGCTCGCCGCGCAACTGGTCGGTCATCCGGCGCTGGTGGAAGTGCTGTATCCCGGTCTCGACAGTCATGTCGGCCACGGAGTGGCGAAGCGGCAGATGATCGGCGGCTTCGGCGGCATGTTTTCAGTTCGCATCAAGAAGGGCGCCAAGGCGGCGGTCGCGGTCGCGGCCTGCGTCGAACTTTGGAAGCGCGCCACCTCGCTCGGCGGCATCGAAAGCCTGATCGAGCATCGCGCCTCGATCGAGGGCGAGGGCTCGCTTTGTCCGGGCGACCTCTTGCGGCTGTCGGCCGGGCTCGAAGATCCGGACGAATTATATTACGATCTCACCCGCGCGCTGTCGGTCGCCAGCTGACGAGACCCTCATGAAACCAGTCGCCGTTGCGATCGTCTGCAAGACCCCCGCGCCGGGCAAGTCGAAGACGCGGCTGTCGCCGCCGCTGCGGCCGGAGGAATGCGCGGCGATATCGTCCTGCTTTATCCGTGACCTGTCGCAGACCATACATTCGCTGCAGGCCGATGGCGACGTCGTCGGCGGCGCGGTCTATACGCCGTTCGGCACCGAGCCGGCGTTGCGCCGCTTGTTGCCGGACGGCTTTCATCTGACCTTGCAAGGCGACGGCGATCTCGGCGCGCGGCTTTTGAAAGGCACCGCCGATCTGATCGATGCCGGTTTTGCCGGCGCCATCCTGGTCAATTCCGATTCGCCGACGCTGCCGCGCGCGATCCTGCGCGCCGCGGTCGACGCGGTGCGGGCCGGCGGCAATGTCGTGTTGAGCCCGGCGCTCGACGGCGGCTACACCTTGATCGGCCTGTCGAAGCCTGAGCCGCGTCTGTTCGACGACATGCCGTGGAGCACGCCGGAAGTTTACGAATTGACATTGCAGCGCGCCCGCGAGATCGGCCTTGCCGTGGCCAACGTGCCGGGCTGGTACGACGTCGACGACGCCGCTTCGTTTGCCATGCTGGAAGACGAGTGGCGCGGCACGCGGCCGGCCTTCGCCGATCCGCGTCTCGTCGCTGCCGATGCGCCGGCGACGTTCCAGTTCCTGCAAGAGCGCGAACGCGCCTTGCTGCGGGCCTGACCCTATGCGATTTAGCTCCGGCGACCGCTTCGTCAGCGTCGTGATCCCGTGTCTCAACGAGGAAGAGCCGATCGGCGATGTCGTGCGCGAGGTGCTGGCGCAGCAGGTCGATGAGGTGATCGTCGTCGATAACGGCTCGACCGACCGCACCGCCGAATTCGCCGCCAAGGCCGGCGCCCGTGTCGTGCGCGAGCCGAAGCCCGGCTATGGTCGCGCCTGCGCCGCCGGCGCGCGCGCCGCCGACGATCGCTGCGACATCATCTGCTTCCTCGACGGCGACGGCAGCGACGTGCCGCGCTTCATGGCCGATGTGGTCGAGCCGGTGGCCTCCGATCATGCCGATTTCGTCATGGGCTCACGCCTGCGCGGCCATCGCGAGCCGGGCAGCATGACGCCGCAGCAGATCGTCGCCGGCTGGATCGCCGGGGTGCTGCTGCGCGTCACTTATGGCGTGCGCTTCACCGACATGTCGCCGTTCCGCGCCTTGCGCGCCGATCGCCTGCGCGCGCTCGGCATGCAAGAGGAAACCTATGGCTGGAATCTGGAAATGCAGATGCGCGCCGCGGCGGCGCGCTACCGCATTGTCGAAATTCCGGTCGATCATCGCTGTCGCCAGGGCGGCGTCTCGAAAGTGTCCGGCAATCTCGTTGCCGGGATGAAGGCGGCATGGAAGATCGTTACGACGTTTCTGCGTCTTGCCGTGTCGCTGCGCCGCGCGCCGCCGCCGCAATTCCGCCTGCGCGACAAGAAGGTCTAGGCCATGCGCGTTCTCTTGACCGGCGGCGCCGGCTTCATCGGCCGTCACGTCCTGCGTGAACTGCTGGCGCGCGGCCACGCGGTGCGCGTGCTCGATTCATTGCGGCCGGATGTGCATGCGAACGGCGAAACCGCGCCGCTCGACGGCGCCGACCTTCTCGTCGCCGATGTGCGCGACGCCGAAGCCATCGACAGGGCGCTGAAAGGCGTCGAAGCCGTGCTGCATCTCGCCGCCAAGGTCGGCCTCGGCGTCGATGTCTCCGATTTGCCGGACTATGCCTCGTCGAACGATGTCGGCGCCGCCGAAATCCTTGCCGGCATGGCGCGCGCCAAGGTGACGCACCTGACGCTCGCCAGTTCGATGGTGGTTTATGGCGAGGGTGTCGGCCATTGCGCCGAGCACGGCGCGGTGCGGCCCGGTCCGCGCATCGAGAGCGAACTGAAGCAGGGCCATTTCGAGCCGCCCTGTCCGCATTGCGGCAAGCCGCTCGCCACCGCGCTGGTCGATGAGGACACAGCCTTCGATCCGCGCAATGCCTACGCCACCAGCAAGCTGGCGCAGGAATATTATGCGTCGAACTGGGCACGCGTGACCGGCGGCTCGGTCGCGGCGCTGCGCTATCACAATGTCTATGGGCCGGGCATGCCGCGCGACACGCCTTATGCCGGCGTCGCCTCGATCTTCACCTCGGCGTTGAAGAACGGCGAAGCGCCGCGCGTGTTCGAGGATGGCCGCATGCGCCGCGACTTCGTCCATGTCCGCGACATCGCCGCCGCCACCGTCACCGCATGCGAAGCGCATCGTGACGGCGTGCGCGCGTTCAATGTCGGCTCCGGTACGCCGCGCACGGTCGGCGACATGGCTTTGGCTCTGGCGCAGGCTTTGAAGGGCCCGCTGCCGATCGTCACCGGCGGCTATCGCCTCGGCGACGTGCGCCACATCACGGCGGATTCCTCGCGCCTGCGCCGCGAACTCGGCTGGCAGCCGCAAGTCGACTTCGCCGACGGCATGAAAGAACTGGCGGGGATTTGAACGAAGTGCGGGTGGCGAATTCCGGCCGTTCCCTCCCCCACAAGGGGGGATGGGAGCAGGTGGAAACGCGACTCACACCTGCAAATATCTTTGCTTCACCGTCGCGTCCGCCGCCAGCGCCACCGACGTGCCGGTCCACACGACGCGGCCCTTTTCGATCACCACATGGTTGTCGGCGATCTTCATCAGCGAATTGAGATGTTTGTCGACGACGAGAATGGCCTGGCCTTCCTGCTTCAACTTCGTCAGGCAGTTCCATATCTCGGTGCGGATCATCGGCGCCAGGCCTTCGGTGGCCTCGTCGAGGATCAGCAGCTTCGGATTGGTCATCAGCGCGCGGCCGATCGCCAGCATCTGCTGTTCGCCGCCGGACAATTCGTTGCCCATATTGCTCTTGCGCGCGGCGAGCGACGGGAAGAAATCGTAGACGCGATTGAGCGTCCACTGCGCCTTGCCGAATCGGGACGCCGATGTGGCGATCAGGTTTTCCTCGACCGACAAAGTCGGAAATATCTGGCGGCCTTCCGGCACCAGGCCGATGCCGGCTTGCGCGATCGAATAGGGCGGCAGGCCGGCGAGCGACAGGCCGTCGAAGGTGGCCGCGCCGCCGGTCGCGGGCAACAGGCCCATCAGCGTGAAGATGGTTGTCGTCTTGCCCATGCCGTTGCGGCCGATCAGGGTGACCACTTCGCCGTCATTGACCGAAAACGAAATGTCGAACAGCACCTGGGCGGGGCCGTACGACGCTGCGAGGTTGTCGACGCGAAGCATTATTCCAGCTCCTCGCCGAGATAGGCCGTCATGACGGCGGGATCGGCACGCACTGCGGCGGGCGCGCCGCTGGCGAGAATGCGGCCGTAAGTGAGAACCGATATGCGGTCGGCGAGCGCGAACACCGCGTTCATGTCGTGCTCGACCAGCATCATGGCGAAGCGGCCCTTCAGCCTTTGCAAGACGACGATGAGGCGTTCGGATTCTTTCGGCCCGGTGCCGGCCATCGGCTCGTCGAGCAGCAGCAGTTTCGGCTGCATCGCCAGCGCAATCGCCAGTTCCAGCGCGCGCTTTTCGCCGTGCGACAGGTGCGCCGCCAGGATATCGGCGCGGGAGTCGAGCGAGACTTCGGTAAGCGCTTGCATCGCCGCGTCGTTGAGCGCGCTTTCCCTGTCGGCGCGGCCGATGAATTGATAGCTGGAGCCGGAGCGCGCCTGAACGGCGAGTGCGACATTCTCCAGCGCCGAGAAACGCGGCAGCACCGAGGTGATCTGGAACGAGCGGGCCAGGCCGCGTTCGGCGCGTCTGTTCGGCGGCAGCGCGGTGATGTCGTCGCCATTGAGATAGATCGCGCCGGACGACGGCTCCAGCGTGCCGGAAATCTGGTTGATCAGCGTGGTCTTGCCGGCGCCGTTCGGGCCGATCACCGCATGCAATTCGCCGGCGTTGATGTCGAGCGAGACGCCGTCGGTGACGACGAGGCCGCCGAAGCTCTTGCGCAGGTTTTCGATTCTTAAGACAGGATTTGGAACCGGCTCAGCCACGGCGCAGCCTTTCCCAGAGGCTTTGCGTCAGCCCGAGCAAGCCGCCGCGCGCGAACAGCACGATCAGGACCAGCATCGGCCCGAAGATCAGCTTCCAGTTCTCGGTGATGCCGCCGAGCATGTCCTCGAGCAGCAAAAATGCCGCCGCGCCGACAATGGCGCCGTGCAAGGTGCCGATGCCGCCGAACAGCACCATGATGATCAGTTCGCCCGAGCGCTGCCACGACATGAACGACGGCGAGACGAATTCGGTCGCATTGGCCAGCAGGAAGCCGGACAGTCCGCCGAGGCAGCCAGCAATGACATAGGCGACGCGCTGGTAGCGGAACACGTCATAGCCGATGGTCGCCATGCGCGTCGGGTTGTCGCGCGCGCCGCGAAACACCCGGCCGAAGCGTGAGGCGACGATGGCGCGGCACAGCAGATACGACGCCAGCAGGAAAACCAGCACGGCGTAATACAGCGCGCGGTCGTTCTGCAGCACCGGGAAGCCGAACAGAGTCGAGCGCAGCTTCAGCGTCATGCCGTCATCGCCGCCATAGGGCGACAGCGAGCCGGCGACGAAATAGATCATCTGGCCGAAGGCGAGCGTGATCATGATGAAATAGACGCTTTTGGTGCGCAGGCACACTGTGCCGGTCAGCCAGGCAAACAGCGCGCTGACCAGAAGCGCCACCGGCAGCGTGATCGCCATATCGGTGATGCCATGCGCGCTGAAGATGCCGGCGGTATAGGCGCCGATGCCGACGAAGGCCGCGTGCCCAAAGGACACCAGCCCGCCATAGCCGCAGATGAAGTCGAGCGCCAAAGCGGCGATGCCGTAGATCATCACCCGCGTGAACAGGCCGAGCAGATAGGTCTCCGCGCCGAACGCGGCGGCGAGCGGCGCCAGAGCCAGCACGAGAAAGATCGCGACCGGCAGCGCCTCATAATGGCGGCCGCGGGACGTCGAAGTGACGGCGAGCGACATCTAGCGCCCCTTCGCCGGAAACAGGCCCGCCGGCCGGAAATACAAGACCAGCGCCATCAGCACATAGATCAGCATCGAGGCGATGGCCGGTCCGACGGTGCGCGCCGGCGAGGGCGGCATGATGAGGCGCAGAATATCGATCGAGAACGAGCGGCCTAAAGTATCGACCAGCCCGATCAACAGCGCCGCGATGAAGGCGCCGCGCATCGAGCCGATGCCGCCAATGACGATCACCACGAACGCCAATATCAACACGCTGTCGCCCATGCCCGGCTCGACCGACAATATCGGCGCGATCATGACGCCGGCAAAGGCCGCCAGCATGGTGCCGAAGCCGAACACGATCATGAACAGCCGCCGGATATCGATGCCGAGCGCCGAAACGATCCGTGCATGCGTCGCGCCGGCGCGCACCAGCATGCCCACGCGAGTCCGTGACACCAACAGGTACAAAATGAGCGCCACCGCCAGCCCGGCGCCGATGATCATCAGCCGCCAGATGGGATAGAGAATGCCGGGCGACAGCACGATGGTGCCGGCAAACATGTCGGGGATCGGCAGCGACAGAGGCGCCGCGCCCCACACCACCTTCACGCCCTGGTTCAGGAACAGAATGATGCCGAAGGTGGCGATCACCTGTTCGAGGTGGTCGCGGTCATAGAGATGCCGGAACACGGTGAATTCGAGCAGCAGGCCGAGCAGCAGCGCCGCGGCCAGCGCGAGAACAAGCGCGATCAGGAAATTGCCGGTCAGCGCGTAGAACATCACCGCGAGATAGGCGCCGAGCATGTACTGGACGCCGTGCGCGAGGTTGATGAAATCCATCACGCCGAAGACGAGCGTCAACCCGGCGGCGATCAGGAACAGCAGCACGCCGAACTGCAGGCCGTTCAACGTCTGGACGATGAGGAGGGTGAGGGACATCTTACTCGGCTTTCGTCACCCTGCGCGTCACATTCTTTGTCATGCCAGGGCTTGACCCGGGCATCCATGATGAAATGCCAAGTCGTGAAGTCTAAACGTAAACCCGCCGATGCCGCCCTGCATCATGGATTGCCGGGTCAAGCCCGGCAATGACAGATAAGAAAATCCCTCCCCCGCATGAACGGCGCGGGGGAGGGTAAGAAAGGCTTATTTCATCGCGCAGTCTTTGACATGCGGATCGGCGTAGTCGGTGAACACCTTCTTGTCGATCGACGTCGCATACTTGTCGCCGACCTGCACCACCTTCACCTGGTAAAAGTCCTGGATCGGATAGTGGTTGGTGTTGAACTTGAAGGCGCCGCGCAGCGAGGTGAACGGCGCTTTCGCCAAAGCCGCGCGCAGCGCGTCCTTGTTGTCGGTCTTGCCGCCGGTGGTCTTGAGCGCGCCATCGATCAGCAGGCCGGCGTCATAGGCCTGGAAGGCATAGGTCGCCGGAATCGCGCCATTATATTCGGCCTCGTAAGCGGCGACGAACTTCTTGTTCTGCGGGTTGTTCAGGTCCGGCGCCCAGTTGGCGCCGCCGAAGAAGCCGAGCGCCGCTTCCTTCTGCGCCGGCAGCGTCGATTCATCGACGGTGAAGGCGGAGAGGAATTTCACCTTGTCGGCGAGGCCGGCCTGGCGGAACTGCTTGACGAAGTTGACGCCCATGCCGCCGGGCAGGAACACGAACACCGCGTCCGAGCCGGAGGCGGCGATCTTCGACAGTTCGGCGGAATAATCGAGCTGGCCGAGCGGCACATAGACCTCGTCGGCGACCTCGCCCTTGTAGAAGCGCTTGAAGCCGGCCAGCGAATCCTTACCGGCCGGATAGTTCGGCGCCATGATGAAGACCTTCTTCAGGCCGGCGTCCTGCGCGTATTTGCCCATCACCTCGTGGTTCTGGTCGTTCTGGTAGGAGGTGACGAAGAAGTTCGGGTTGCACTCCTTGCCGGCGAAGTTCGAGGTGCCGGCGTTCGGCGAGATCAGGAAGGCGCCGCCTTCGGTCACCGGCTTCATGATGGCGACGAGAATGTTGGAGAAGATCGGCCCGACGACGAAGTCGACCTTGTCGCGGTCGATCAGCGCCTTGGCCTTCGACACGGCGACGTCCGGCTTCAACTCGTCGTCCTGCACGAACAGTTCGACCTCGCGGCCCCCTAACTTGCCGCCATTGTCCTTGATGGCGAGTTGCAGGCCGTTGCGCAGCTGCTGGCCGAGCACCGCGGCCGGCCCCGACAAGGTGGTGACGACGCCGATCTTGAGCTTTTCCTGCGCCTGCGCCGTGCCGGCCGCGCCGATCAGCGCGATCGCGGCAACCGAACTCAACAATTTGTTCATCGTTCTTCCCCTTTTGGAAAAATTCGTTGCGCCTTGAAAGGCGCTGCCCAAACTATGCCCGGCCCGTGCGGCCATTGCCAGTAACCTTGGCCAGTAACCTTGGCCAGTAACCATGTCAGCGGCCCGCCGTGAGATATTTTAGGTCTAAAACATCTGCCCTGGGAAGCCCTATCTTTAAGCATGAAAGCGGCGGCGCTG
>CAIMEA010000179.1 GCA_903839845.1 uncultured Hyphomicrobiales bacterium
AGCGTTTTGCCCTTGAGCGACATGGTCCCTCCAACTCAGTTATTTTTGTTGTCGTCCCCGCGCAGGCGGGGACCCATACGCCAAAGTCTATCTATTATGTCGCGGCCTATCGACAGGACAGTGTGTATGGGTCCCCGCCTTCGCGGGACCGACGAATTAAGCCAGCGCCGCTTCCGCTTCGGTAATGCTCTGCGCGCCGTCGACGATGCTGCGCTCAAGTCCAGAAGCTTGCACTGCGATATTCTCGGCGAAAAACCGCGCCAGCGCCACGCGTACGGCCGCATCGCCGGAATCCTTGACGGAGGTGTCGCGCAAGGCGGCGAGCGCCTGATCGGCCAGCATGCAGCCGCCGGCGGCATTGCCGAACAGGCGCAGGTACGGCGTCGCGCCGGCCAAAGTTGAATCCGAGGTTTTTTGCGACAGCAGCCACTGCGTCACGCGCTCGAGACTGTCGACCGCTTCGTTCAGCCGCGCGGCGGTCTCGCCAAAGGAGGGCGCGTTGCTCGCCTGCACCGCCTTCACGGTCTCGCGCAATTCGTTGAGATAGAGTCGCACCGTGTTGCCGCCTTCGAGCGGCACCTTGCGCGTCACCAGATCGATGGCCTGAATGCCGTTGGTGCCTTCATAGATCGCGGCAATGCGGGCGTCGCGGTAATGCTGCGCCGCGCCGGTTTCCTCGATGAAGCCCATGCCGCCATGCACCTGCACGCCGAGCGAGGCGACCTCGATGCCGATATCGGTGGAGAAGGCCTTGGCGACCGGCGTCAGCAGCGAGGCGCGCGCATTGGCGAGCTTGCGCGCGGCGTCGGTTTGGCTCCGGATCGAGCGGTCGAGTTGCACGCCGGTGGCGTAGCAGAGGGCGCGCGCCGCGCCGGTCATCGTCCGCATGGTCAAGAGCATGCGCTTGACGTCCGGGTAGTCGATGATCGCCTTGCCCATCTGCTTGCGGTCGCGCGCGTAGCTCATGGCTTGTTGCAACGCGCGTTCGGCGATCGCCACGCCCTGCAAGCCGACGGCGAGCCGCGCGCGGTTCATCATCGTGAACATGCACAGCATGCCCTTGTGTTCTTCGCCGATGAGCCAGCCGGTGGCGCCGCCTTTGTCGCCATAGACCATGGTGCAGGTCGGCGAGGCGTGAATGCCCATCTTGTGCTCGACCGAATGGGCGCGCACGTCGTTGCGCGTGCCGTCTTCGAGAAACTTCGGCACGAGAAAAAGCGAGATGCCCTTGGTGCCGGCCGGTGCATCGGGCAGGCGGGCCAGCACGAAGTGAATGATATTGTCGGTGAGATCGTGCTCGCCATAGGTGATGAAGATTTTCGAGCCGGTGATTTTATAGGTGCCGTCGGCGGCACGTTCGGCCTTGGTGCGCAGCGCGCCGACATCGGAGCCGGCCTGCGGCTCGGTCAGCTGCATCGTGCCCATCCACACGCCGCTGATCAGCTTTTCGAGATATTTCTGCTTCAGCTCAGTCGAGCCATAGGCATGCAGGGCGTCGACCGCGGCCATGGTCAGCACCGGGCCGATGCCGAAGGCCATCGAGGCCGCGTTCCACATTTCGACGCAGGCGGCGTTGACCGCGTGCGGCAGTTCCTGACCGCCGAAATCGGCCGGCGAGGCAAGGCCGTTCCAGCCGGCCGCGGCCCAGGAGGTGTAGGCCTCCTTCCAGCCCGGCGGCATGGTGACCTTGCCGTCCTTGAACGGCGTTCCAAACGTGTCGCCGGCGCGGTTGAGCGGGGCGATGACGTCGGCGGCGAATTTGCCGGCTTCCTCGAGGACCGAATCGATCGTCTCCTCGTCGAGGTCGCCATAGATGCCGTCGGCGATCGCGGAGCGCATTCCGGCGGCGTGTTTGAGGGCAAAGGCGATGTCGGCAACCGGGGCGCGGTATGTCATGGGTGCAATCTAGCCGGGCTGGCGGGCAGGTCAAAGGCACCCGCGGGCCGGGGGCGCCAACCGCTCGAAATCAGGGGGATAAACCGCCTTTTGAGACGTTGATTGGGCAGGTGACCGCCGCTATGGTCCGCGCGACCGCGGCCGGCGCTGCTTCGCGGCGGTCAATTCAATGCATGGTCCCGAAAAGTGGGAACCGGTTTTCGGACCAGACCATGCATTTGTGTAGCAAGTTGGGGCGTAGCCAAGCGGTAAGGCAGCGGATTTTGATTCCGCCATTCGGAGGTTCGATCCCTCCCGCCCCAGCCAAC
>CAIMEA010000180.1 GCA_903839845.1 uncultured Hyphomicrobiales bacterium
CGCCTGATACGCGGTCGTCCGGCTAGAGTTCGGCGGCGATGCGGCTCAAGCCCGGCTGGTCGGCGAGCGTCAGCGATCGCTCGTTGATCTCCAGCAGGCCGGCGCGGCGAAACTCGGCGAGGACGTTACCGACGTGAACGACGGTGAGCCCGACGGCGTCGGCGATGTGATGCTGCCGCAGCGGGAAGTCCATGGTCTTGTCCGGCATCATGCCGCGTCTGCGCAACCGCTCGGCGAGCGCGAGGATCAGGCTGGCGATGCGGGCGGCTGCGCCGCGCCGGCCGAGGTCGATGGCGAGACGTTCGGCGCGCGCGTTTTCATCGGCCGATATGCGCGATACGATGGCGAGCAGATCAGGCGTGCGGCCGAGCGCCTGTTTGAGTTCGGCGCGCGGAAAGGCGCGGTAGCGCAGATCGGTGACGGCATCCACCGAACTTTGGCTGACCGGTTCGAAAATCAATGCCGCCGACACCAGATCGCCTGGCAACAGGAACGACAGGATTTGCCGGCGGCCGTCCGACAAGGTCGCCGATGTCGCCGCCCAGCCCTGGCAAATGACCGGCACGCGCTCGAGAGTTTCGCCGGCGCGCCAGATCAAGCGCCGCGCCGGCGCAAAATGGTCGTCGACCGCGGTGTCTTGCAGCGCGTTGGCGAAGGTCGCTTCGGTGAAGATATGGCAGAGATTGTCCTGGAAAGCGGGGCAGGCGCAACAGGTGGGCGGAATGCCAGCCATCGGACTTCCATTGCCGAGCATCATCGTGGTCATGGCCTAATGGACGAGTGCGGCGTCGAGCGCCTGCGCCAGGTGGGCGCTGGAAAAGGGTTTTTCAAGAAAGGCGATGTTCTGAACTTTAAGCCATTTTCGGTGCTTTTCGGTTGGATTATAGCCCGACATGCAAAGTACCCCCATCTTGGGCCGCGCGCGCATGGCTTCCTTGACCAGCGCCACGCCGTCAAGCCCGCCGGGCAGGACGATGTCGGTCAGGGTAATGTCGATATTGGCCGGCGACGCGATCAGGTCGATGGCTTCCATGCCGTTGGCGACGGCGTGCACCTTATAGCCGAGATGGCGCAGCTGCGCGGCGGTGACGACGCGCACGTCGGGATCGTCCTCGACCAGCAATACGGTCTTTTCACGCGCGCTTTCCGGCGCGCCGGCCACAAGGTCGGTTTCGTCGGCCTGGCTCTCGGACGCGATCCGCGGCAGTCGGATAGTGATGGTGGTGCCGCTGCCGGGCGCGCTTTCAATATCGATCGTGCCGCCGGATTGCTCGACAAAGCCCTGCACCATGCTCAGGCCGAGCCCGCTGCCGAGGCCGTCCGGCTTGGTGGTGAAGAAGGGCTCGAAGGCGCGGCCGCGGACGTCATCGGTCATGCCCACGCCGGTGTCGCTGATGACGATGCAGACTTCCTCGCCGGTCGGCCAGCGCGGCGAGTTCTGCGCCGCGTGCGGGACCGGCTGACATTTGGTGGCGATGGTCAACTGGCCGCCGTCCGGCATCGCGTCGCGGGCGTTGAGCGCCAGGTTGAGGAGGGCGTTGGCCAACTGGTTGCGATCGACGGAAATGACCGCCGCCTTGGCATCGAGCTGGGTGACCATGTCGATGCCCTGACCGAGCGTGCGCTGAAGAAGCCGTAACGTATCGAGGACCAACTGGTCGATCGTGGTGGCCTCGGCGCGCAGCGGCGACTGGCGCGAGAACGCCAGTAGCCGCCGCACCAGTTCGCGCCCGCGCCGGGTCGCGCGCAACGCCGCGTCGATCAATTCGGGCTCGGCGGTCAGCCCGCGCGCGGCCGCGCCATCGACGAATTCCAGGCTACCGCCGATGACCGCGAGCAGGTTGTTGAAGTCGTGGGCGATGCCGGCGGTCAACTGGCCGACCGCTTCCATCTTCTGCATCTGGCCAAGCGTCATTTGCGCTTCCTCGCGCCGGCGCATCTCCGCCGCGAGTGCGACAGTGCGCTCCGAGACGCGCGCCTCGAGCTCCTGATTGGCCCGCTCCAGGGATTCCTCGTTGCGCTTGCGGATACTGATATCCTGGACCGTCCCGAAAACGCCGGTCACGGCGCCAGTGGCATCGCGCACCGGCGCCGACCAGTACTCGATGTCGATCAACTCACCGTCGCTGCGAAAGGCGCGCATGGTCACATGCGGAATTTCAAGGCCTGCCATGGCCTGGTCGCGGATCTGTTTGAGGATATGCCGGTCGTCGGGATGAATGAGTTCAAGCGCATCGCGCAAGGTCGGCGTGAAGCTATTGGGCGACAGGCCGAAAATGCGGTAGATGCCATTCGACCAGACCAATTGGCCGGTGCCGCGGTCGATCTTGTAGTGGCCGAGCAGCGCCATGCGTTCGGCGCGTTCGAGATTGGTGTGACTTTCGTTGATGATCGCTTCGGTGCGCTTGAGCGTCGTTACATCTTGCAGCGTGCTGAACTTGCCGATCACCGCGCCATTCTTGTCGCGGATCGGCACCGACCAGAATTCGAGGTCGATGATCTGGCCGTCATCGCGGATCATGCGAACCGATTTGCGCGGAACCTCGATGCCGGCCATGGCATCGCGGCGATATTGGTCGTGCGCGGGGCGGTCGTCGGGATGGATGAGTTCACGGGCGTTTTCCGGCGTCGGCGTGAAGCTGTCCGGCGACTTGCCGACGATGCGATAGACGCCGGCCGACCACGTGTAACTGCCGTCGCGATCGGTCCGGGTGTGGCCGAGCAGCGCCATGGCCTCGGCGCGCGCCAGATTCTCGCGGCTTTCATTGATCGCCATTTCGGCGCGCAGGCGTTCGGTCACATCCTGGACGGTGCCGAAATATCCCGTGATGGCACCATCGGCGGCGTAAATCGGCGTCGACGAGATATCGACGGTGGCCAGCTGCCCGCTGTCCCTTATGATGCGGAACGTCAGGGGCGGCGGGTTCTTGCCGGTGAGAGCGGCATCGCGGTAGCTATCGAGCTTCGCGCGATCGTCGGGGTGGAACAGGGCGACGACAGCCTTTCTGGTCGGCGTAAAGCTGTCAGGGGACTTGCCAAAAATGCGATAGGCGCCCTCCGACCACGTCGATTTGTTTGAGGCCTTGTCGAATTTGTAATGTCCGAGAAGCGTCATCGACTCGGCGCGGGCCAGATTGTCATGGCTCTCTTTGATGGCCAATTCCGCTTGTTTGCGCGCGGTGACGTCTTGAACCGTGCCGAACATGCCGGTGACGGCACCTTTGGCGTCGCGCAACGGCGCCGACCAGATTTCCAACTGGATCACCTTGCCTTCGCCTCCGTTGGCGCGAACGGTGATCGGCGGCAGGTCAATCCCGGCCATGACGTCGGCACGGTATTTCGTCAAAAGCGGCCTGTCGTCGACGTGGATATGGTCAAGCGAATTTTCCAGCGTCGGCTCATAAGTCGCGGGCGACTTGCCCATGATCCGATAGGCGCCCTCGGACCAAGTGTAGAGTCCCGTGGCGATCTCGTATTTAATGTGCCCCAAATGGGCGATCCGCTCGGCGCGCTCCAGATTGCTGAAATTCTCCTTGAGCGCGGCATCGATCCGGGTGCGGACGGTTACGTCCTGCAGTGTGCCGTACATGCCGGTCACTGAGCCGTCGTCGGCATAGACCGGCTTTGACCAACCCTCGACATAGATGATCTGGCCGTCGTCCCTGACGGCACGCAAGGTGATGCGCGGAACATCGCGGTCCGCCATGACGTCGCTGCGATATTGCTCGAGGATAGGCCGGTCTTCGGGCAGCATCAGTTCGATAATAGACGTTTCAGTCGGGGTAAAACTGTCAGAAGATTTGCCGAAGATGCGATACATGCCCTTCGACCATTTGAACTTTTTTGCGGCGATGTCGTATTTGTAATTGCCGAGCAGGGCCATGGCCTCCGCCCGCGCAAGATCGCTGAGGCTTTCCTCGATCAAGGCTTCGGACCGTTTACGCTCGGTAATGTCGGTGATGGTTCCCAGCATGCGAATCGGGCGGTTTTCCGAATTCCGAATTGCCTTGCCGCGACTGTGGACCCACCGATAGTCGCCGTCCTTGTGGCGCAGCCGAAAATCCAGGACGTAGGGTTGGTCTTTTTCGAAATGAGCCTGGACCGCCTCGGAAACCGAGGCTTTGTCGTCGCGGTGGATGAGATCGAAGAATGTTGCCGCGGTGTGGGGAAGTTCATCCTCGGCATAGCCCAGGATGCCTTTCCAACGAGAGGAGAAGTAATCCTCGTCGGTCAGAAGATTCCAGTCCCATATGCCGTCGTTGACGGCGGCCTCAACCAACTGGTAGCGCTCCTGGCTCTGCTTCAAGGCGTCCTTCGCCTGTTTCATAGCGGACGTCGTCTCAACCAGCTTCTTCTCGCGCTTTGCGCCAAAACCGATGGCGATCAAGATAACGAACGTCAGCGTCACAGCGATGAACCAATAGACGCGCGCGTTTTCGTCGGCGCGCCGGAACACTTCGGATTCCGGAATTGTGACAAGGGCGATCTGCGGATAGCCGTTGAGCACCCGGTAGGAAACCATTCGGCGGACATTGTTGAAAACGCCGGGGACGCTCCAATAATGCCCCGTACTCACCTTGAACGCGCGTCCCAAAGTTTCCGGGATCAGCCGGACTTCGCGTCCGATGTTTTCCCAATCGACATTGCCGTTGACCGAGCGCGTGCGCAGATAGCTGTCGAGGCCGACCAGGGCGATGCTACCGTCCGGGCCGAGATCGATTTGGCCAATATTGTTTATGAGTGTGCTGGGATCGAGCAGGGCCGTAACGACGCCGGCGAATGTTCCGTCCGCCGCCGTTAGGCGGCGGCTTACCGGGATTGTCCACTTGCCGTTAAATTTTAGGATTATGGGCTTGCCGATGAGCAGCTCGTCAGCGTCGGAATTGATATGAGCGCGAAAGCCGTCTAGCCCGCTGCGATCGGTGCCAACGATTTCCTTCGAGAAACTGGAATCGACGACGCGGCCATTGGCGTCGCAGATCATGAAAGCGGATGTCAGTTCGTTCTTGAAGGAGGGATCGTGCACCCAGGCGGAAAGCTCGAAGGTCTCGGGACTCTGCCGATATAATTTTCCGAGAAACAAAAGGTTGTTATCGAGGCTCTTGAAGATATGTGAATAGGATCCATCCACGACGCGGACGAGATTGTCGCTGCGCGTTCCAGCATCGTATTCGGCGGTCTTCCTGTCGACGACGATCAAATAGGTGAGGGCGCAATAGAGGAACACCAGCATGGCGACGCCGAGATAGGTCACCGGCTGGCCGAAGGCGCGCGCGTGGTCGCGCAGCTGCGTCAGGCGCAACCGCGTCGCCGCGCGGCGCCAGAATCCAGGCGCGCGGCCGGGCACCGTGGCCGCCGGCGGTGGGACGGTTTCCCGAGCCGTCGTTGAATGGGGCACTGGAACAAGCCTCCGCAGGGCGTCAACCTGCCCACGAGTCGCAAGGTATCCTAGCGCAGCATTTCGTTGTGATTTAGATGCCACCCGCCGGCACAGTTATTCACACCGATCAGGGCGGATAGTGCCACCGGCGAGCGGCAAGGGTGGGTAGCGGCGTTTTGACGCGAAAGTCCGGAGCCTTTACGCCTTTATAAAAGTTCCATTACGCAGTTCCGAGACTGCTTGTTGCAGTTCAGCCTGGGTGTTCATGACGATGGGACCATACCATGCTACCGGTTCCTCGATCGGTTTGCCTGAAACGAGCAGGAAGCGAATACCTTTCTCGCCCGCCTGCACAGTGACCTCGTCGCCACGGTCGAACACCACCAAAAAGCGGTCGCCCGCCGGTTCACGGAAGATGATTTCCTGACCATCGACTTCTTTCTCGGTCAGCACGCCGAACGGTTTCGAGGCATAGGCAAACTGGCCATCGCCTTCGAAGATGTAGGCGAAAGCGTGACGCTCGACCTCGACCTTGAAGGTCTTGCGCCGTCCGGCCGGCACGAAGATGTCGACATAGCGTGGATCGGCGGCGACGCCTTCGACAGGGCCTTTCTTGCCCCAAAATTCGCCGCTGACGATGCGCGCGCGCGTACCGTCATCGTCGATGACCTCCGGCACATCGGCGCCCTTGATGTCCTGATAGCGTGGCGCGGTCATCTTGAGCGACTTGGGCAGATTGGCCCAGAGCTGGAAGCCGTGCATGCGGCCTTGCGAGTCACCCTGCGGCATTTCCTGATGCATGATGCCGCGGCCGGCGGTCATCCACTGCACGTCGCCTTTGCCGAGCGTACCGTGACTGCCAAGGCTGTCCCGATGTTCAACTGAACCTTCGAGAATATAGGTGACGGTCTCGATGCCGCGATGCGGATGCCAGGGGAAGCCGGCGAGATAATCGTCCGGCCTGTCGTTGCGGAAATCGTCGAACAGCAGGAACGGATCGGTCTCCTTGGTATCGCCGAAGCCGAAGGCGCGGCGCAGCTTGACGCCGGCGCCTTCCATGGTCGGCTTGGACTCGATGATGCGTTTGACGGGTCGGATGGACATGGCGCTTATCCTTTCTGCGTGCCTTTCTATTGTCCGCCGGTCGGCATGCTACGCTGCGGCGAGCTTGCCGGCGAAGGCGGCGAATTTGTCGATGAAGGCCTTGAGGAACGGCTTGACGGCGGCGTCGGTGACGTCGTGCGCTTCGTCGAACAGCTCCGGCTTGAATTGAATATAGGCTTCGCCGCTCATCAGCGGCATGTCCGGCAGACCGGCGAGGACGGCGCGCAAATGCTGCTGCGCGACCGCGGTGGAGACCGCGCCGCCGGACGTGCCGATGATGGCCGCGGGCTTGCCGGGCCATGATGATTTGCCCCAGGGCCGGGTGCCCCAGTCGATGGCATTTTTCAAAAGCGCCGGCATCGAGCGGTTATGCTCGGGCGTCACGAACAGCAATGCCTGCGCGCCTTCGACCGCGGCCTTGAAACGGGCGACCGGGGCGGGCACCGGGTTTTCGTGATCCTGATTGTACATCGGCAGGTCGTCGATCTGGATGAAAGTGGCGTCGAAGGCGTCGGCGCCGAGCTTGGCCAGCGCCTGCGCCAGCTTGCGGTTGATCGATTCCTTGCGGTTGCTGCCGACGATGATGCCGAGCTTGAGTTTAGACATGGAAGCCCCTATCTCTTGGTTCAGTTGGGTTACGAATGATTACCAAGGCTAGATAGATGACCACGAAAAAGCCGCAAGAAGGCACAGAGGCGATACCGGGTAATCTGCATGTGCCCGAGGACTGCCGGGCGGTCAGCGAGGTGCTGTCGCGGGTCGGCGATAAGTGGACGGTTCTGGTGGTGTCGACGCTCGGCGACGGGCCGAAGCGCTTCAACGAATTGCGCCGCGCGCTCGGCTCGATCTCGCAGCGCATGCTGACCTTGACGGTGCGGGCGTTGGAGCGCGACGGCTTGGTGACGCGCACGGTATTTCCGACCAACCCGCCCCGGGTGGACTACGAGCTGACCGATCTCGGCCGCTCGCTGCTTGAGCCGGTGAGCGCGCTCGGCACCTGGGCGCGGCACAACCGGCCGGCCATCCAGCAATCGCGGCAACGGTTCGACGCCGCCGCCGGCGAATAAAATCACATACAGCCGAAGGATTTATAACGTTCGTTGTGTCGGCTATCGGACACAGTTTCAACTTGTAGGGGGTGCACAACTCGGACATATTGGAACTCTGAAGGTGTTTCGCTACCGTTCTGGCATTGACAAGGATGCCCGTGGTGCCGCGTTACTTTTTCCATTTCTCCGA
>CAIMEA010000181.1 GCA_903839845.1 uncultured Hyphomicrobiales bacterium
CCCCGGGCAAGCCGACTCCTGATTTCCTTACCCTCGAAATATCGAGGGTGTGGCGCGCCAAAGGGCGCTCCAGTATTTCCGTGTGTGAGCATCTCATTGCGGAGATGCCCGCGCCTCTCGGCGCGCCACGGCGGCGTCTTTACGGCAGCCGGGCCGCGCTTCTGGCGGCTATTGGCCTTCCCGAAGGACCCTCAAGCCTCGCCCCCTTGCGGAGCAGCGGGCCATTGAGCATCGGGCAAAGCCAAAGGCTTCGCACCATCAGCCAGCTCCTGGCGGGGGATCCTAGTATCCCCGGGCGGAGCCCCGGCACCGCCCGGGCGCATGGAGTGCGTTACTCCACGCCCGCGGGCGCCGCGCCCTGCTCCACCATCCTGACGCCTCATGACAGCGCCCTCGATAAGCAGGACGAGGGAATATAAGCATAGGTTTAAAGGCCTGTCAAGGGCTTGGTAGTGTCTCAGTTTAAATGGGAAAGTTTTCTCTCTAGCGCATCGGCGTGAGCAAACACCGCCGCGCGTTTCTCGCCAAGCCTTTCCTCATCGCGCTTGTCGATCAGCCGAACGACATGGGACATATCAAGCGTTTCATCGGTGAGCCCAGCCGCAACGGCTGGGGTGCTGCCGAGCGTCTTGTGCTTCCGCATCCAGTTATACCAAACGAAATACAGCGCCAGCGAATGACAGTGGTTCTCGAATTTCTTAGAGAACGCATTGGTCAGGCGGGTAAAGCGACGCATCGACATGCGCATGGTGAGGTTCTGGCGCTCAATATAAGACGTGCTGATATGCTTCTTGTCGGGCTCGCCATAGATCGGGGTTTTTACCGCGCCGGTGCAGGTCGCGGGGCTGTAGCGGCGCTCTGCTGAGGCGTTTGGGCTTGCGCCGCCAGCGCTGTAGAGTTTGACCAGCATGGCGTAATCGACGTCCTCGGAGCCAAACGACCCGCCAACCGCATCCTTGTAACCAGCGAAGCCGTCAGTGGTCAGTTGAACCTTGTTCGCAAGACGCTCTCTTAGGTCGCACATGAAATTCCATGCGGTGTCACCGTCGCGGGAGCCGACCAGCCACGACACAATCATCTTGGAGTCGGCATCCAGAGCAGTGAACGTCCAAACGTTACCAGCGCCTTCGGGAGCGGCTTTGGCGGCCGTTACGTTCTTGGCCTTGGCGTAGCAAAACGACCAAATTTCATCGCACTGGATTTTCTGAGATTTGACCTTGCGAACGCTGGCGTCATGGAAAGCGGCGCAAACCTGCCCGGCATCGACCAGCAGCTTGGTCACAGTATTGATCGAAACCCCGCAGACCCGGGAGATCGAACGGAGGGATGACCCTTCCACCAGCATCGAAAGGATTTGGACGCGCTTGGCTACTGGAAGCTTGTTCATACCCTCTTTTCGAAGAATTTAGCTCTTTTGTCAAGCATAAAGTTCAGATTAAGCCATTGCATTAATCGGCATTGAATACTATAAGAATCAAAGATATACGGCGTGGATGGACATTGTGTTCGCAGATGGAAGCCTAGCCTTACTGGAGACCGAGGATGCGGGGCAAACCAAGCTCCCTGTCCCGGTAATCAAGTCGGCCCGGCGCAAATTGACGGTTCTGCGTGCTGCTACCGACGACCGCTCGTTGCGGAATTGGAAGAGCCTGCACTACGAAAAGCTGAAGGGGGATCGTGACGGTCTGCGTTCAATTCGGGTGAACGATCAATATCGGATGGTTTTCTCTCTCGACGAGAGCACGACGCCGCAGACGATTACGATAATAGCAATTGAGGACTACCACTAATGGGCCAGACAAAAATTATGCCGGTGGATCATCCCGGCACGTTTATCGTGGAGGAGTTGGAAGCCCGTAACTGGCAGCAGGTTGACCTTGCTTACATTCTGGGAATCTCGCCTCCGCAACTAAGTCCGTTGCTCAACGGGAAGGCTAGTGTCACGCCAGATATGGCCGCTGCGCTTGGCGATGCATTCGATATGCCTGCGGATTTTTTCGCCAATCTACAAAAAATGTATGACCTGCATAAAGCCAAGCCGGTTGATCCTGGTGTGCGCACACGCGCATCATGGGTTTCTTATTTTCCGGTTCGCGACATGATTAAGCGCGGATGGATAGAAGATACCGAACCGGGACTTCTTGACCTTCAAATGATGAGGTTCTTTGGCAAGAATCGGATTGAGGATATTCCGTTTGTTGGCGGCGGCGAAATTGCCGCGCATGCGGCAAAAAAAAGCAGCAACTACGATTCTATTACGCCGCCGCAGTTTGCTTGGCTGCATCGCGTCATGAAGATCGCGGAAACGATCCGTGCGCCTTTGTATTCGGAGGATAATTTGCGGAAGAACCTTCCGAAGATTCGCGCGCATCTTCTCGATAAGGACGATCTAATTCACATTCCGCAGATTCTACTAACTGCGGGCGTTCGCTTTGTCCTCGTTGAAGCACTGCCGGCGTCGAAAATAGATGGTGTTTGTGTCTGGATCGACGGCCAGCCTGCAATCGGCATGACCACAAGACTGGATAGACTCGACAATTTTGCATTCGTGCTGAGGCACGAGATTGAGCATGTGCTTCGCGGTGACGGTCGTGATGTATCCTTTACTCCAGTGGATGAAATAGGAACTGACTTTGATTCAACGGATGGTCCTGAAGAAGAGGTTGCTGCAAATACTGCCGCAGCAGAGTTCTGCGTTCCGAAGCAGCAACTATCGTCATTCATAGCGCGTAAGAGTCCGTTTATTTCCGAGCAAGACGTTCTCGCGTTTGCGGCCCGCATGGAAATTCATCCGGCCATCGTCGTCGGTCAGGTGCAGCACAAGACGAAGAAATACAATTGGCTGCGTAAGTATCAGTCCGGTATTCGACAGTTTTTGTTTGATTGGAAATTCGTCGACGGCTGGGGCCGTCAATGTCCCACGGGACTTTAGGAGGCCAGAATGGCTAACTTTGATGAACAGGTATTGCGAGCTTGGGATGAGTGGGAAGAAACCACTGGAGCGCAAGCGAGCAATCCTGACGATTTCATCACATGGGCGATGGAAAATAAGAAGCTTGTTCCTCGCTTACAGGATTTGCGCAAAATATTCCGGAAGCAAGTCACTAGCGCACTGCGGCAGGTAACTAGGCAAGATGAGGCTGGCTTTTCGTATCGCGCAAAGCAGTGCGTAACGATACTAGATGATGGTTTGCAGCTTCGGCTCTGGTTTGACACGGACAAGGGCGGAACAACTAATCTCCGGCAAAAAGCCGTTCGCCAACGCCGTGACGCCATCGTCGCTGACGTGTACAAGGCCGCGTGCGATGTCGAACACATGAATAAAGCTTTCCCAGAAGATCCTCAGTTGAGTTTTCTCCCAGATTTCAGCGATGATCTTGCAGATCGCCGTGCTGCCGAGTTAATGGACCACGACAAGGAAGAGGACGAGGCCGCTTAATGGCAAAAGGTCCGCGCGGCGAGAAACGGCCATCTGACGTTAATTCGCGAGCGGTGATGATCGCGCGGATTGCGACTGGCGAGATCGAAGAGTCCGCTGGGAAAGCCCCCAATCGGGCCAAGGGCGGCCGGAAAGGTGCTAAAGCGCGCTCGGCAAGCTTGACTCCACAGCAGCGATCAGAAATCGCCGCAGCCGCCGCTGCCGCCCGGTGGAAGAAAGGCTAGCTTAGCGGTAAGCTTGGCAATACAGGGGGAGGAATTGTGCAACCACATCCTATGACATCCGTAATGCAACTGACGATTACAGGGTGCGCAGTCTGTGTGGCGGCGGCGGCTCTTACATTTAGCGCAGTAACGATCAGGGCTGAGCGTAACGCCGCTTTGGTTTCAATTGGAGTTTCGGTTCTGCGGGCTGACCCAAAAGCGGAGGTGGAAGCCCTTATTGCTCGCAAATGGGCACTCGATCTAATCGACGCCAATTCGGGGGGCGTCAAATTCTCACCCGAGGCTAGGGCAGAGTTACTCCAAAAACGGCTTACATCGGCCAATAGTTATGATTCTGGAACGACAGCCGATTATTCCGGTTACACTTATTGCACCGGCAATTGCCCGCTGCCGAGGCGGCCAGCACTTCAGCCACATTCAAACTGAGACACTACCAAGGGCTTGATTTTCGTAGGGTGGCGCTGAGCGAAGCGAAGCCCACCGCGGTCAGAAATGGTGGGCTCGGCGCGTACCGCGCCTTAGCCCACCCTACGCAGCGATGGCTCAATCCATCCCGCCCTTGCCGCCGCGCATCGCCTTGATCTGGCCGCGGTGCTTCTTGCCCTCGACCCGCTTTTTCTTCTGCGCGCGCGGCACCTTGGTGGCGCGGCGCACGACCGGCTTCACCGCCGCCTGGCGGATCAGGTCGAACAGCCGCTCGCGGGCCTCGACCCGGTTGCGTGACTGGTCACGGTGCTCCTGCGCGATCAGGACGATGACGCCGTCCTTGGTCAGCCGCGAGCCGGCGAGCTTCATCAGCCGCACGGCGACATCGTTCGGCAATCCCTTCGAGCGGCGCGCGTCGAAGCGCAACTGCACGGCGGAGGACACCTTGTTGACGTTCTGCCCGCCCGGCCCGGAGGAGCGCACGAAGCTCTCTTCCAGTTCGCTGTCGTCGATGGAGATAGAGTCGGTAACGCGGTGCATGGCGGACAAACCTACCTCGTCATGGCCGGGCTTGTCCCGGCCATCCCGCTTAGGAAGGCAATGCGTCCCTTATCGGGATCGCCGGGTCAAGCCCGGCGATGACAATCACTGGCTCAGATACTTCTTCGCCAGTATCTTGCCCTCTTCCACCGCCGGCTGGTCGAAGGCATCGACGCCGAGCAGCTGCGCGGCGATGATCGTCTCCAGCATGAAATGCATCAGCAGTTCGCCGAGGCTCTCCTCGTCGATGCACGGCAGATGCAGCGTGCGCACCGGGCAGCCGTTCTTGATGAGGGTCTCGGCGGTGGCGCGGCCTTGCGCGGCCACCAGATCGCCGATGGTCTTATTTCCGAGGCCCGGCTCGCCGGCGACCTTCGCGAGATCCTTGTCGATGCGCGGGCCAAGGCCGGCGCGGTCGGTGGTGATGACGGTGAACAACTTATCGCGCGGGCCGGCGATGAACAATTGTAACTGGCTGTGCTGGTCGACGGGACCGAGCGCCGCGATCGGTGTGGTGCCGCGGCCGTCCTTGCCGAGGCTTTCGGCCCAGAGCTGCACATACCAGCGGGTGAACCGCTCGAGACGGTCGGCATAGGCCATGACGACGCTGATGCCCTTGCCCTTGGTCTCGGCGAGCGCGACCGACAAAGCCGCGCCGAGCGCGGCCGGCACGTCCGCCGCTTTTTTCTTGGCCAGCACGGGCGCCAGCGCCAGGCCTGCGCCTTCGCGGATCGCCACGACATCGAGGCCGAGCATCGCCGCCGGCAACAGGCCGACATTGGTCAGCACCGAGAAGCGGCCGCCGACGCCGGTGTGATGATCGAGCATCGGCACTTTGAACTGGCCGAGCAGGTCGCGCAGGCCGTTGGCCTTGCCGCCTTTCGACGGCTCGCTGAGACCGAGGACAATATCGGGAATGCGCGGGCCGAGGCTCGCGGCTTTGAGCGCCGACAACACGGCGATGGTCTGCATCAGAGTCTCGCCGGTGCCGCCGGATTTCGAGATCGCGACGAAGCGCGCGGTTTGCAGCGGTACGCGCTCGAGCAGCGCGGCAAAGGAATCGGGATCGAGATTGTCCATGAAATGCAAACGTGGACCGTTGCGAAAGGCATCGACCCCCGGCACGGCGTGACCGGCAAGCTGCGCCAGGGTCAGGCCGCCAAGGCTCGAGCCGCCGGTGCCGAGCAACACGATGTCGGTTGCGCGGTCGGCGATTTTCTGCGCGGCGTCGCGCAAAGGCGGCAGATCGGCGTGCGTCTCGGGCAAATTGAGCAGCGGCAGACTGCCGTCGGCATGGCGCACGCGCAAGGTCTCGAGCGCCTTCTCGGCGCGGTCGAGCGCGCTCTTCAGCGCATCGGCGGAAACGCCGTGCGGACCGATGTTGTTTTCAAGCGCGCCGTCGATGGATTGAAGAAGGGGCATGGCTTCCGATTCTCTCCGCCGTCATGCCCGGCCTTGTGCCGGGCATCCACGCCTTACTTCAATTCAGCGATGGAAGTAAGACGTGGATGGCCGGGACGAGCCCGGCCATGACGATTATTGTCTTGTCTCAACGCGCCAACGCCGCTTCCGTTCACTCGCCGCTTGAAACAAGTCCCTTGGGCCGACCGACGACAGTGACCAGCATGCCGCCGCCGAACAGGCGCTTGGCTACCCGCTTCGCATCGTCCAGCGTCACCGCGTCGATCATCGCCGAACGGCGCTGCATGTAGTCGATGCCGAGTTTGTCGAGCTGGATTTGCGTCAGCTGGGCGGCGATCTTGGATGAGGTGTCGAGCGACAGCGCGTAGGCGCCCTTGAGATAGGACTTCGCCGCCGCCAGTTCGTCGGCGGTCGGGCCGTCGTCGGCCATGCGCTTGGTCTCGGCCTCGATGATCGCCAGCGCGTCGCCGGTGCGGTCGGCCCGCGTCGCGGTGCCGCCGAGCACGACCGCGGCGCGCTTGAACCAGACCAGGCTGTCGGAGACGCCGTAGGCCAGCCCGCGCTTCTCGCGCACTTCCTTGTACAGGCGCGAGGAGAACGAGCCGCCGCCGAGAATATGATTGACGATATAGCCGGCCATGAAATCGGGATCGTTGCGGGCCAGCCCCAAGCCGCCGAAGGTCACCACCGCCTGCGGCACGTCGAGATTGACGACAATGCGGCGCCCGAGGCCTTCCGGCTTGGCGTCGGCGACCGGCTTGAGGTCGTTCTTCGCCGGCAATTTGGCGAAGGCGCTATCGATCAGTTCGCCGGCGGTTTTGGCGTCGACGTCGCCGACGATCGAGAGCGTCAGTTCGTTGCGCGCGAAGACGCGGCGCACATAGTCGCGCAAATCGTCGGCGGTGATGGTCGGCAGGCTTTCCAGCGTGCCCTTGGTTTCGCGGCCATACGGATGGCCGGGAAACGCGGTCGACCACCAGCGACGGCTGGCGATATTGTTCGGGTTGGTGGTGTCGCGCTGCAGGCCGGAAATTTCCTGACCGCGCACGCGCTCGACCGCCTCGGCCTCGAAACGCGGCGCGGTCAGCGCCAGCCGCAGCAGGTCGAAGGCCTCGTCGCGGTGCTCGTTGAGCGAACGCAGCGAGCCGTGGAATTCGTCGCGCCCGACCTGGAAGCTCAGCTCGATGGCGTGGTTCTCCAGCCGCTTGTGGAAGGTCTCGCCGTCGAGATCGCCGGCGCCTTCGTCGAGCAGATCGGCGGCGAGATTGGCCGTGCCGGATTTCTCGGCGCCGTCCTGGGTGGAGCCGCCATGGAACGAATAGTTCAGCGTCACCAGCGGCACCGCCTGCTCGCGCACCAGCCAGGCCTCGATGCCGGACGGGCTGACGATCTTTTCGATATTCATCGCCGATGCCGCCGGCGCGGCGGCGAGCAAAGCGATCATCGGCAGCATGGCGGCGATAAAACGATTCATGACCGCTTCTCCGCCTTGACCGGTTGAATGCCGGCGGGCTGTTCGACCCGCGGCGTCGTGTCCTTGATCAGATAACCGGTGACCGAGCGCTTCTTGTCGAGCCATTCGCGCGCGACGTCCTGCACCTGCTGCGCGGTCACCGCGCGGATGCGATCGGGCCACTGGCGCACGTCGTCGACGGTGCTGCCGGTCATCAGCGCCTGGCCGTACCAGCGCGCCATGCTGGCCTGATTGTCCTGGGCATAGATCGCGTCGGCGATCATGCGCGCCTTGGCGCGCTCCAGCTCTTCATCGGTGACGCCCTTGTCAATGACCTGGGCGATGACCGCGTCGGCCTCCGCTTCCAGCTGCGGCAAGGTCACGCCGGCGCCGGGCGAGGCGTAGAAAATGAACTTGGCCATGTCGAGCGCCGAACTGTCATAGGAGGCGCCGGCGCTGACCGCGACATGCTTGTCGACCACGAGGGCGCGATACATGCGGCTGTTCGAGCCGGTGCCGAGAATATGGCCGAGCACTTCCAGCGCTTCGGACTGGCCGGACAATTTATTGGCTTTGGCGGTGGCGAAAGACGGCACCAGATAGCTGCGCTGCACCGCCGGCTGTTCGACGCGCGGGTCGGCCAAAGTCAGCGAGCGCGGCGCGACCTGCGGCGGCTCCTGCGGCCGCTGACGCGTCTGGATTCCATCGACGCGCTTGACCTTGCCATAGGTGTCCTGCGCCAGCTTGAGCGCGGCATCGGGCTCGATATCGCCGGCGATCACGACGACCGCGTCATTCGGTCCGTAGAAGCGCTTGTAGAAGGCGATGGCGTCGTCGCGGCTGAGCTGCTCCATCTCGTGGCGCCAGCCGATGATCGGCTTGCCGTACGGATGATTGAGAAACAGCGCGGCGTCCATCTGTTCGCCGAGCCGGGAACGCGGATTGTTCTCCATGCGCTGGTTGCGCTCTTCAAGAATGACATCGCGCTCGGGCAGCACCACGGCATAGGTGAGTACAAGACCGGTCATGCGGTCGGCCTCGAACTCCATCACCGTCTTGAGCTGCTCGGCCGGCACGCGCTGGTAATAGCCGGTGTAGTCGCTCGAGGTGAAGGCGTTTTCCTGGCCGCCGATGCGCGCCACCACGGTCGAGAACTGCCCGGCCGGATGTTTGGCGGTGCCCTTGAACATCAAGTGCTCAAGGAAATGCGCCAGACCGGATTTGCCGGCGGTCTCGTCGGCGGCGCCGACCTTGTACCAGATCATATGGGTGACGACCGGCGCGCGATGGTCGGGGATGACGACAAGTTCGAGTCCGTTCGCCAGTTTGAAATCGGCGATCCTGGGACCGGCGGCCTCGGCGATGGCTGGCAGCGACAGCGCGGCGGCGAGGGTCACGGCGCCGGCCAGAAAGACGTTGGTTTTGAATGTCACGAGTTGGACCTTGCCGCTTTGCGTTGATGCGCGACCTGCGCGCGATCTGCGTCTGTGTCAGCACCATCGACGCTTGCGCTATCGACATGCACAGGAACCGCCGGCGCGACGCGCCAACGTTCCAGCGGCTACTTGGTGCCTTCGCCGTGCGTCGTCGCGTAATCGATCGCCTTCGGCGCGTTTTCGCTCGCGTTGACTCCGTAAGGCTGGGCCGGCGACGGCGTCCGGTAGCCCGGCGGCGGCTCGGTCAGTGTGGCACGTGGCGGCTCGCCGGTGAATTTGGCGGTCTCTGTTTCGGTTCCGCCGAACAGGCTGCTGAACAGGCCGCCCTTGTAACCGAGTTCCGACGGCTTGAGACGCGGATCGTCGCTCGACCAGTTCGATTCGGACTTGCCCGCCCGGCTGGCGCTGCGCTTGGCGCTCGGTCCCGGTCCCAAATCCTTGCCGCGCAGGACGCTGTCCTGCTTTTGGGCTTCGTCACCGGCCCAAATGACGGTGGTGCGCTCGCGCGCCGCTTCCGCCTTGGCCCGCTCCACGTCCGGGTCTTTCGGCCAGGCCGGGTTATTGGCGATCACCGCATCGGAACGTTCCGGCGGCGGCAGCGACTTGCTGGGCGGAATCACCAGCGGCGGCCGCTCCTGATAATTGATGACGCGGTTTTCTCTTTGCAGGCCGATGCCTTCGAGAATGCCGCGCATGATCTTGGTATCCAGCGGCGTCTCGTCGTCAGCGGCGCGGGCCGAGCCCGGCGCGGCCAAAACGGTGACGGCGAGCGTCAGGCCCAAAGCGAGACCGGAAAAGGCGCGGGTGGCCTGGGCGGTCGGACGTGTCGGTCGCAAAGCGATCATGCGAAACGGACCCTCACTGGCGATAACGGCTATAACGTCAGGCCATATTGACGCCGATCAGGGCGCTTTTGCGGCATGCTCCCCGATCACGGATTCATACAGCAGGCCTATGACCCCGGCAACGATGGCTACGTCAGCAAGGTTAAAAACGTACCAGTTGAAGCGCCAATTTGCCCCGGAAACGTGAAAAAACACGAAATCGACCACCCAGCCATAGGCCAGCCGGTCGATGGCGTTGCCGAGCGCCCCGCCGATGATCAGGCCCAAAGCCAGCGCCGTCAGCCGGCTTTCCGCTTTGGACAGCCAGACCCAGAGCAGGACCACCGCCACGCCTTTAAAGCTGAGCAGGAGCCATTGGCCGGCGGCGCCCTCCGAGGCGAACAGGCCGTAGCTGATGCCGGTGTTGCGGGTCAGGACGAAGTCGAAAAACGGGCCCAGCTTCGTTGGATTGGCGGCGAGGTCATAGACAAACAAAAGGTACAGCTTGCTGGCCTGGTCGAGGACGCCCGCGATGACCGCGACGGCGAGGCCGAAGACGGTCAGCGGGCCGCGCATATATTGGCGGATATTCACTCCGCCGCCTTGCGCATGGTTTCCCATTCGCGCAACGCCTTGGCATCGCGCGGCGAGACATCGGGATATTGCGGATCGGCGCCGATGGTGTTGAGGATTTTCCACGAGCGCGCACATTTGGTGCCTTCGGCCAAATTCGGCACCACGGCGACACCGGCGACATCGGTCTGACTGAACGAACCGGCCGGCCCCTCGCCCTGCACCAAGGTCGCCGCCGAGGTGATGCAGATCTCGGCGAGATCGACATCGAGCACGGCCTCATAAAGCTCGGCGTTCGACACATGCACGATCGGATGCGCTTCGAGCGACGAGCCGATGCGCTTTTGCGCGCGCTCGCCCTCGAGCGCGCCGGTGATGACGCGGCGCACGGCGCGAACTTTACGCCACTTCTCGGCCAGCCTGTCGTCGCGCCAGTTCTTCGGCACCTCGGGGAAGGTTTCCAGATGCACCGACTTGGCATCGTTGCCGTAGCGCGAGATCCAGGTTTCTTCCGCGGTGAAGCACAGCATCGGCGCCAGCCAAACCACCGTGCAGCGGAACAGATGGTCGATGACGGTCAGCGACGCCTTGCGCGTCAGCGACGAATAGGGATCGCAGTACAGCGCGTCCTTGCGGATGTCGAAATAGAACGCCGACAGGTCCGACGTCATGAAGGACGATAGCGCTGCGAAGATGCGCTTGTAGTCGAAATCGGCGTAAGCCTGCCGCACCAGTTCGTCCAACTCAGAGAGCCTGTGCAGCATCAACCGCTCCAGCTCCGGCATTTTCTCGAAGGCAACACGCTCGTCGTCGTGGAAATGCGCCAGCGAGCCGAGCATCCAGCGCATGGTGTTGCGCAATTTGCGATAGGTGTCGGCGGTGGTCTTGAGGATTTCAGGCCCGATGCGCAGATCGTCGGCATAGTCAGAGGCGCAGACCCACATGCGCAGGATGTCGGCGCCGGACTGCTTGATGACGTCCTGCGGCGCGGTGACGTTGCCGGTCGACTTCGACATCTTGCGGCCCTGCTCGTCGAGCACGAAGCCGTGCGTCAAAACGACATCGAACGGCGCGCGGCCGCGCGTGCCGCAGCTTTCGATCAAGGACGAATGAAACCAGCCGCGATGCTGGTCGGAACCTTCCAGATACATAACCGTGTCATTGCCGCCGACCGCCTTGCGCTTGATGTTGGCGAGTTGCGGGAAATGCACGTCGTCTTCCAGCACGAAGGCATGCGTCGAGCCGGAATCGAACCAGACGTCGCAGATGTCGTCGACCTTCTTCCACGGCTCGTTGGCGCGCTTGCCGAGGAAGCGCTCGCGCGCGCCCGGCGCGTACCAGGCATCGGCGCCTTCGGCCTCGAAAGCCTCGACGATGCGCAGCTCGACGTCCGGGTCCTGCAGGATATCGACCGAGCCGTCCGGCTTTTCCATGATGAACACGGCGATCGGCACGCCCCAGGCGCGCTGGCGCGAGATCACCCAGTCCGGCTTGGCCTCGATCATGCCGGTGATGCGGTTCTCGCCGGCCTTCGGCACCCAGCGCGTTACCTTGATCGCCGACAGCGCGCGGTGGCGCAGCGTATCGCCGGGCTTGTCGATGCCCTGGTCCATGGCGATGAACCACTGCGGCGTGTTGCGGAAGATGATCGGCTTCTTCGAGCGCCACGAATGCGGATATTGATGTTTCAGGCGGCCGCGCGCGATGATGTTGCCGGCCTCGGCCAAAGCGGCGATGACGGCGTTGTTGGCGTCGCCCTTCTCGCCCTTGTCGTTGATGACGCGCTTGCCCTCGAAGCCGGGCGCTTGCGCGGTCAGCGCGCCATTCTCGTCGACGGTGTAGGGAATGGTCGATGAGATGCCGCGCGCCTCAAGCGCCACGCGGTTGTCCATCCACACCTCGAAGTCCTCGCGGCCATGGCCCGGCGCGGTGTGCACGAAGCCGGTGCCGGTGTCGTCGGTGACATGATCGCCGGCGAGCAGCGGCACCTGGAAGTCGTAGCCTTTGCCGTGCAGCGGGTGCTTGCAGATCATGCCGGCGAGCATCTCGGCGGATACGTCGGCGATCTTGTCGTAAGCGGCGACCTTGGCCTGTTTGAACACTTCGCCGGCGAGATTCTCCGATAAGATATAGAGATCGCCGAACTTCGCCCAGTTGTCTTGCGGCGCGTCGGTGACCTTGTAGAGGCCGTAGCTGATCTTCGGCGAGAACGAGATCGCGCGGTTACCCGGCAGCGTCCATGGCGTCGTGGTCCAGATGACAACGCTGGCATTGCCAACAAGTTCGAAGGCCGCCGCGACATCGGCCTTGTTGTCGCCTTCGAGCGCAATATTGTCGACCGGAAACTTCACCCACACCGTATCGCTGGTGTAATCCTCATACTCGATCTCGGCTTCCGCCAGCGCGGTCTTCTCGACCACGCTCCACATCACCGGCTTACTGCCGCGATACAGCAAACCATTGGCGGCGAATTTCATCAGTTCGCGCGCGATCTGCGCCTCGGCCGGGAAGCTCATGGTCGTGTAAGGGTGATCCCAGTCGCCCTCGACGCCGAGGCGCTTGAATTCCTCGCGCTGCACGTCGAGCCATTTTTGCGCATAGGCGCGGCATTCCTGGCGGAACGCGACCATGGCGGCGGGTTCGGAGAAGTTCGGCTTCTGCTTGTTCTTGGAGCGGTAGTTCTCTTCCTCGATCTTCCATTCGATCGGCAGGCCGTGGCAGTCCCAGCCCGGCACATAATTCGAATCGTAGCCGAGCATCTGCTGCGAGCGCGTCACCACGTCTTTCAGAATCTTGTTGAGCGCGTGGCCGATATGGATGTTGCCGTTGGCGTAAGGCGGGCCGTCGTGCAGCACGAATTTCTCGCGGCCTTTCGAGGCGGCGCGCAACTGGGCGTAGAGGTCGCTCTCCTCCCAGCGCTTGAGGAGCTCGGGCTCCTTCTGCGGCAGGCCGGCCCGCATCGGAAATTCCGTCTGCGGCAGGAACAGGGTCTCGGAGTAGTCGCGTTCTGGCTTGGTCATGTTTTATGGGTTTCCTGCGGGGGTATGTAGCAGGCAGATTCCGCAGGGGAAAGGCCGTAAAAGGCGGGATTTACCGGCTAAACCTCGCCCAGAACCGGAAACGCCGCCCCGGCGCGCTTGAGCGTGTCGCGCGCCTGCGCCGCGTCGGCCACCATGTGGCGCTTGAGGTCATCGATCGAGGCGAATTTCAGTTCGGGCCGGATCCAGCCGACGATGGCGACATCGACGCTCTCGCCGTAGAGGTCGCCGTTGAAATCGAACAAGAACACTTCCAGCAGCGGCGCGCCGGCGTCGAACATCGGCCTTATGCCGAAACTGGCGACGCCGTCATAGCGCTTGCCGGCGACCGCCATCCGCACCGCATAGATGCCGTGCTTGAGGCCGCAGGCCGGGTCGAGCCGGATATTGGCAGTGGGGAAGCCGAATTCGCGGCCGCGCTTTTCGCCGTGGATGACCTCGCCGGAAACGAACCAGGGCGCGCCGAGAAGCTCGGCCGCTTCCACCACCTTGCCCTCGCTTAAAGCCGCGCGCACCGCGCCGGACGACACCGGCCGGCCCTCGTCCTCGAGCGGCGGCACGATGTCGACCGCGAAACCGAGGCGCGCGCCCTGTTCGGCGAGGTATTGCGGCGAGCCCTGGCGCTTTTGGCCGAAATGAAAATCGAAGCCGATCGTCGCACCGGCGACGCCGAAGCGGCCGACCAGAATTTTCTCGACGAAATCCTGCGCCGACGTTGCGGCCAGTTCAGCGTCGAAGCGCATGACAATGGCGCCGTCGAGCCCGGTCGCCGCCAGCAGGCGCAACTTGTCGCGCTCGCTCGACAGATTGAACAGCGGCACGTCGGGCTGGAAATACCGCCGCGGATGCGGCGCGAAGGTCAAAGCCGCGGCCTTGGTGCCGAGCGCGGCGGCGCGCGCAAGCGCCGCGCCGATGACGGTACGATGACCGCGGTGCACGCCATCGAAGTTGCCGATCGCCACGACCGCGCCATAAAGCGCGCCAGGATCACGATCGCGAATGACGGCAAAGGGCTTGGCAGGCGGCATCGGGTCAATCATGTTGGATCGTGCATCGCGAAAAAACGGGCTGGGAGCGACAGCGTTTACGCTTTTGCCCGCTATTAAGGCAACCGCGCTTCTTGCCGGTGGATATGGTTACCGCGCCGTTAACAAACTTTCAAATTAACGGGTTATTCAAGCGCCGACGATAAAGTCCGGCAACTTCGGGGAGCGCCCTATTGCGGGCGGTATATCATGGCTATCGACTATTCGATGCCGGTTCTCATTGTCGACGATTACAACACGATGATCCGGATCATCCGCAACCTGCTGAAGCAGTTGGGTTTCGTCGATATCCACGACGCCAGCGACGGCTCGGCGGCGCTGGCCAAGATGCACGAGCGCAAATTCGGCCTGGTGATTTCCGACTGGAACATGGAGCCGATGACCGGCTACGCGCTGCTGCAGGAAGTGCGCAGCGACCCGGCTCTGGCCGACACGCCGTTCATCATGGTTACGGCCGAGTCAAAAACCGAGAACGTCATCGCCGCCCGCAAGGCCGGCGTCTCCAATTACATCGTCAAGCCGTTCAACGCGCAGACCTTGCAGAGCAAGATCGAGGCGGTGTTCCGCACGCCGGAAGAAGCCGCCGCGATGGCCGCCGCCACGCCGGCGCCGGCGGCTTAACGCCGCCAGGCTTCTCCTCCCGCCCTTCCGGTTTCCTCCGCGCGCGATATAGTGCCGCCGGAGGACGTATGATGACCATACCGGTAAAGCCGCCCACCGACGCGCCGCGCTACATCCGGCTGAACGAGGCCGACAATGTCGCGATCATCGTCAACGCCTTCGGCATGCCGGCCGGCACAAAATTTCCCGGCGGATTGACCTTGCGCGAATTCGTGCCGCAAGGACACAAGGTGGCGCTCACCGATATCGCGAAAGACGCAGCCATCATCCGCTATGGCGAAGTCATCGGCTATGCGATTGTGGCGCTGCCGGCCGGAAGCTGGGTCGAGGAAGCGCGCGTGCGCATGCCGGCGCCGCCGTCACTCGACGGCCTCGAACTGGCAACGCGCACGCCGCCAAAACTGCCGCCGCTCGACGGGTATACGTTCGAGGGCTTTCGCAACAAGGACGGCTCGGTCGGCACCAAGAACATTCTCGCCATCTCGACCAGCGTTCAATGCGTCGCCGGCACGCTCGACATCGCGCTCAAGCGCATCAAGGACGAGCTGCTGCCGAACTATCCCAATGTCGATGACGTCGTCGCGGTCACCCATGTCTATGGCTGCGGCGTCGCCATCGACGCGCCGCTGTCGGAAATCCCGATCCGCACGCTGCAAAATATCGCCCGCCATCCGAACTACGGCGGCGAGGTCATGATCGTGAGCCTCGGCTGCGAGAAATTGCAGCCGGAGCGGCTCTTGCCCGGCGGCAAAGACAGCACCAGCATCATGCGGCTGCAGGACGAGACGCTGACGTCGTTCGGCGCGATGATCGACCTGATCATGCGGATGGCCGACGACCGCCTCAAGCTGCTCAATGCGCGCCAGCGCGAGACCTGCCCGGCGTCCGATCTTGTCGTCGGCATGCAGTGCGGCGGCAGCGACGCCTTCTCCGGCGTCACCGCCAATCCGGCGCTCGGCTTTGCCTCCGATCTGCTGGTGCGCGCCGGCGCGACCGTGATGTTTTCCGAAGTCACCGAGGTCCGCGACGCCATTCATTTGCTGACGCCGCGCGCCGTCAACGAGCAGGTCGCACGCGAGCTGATCCGCGAGATGAAATGGTACGACGATTATCTGGAAAAGGGCGGCGTCGACCGCAGCGCCAATACCTCGCCCGGCAACAAGAAGGGCGGGCTCAACAACATTGTCGAGAAGGCGCTCGGCTCGTCGGCCAAATCCGGATCGAGCGCGATTGCCGGCGTGCTGTCGCCGGGCGAACGCGTGCGCGACAAGGGCCTGATTTTCGCGGCGACCCCGGCGTCCGATTTCGTCTGCGGCACGCTGCAGCTCGCCGCCGGCATGAACGTGCATATCTTCACCACCGGACGCGGCACGCCCTACGGATTGTCGTCGGTGCCGGTGATCAAGGTGGCGACGCGCAACGAACTGGCGCAGCGCTGGGCCGACCTGATCGACATCAATGCCGGCACCATCGCCACCGGCGAGGCGACCATCGAGGACGTCGGCTGGGACGTGTTCCGCTTCATTCTCGATGTGGCGAGCGGCAAGAAGAAGACCTGCACGGATAAATGGGGTCTCTATAACGCGCTGGCGTTGTTCAACCCGGCGCCGATAACGTAACTGTCATCCCCGCGAAGGCGGGGATCCATACCCCGTACAGTATCGATGGTTGACGGCGTATAGGTCCCCGCCTTCGCGGGGACCACAGCCGGCTACCACACCAAATGCTTCATCACCGCGGTCGGCATTTCGCCTGCTGCCGTGAACACCGTCTTCATCGCCTCGGCATTGGGCGTGCCGCGCCCGCCGAATTCCTCGGCGTGGATGCCGGCCGCCATGAACAGCATGTCGATGCCGAAGGCGCGCGCGCCCTTGAGATCGGTGCGCACCGAGTCGCCGATCGCCATGACGCGTTTCATGTCGGCTTTGCGGCCCATGATCGCCTCGGCCTTTTTCAGCGCCATGTCGTAGATCGGCCGGTACGGCTTGCCGGCATAAAGCACCTCGCCGCCCATCGTGGCGTAAAGATCGGCGATCGCGCCGGCGCAATAGACCAGCCGGTCGCCGCGCTCGACGACGAGATCGGGATTGCCGCACAGCATGAACATCTTGCGCTTGAGCATGGTCTCGAGACGCGGCCGATAGGTCTCGGGCGTTTCGGTTTCGTCATCCTCGAGACCGGAGCACAAGACGTAGTCCGCGCTCTCGAGCGGCGCGAACTTCGCGTCCAGCTCGGCGAAAATCGAGTGGTCGCGTTCCGGGCCGATATGGCACAAAGTCTGGCCCTTGCGGTGCGCGATGACGTCGCGGGTGACGTCGCCGGACGAAACGATGCCGTCATAGGCCTCGTGCGGCACGTGCAGATGATCGATCTGGCGGATTACCGACGCGCCCGGCCGCGGCGCGTTGGTAATGAAGATCACCACTTTGCCCATGGCCCGCGCCCGCATCAGCGCGTCGCAGGCAGCGGGGAACGACACTTCGCCGTTGTGCACGACGCCCCAGACATCGCACAGGAATATGTCGTAGTCGGGCGCAAGCGCCGAAAAATGCGGAATCACGTTGGCCAAGGAAAAAACCGATCAGAAGGAGGGGGCGTTGGCGGACAGATAATCGCTCAACGAATTGCTGACGGCCGGCTTGTCGGACGCGGCCGCCGCGCCGGCGCCACCATGCAAGGCCTCGGCCCGCACCGGACGCGGCGCGGAGAACAGGAAGCCCTGACCGAAACGCACATCGTAATCCAGGAGATCGACCACCATGCTTTCGTTTTCGATTTTCTCGCCGATGAGATCGATGCCGGAGCGCGCCATCAGGTCGGCCAGATCCTCGGCGTGAATGTCGCTCTTCGCCGATGCGGCGCGGTTGAGCAGCAGCTTGGCCGGGACTTTCAGGAAACGGAACGCGCGGTCGGCCAGTTCCTTGGGCTCCAGGCGCAGGTCGGTAATGTGGTCCATCGAGAAGTGGAAGCCGCGCTCGGCCAAAGCCGACAGGCTTTCGTATTCGAGCGGACCGAAGGCGCGATAGGCTTCCTGCGTGAACTCGAACACCAGCGCATTGGACAGCACGCGGTTGGCTTCCATGAAGTCGAGGAACTGGCGGAAGTAGATCGTGTCGGTCAAGGTCGAGGCGCTGATGTTGCAGAACAAGCCGACGTCGCGGCTTTTCAGCTGAAGGCGACGAACCACCTGCACGCAGCGAAACACCAGCATGTTGTCGATCTTCGGCATCAGGCCGACGCTTTCGGCGACGTCGATGAAGTCGCCGGCCGGAACGATGTCGCCCTGCTCGGTGCGCAGCCGCGACAGCGCCTCGTAGAAGCGCACCTTGCGCTGCGGCAGCGTGACGATCGGCTGCAGATAGAGATCGATGCGGTTTGAATCGGCCGCCTTGGCGACCAGTTCGCCGATGGCGTCGCGGCTCATGCCCTGGAACCGGCGCGAGCCGGGAACGGCATCGCTTTCGCTCAAGGCCAAAGGCGTATCGGCCTCGGGCTGCGGCTCGGCTGGCGGCGGCGCGACCTCTGCCCGCGGCGGCATGGCGCCGTGCTCGCGGAAAATCGTTTCGTGGGCGGCCACGGTTTCGGCGATCTGGCGAACCAGCCCGCCGAGTTCGCCGATTTCGGCGGCCATCGGATCGACGGCGCCGCGCTGGCGGGTGACGGTGGCCTCCAGCCGGGATTCCGCGGCGGCGACCCTGCGCGACATCTCGGCCATCTGGCGCGACAGGTCGGCGGTGCCGCGCGACAGATCGGCGATCTGGTCGCCGAGAAACCGGCGGTCCTGCAGCCGCGTGGCCATCATATTGTAGATCGCCATGGCGACGAGAACCGCCAGGCCGATAATGGCGGCGGTGCGCGGATCGAGATTCAAGATGAGGAAAAGCACCGCGCCGACCGAGATGGCGATGAGCACCATGCAGACTGCGATGAAGATTGCGCCGATCCGAAGCATAAAACCGATCCTGCGAGCCCTTATTTGCGCATGAGCTTATCCGAAAACCGGTACCCACTCTTCGGGATCATGCGTAGCCGCGCCTGATTCGCACGGGCTGGCCCCTAATGTTCATGAGGCGGCGTGCCCGCGCAACCGCGAATTCCTGCTATGGTAACGAGCCGTCGCCCGTCTTTAACAAGAACCTTCCCAAAGTCACCAAACCTTTAAGCCCCAGAACCTTAAAGTGTCGGCTCCTTTGGCCAAACTGGAACTCGGAAAACCGATGCAGGCTTCCCCCGCGTCGCCCCGCCTGACATGGATCGCCGCCTCGCCGGGGCGCGCTCTGGCGGCCATTTTGGCGCTGCACGCGGCCGTCTGGACCGCGCTGCCGACGCTGCTCTACCCTAACCTGCCGCTCGATTTGATCGAAGCGCTGCTTTATGGCCGCGAATGGCAACTCGGCTATGACAAGCTGCCGCCACTGCCCTGGTGGCTGGTTGAGATCGTCTATCGCACCATAGGTCATGATTTCGGCTATTACCTGTTGGCCCAGGCCGCCGTCGTTTCAGCTCTGGCGATCGTTTATGTCGCAACCCGGCCGCTGACCGGGCCGCTCGGCGCCTTGGTCGCGGTGCTGGTTGTCGATGGCCTGCATTATCTCAGCTACACCGCCGCCAAATTTAACCATGATGTCGTCCAGCTGCCGTTCTGGGCGCTGGCCGGCTACGCCCTGCACCGGAGTTTGCGCGGCGGATGGCTCGGCCATTGGGCGCTGCTCGGCGCGGCGGTCGGCCTATCGCTCTGGGCGAAATATTTCGTCGTCGTCCTGGCGGTGCCGATCGCGCTGTTCGTCCTGATCGATCGCGATGCCCGCAAATCGTTCATGACGCCCGGCCCCTACCTCGCCGTTGCGGTCGCCTTGATTATCATGGCGCCGCACCTCCTCTGGCTGGTGCGCAACGACTTTGTCCCCTTCGGTTATGCCGAGCACCGCGCCGTGCTGTCGCGCGGCTGGTTCGACCACCTCTGGCACCCGGCCCAGTTCGCCATCGGCCAACTGGCCTTCCTCATTCCGTCGCTGCTGATCGCTTTGCCGCTCTTTCTGCCGCGCCGCGCCGCCAGCGAGACGCCGATCGCCTCAATGGCCGACGCCTTCGACCGGCGCATCGTCACTTTGTTGGCCTTCGGCCCGGTCGCCGCCGTGCTGGCACTGTCCGCCGTCACCGGACGCGGTACGATTGCAATGTGGGGCTATCCGCTGTGGATGTTTGCCGGCACCTGGCTGGTGCTGGTGGCGCGCCGCGCCATCGAGGCGAAACGGCTCGGACGCATCGCAATCACCTGGACCATCGTCTTCGTCTGCATGGCCGGCGCCTTCATCGCCAATTACGCGGTGTTGCCGCATTACGACCACCGCTACCGCGCCGTGTTCTTTCCAGGCGAAAAACTGGCGCTCGAACTGTCGCGCCGCGCCCGCGCCGTCACCGGCCAGCCGATCGCCTATGTGATCGGCGACATGTGGACCGGCGGCAATGTCGCGCATTACGCGCCAAGTCATCCGCGCGTGCTGATCGACGGCGAGCCGGCGCGCGCGCCGTGGATCGAACTGGCCGATCTCAACGCACGCGGCGCGGTCGTGGTGTGGACCGAAGGCGACCTTACCGTCGTGCCGCCGCGCTACCGTAAAGTCGCCAGCGAGGCGGCGGTGCAGCCGCCCTTCCTCATTCCCGACCGGCGCGGCGACAGCTTCGTCAATGTCGGCTGGGCGATTTTGTTGCCAAAGCCGGCTTTCGCGGCGGTCAGCCCCGCGCGTTAATCGTCTTGTCGGCGACGATGGCGCCGTCGATCAATTCGATCTGGCGATCCATGCGCGCGGCCATGCCGAGATCGTGCGTCACCGCCACCACGGTCTTGCCGTGCCGGCGCACCAGATCGCGCAGCACTTCGAACACCTGTTCGCTCGCTTTCGAATCGAGCGAGCCGGTCGGCTCGTCGGCGAGGATGACCGGCGGCTCGTTGGCGAGCGCGCGCGCCACCGCGACGCGCTGTCTTTGCCCACCGGACAATTGATCCGGCCGCTTGTTCATGTGGTCGCCGAGCCCGAGCGAACCTAGCAGCTCGCCGCCGCGCGTCCGCATACCCGATGCCGACAATTGCCCGAGCGCGCGCATCGGCAGCATCACGTTTTCCAGAACGGTGAACTCGGGCAGCAAGAAGTGAAACTGGAAGACGAAGCCGAGCATGGTGAGCCGCGCATGGGCGCGGTCCTCTTCCGCCATATGCGTTGTCTCCAGCCCGCGCACCAGCACCTCGCCCGCGGTCGGCAGATCGAGCAGCCCGAGCAGATACAGAAGCGACGACTTGCCCGAGCCGGACGGCCCGGTGATGGCGACGAATTCATTCTCGCGAATGGCGAGATCGATGTTATGCACCAATGTCGTCGGCACGACGCCGGACAGGATGCGGGTGACATTGCGCGCTTCGATCAGCGGCGTCCCGGCAATCGCCGCGCCGGCTGTTGCGCTTTGGGTATCGGCGGCGCTCATGTCGCACCCCGGATGATCTCGACCGGATGCATGCGCGCCGCCTTGCGCGCCGGCTGGTAGCCGGCGATGACCGATGACACCAGCGCGACAAGACCCGCCATCAGGTAATGCGTATAGGTATAGGCCAGCGGCAGATGATCGGAATCGAGAAACGGATTCTTGATCTCGACCGAACCGAGCGCCACGCACAACAGATACCCGAGCAGAAAGCCGAGCGCCGCTCCCGCCAGTCCGATGATCATTGCCTCGATCACGAAAATCGAGCGCACCGTATATTCGCTTAAGCCGAGCGATTTCATGATGGCGATGTCGCGCGCCTTCTCGTGCGTGATGGTCGAGATGATGTTGTAGGTGCCGAAGCTGGCGACCAGCAAAATGGCGCCGACCACCGTGTACATGATGATATTGCGGATGATGAAGGTCGAGATCAGGTCTTCATTGGCCTCCTGCCAGGACACCGACTTGTAACCGGTGTCAGTTTCAACGCGAATGGCGATCTCGCGCGAACTCATCGGATCGCGCAGCCGCACGCGCAGTTCGTTGATCAACCCGGTCTGCTTGGACAGGATCTGCCCGGTCTTGATCAGCACGTAGGCCGTGCTCTCGTCGATCTGACGCACGCCGGAGTGAAAAAAGCCGACGACCTGGGCGTTGAGATGCGCGCCCTCGCTGGTTTGCAGCGTGATATTGGCGCCGATGCGTGCGCCGATCTTCTCCGACAGACGATCGCCGATGACGATGGCATTGGTGGCGCGGAACAGCGCGTTGAGCGTGGCGCCGCGCATCTGCTTGGGCAGGTCCGATACTCTTGATTCGCGGCGCGGGTCGATGCCGATGACATTGGTGGCGATATCGTGATTGGCGTAACGGATAATCGCCTGCACCTTCACCGACGGCCCGACCGCGCCGGGCACCCAGGCCTCCAGCGCCGCCATGCTGGCCAGCGGATTCTTGATGCCGCGCCGGCGCACCTCCGGCGTCAGGCCGTGAATCTCGGCGGCGGCGTAATGCGTATCGGCCGGTTGCGGCGGCGGCGTGCGACGTTCGTCGGACACGGTGATGTTCGGCAGCGTATTGACCAGACGGCTGGTGAAATCGTCCTGCGAACCCTGCATCAGCGCCGCCATCATGATCGAAAAGCCGACCCCGGTGGCAACGCCGGCGACGGCGAAGCCGGTCTGGCGCACGCGGGCGCGCACATGCGTCCAGGCGATGTCGAGAATGAGGTTCATATGACCTTCATGGCGCGTCGGGGACGCGGACGTGCGCGCCGTCTTTAAGATCGGTCGATGCCGGCGATGCGACGCGCTCGCCCTCCTTCAGCCCGTCCAGCACTTCGACCGCGCGCGTGCCGCGAATGCCGATCTTGACCTCGCGCTTGCGGACGCGGCCGCCATCGATGACGAACACGGCATTGCCCTGCAAGGCGTCGGCCGGGATCAGCAACGCATTCGCCTGCTCCCGCGTGACTATATTGGCCTCGACACTCATGCCCGGCTTGAGCGGTGTGTCGTCCGGCAGCGCGACCTTGATGCGGTAGGTCTTGGCGACGACGTCGCCCATCGGCGTGATCTCGCGCACCGTTCCTTCCAGCCGCCGATCGGGGAAGGCATCGGTGCGGAACAGCACGGTCTGCTTGAGCGCGACGCGCGGAATGTCTTCTTCGTTGACCTCGGCGACCACCTGCAACGGCAGCGGCACACCGACGCGGAACAATATCTGCCCCGCCTCGGCAATCTCGCCGATCTCGCCGTCGCGGCGCAAAACGACGCCATCCATCGGCGCGAGAATGGTGTAGTCGCCGATCTTCTCGAGCTGCACCGAGATCAGGCCCTGCACCTGCTGCAGGTCCATCGAGGCGCGCTCGTAAGATTGGGTCGTGGCGGCGCCGCGCGTCACCAGATCGCTGACGCGCGTCATCTCGCGCTTGGCGAAATCCTCGCGCGCCTTCAATTCCTTCATCTGCGCCTGCACTTCGCGGTCGTCGAGGCGCACCAGCACGTCGCCTTTGACGATCGCCTTGCCCTCGCAGTCGCAGATCTCGACGATGCGGTCGCGGACGACGCTGGCGACCTTGGCCCAGCGCACCGGCTCGACGCCGCCGGTGGCATAGACGATTTCGACCGCGGTGCCGCGCGTGGCGGTGGCAGCGGCGATCTGCGGTCCGCGTCCGTAACGCCACCAGCCAAGGCCGGCGATCAGCACAAGGACGAACGCGCCGACGATAAGAAGCCGTTGATTTCGCATTTATCGATGCTAGCAAGCCGGCGGCGGGCTACATTGATGTAGCGCAAGGCTCCGTTGTGACGATCACGCCACTTGTTTGATGACCGCGGCGACCTTGTCGAAAATCTCGCCGATCTGCGCCTCGGTGACGATCAAGGGCGGGCTCATGGCGATGGCGTCGCCGGAAATCCTGAACATGATGTCGTGGTCATGGAAGGCGTTTTCCAGCGCCTGATAGCCGCGCAGGCCGACCGCGTCGGGCTTGCTGGCCAGATCGATGCCGGCCATCAGGCCGACGGTGCGGATGTCCAAGACGTTCGGCAGGCCTTTCAGCCCCATCGCGCCTTGTGCCCAGATCGGCTCCATCTTCTTGGCGCGCGCGAACAGATCCTCGTCGCGATAAAGATCGAGCGTGGCGAGACCGGCGGCGCAGGCAAGCGGATGCGCCGAATAGGTGTAGCCGTGGAACAGTTCGATGACGTGGTCGGGACCTTTCATGAAGGCGTCGTGAATGCCCTTGCGGGCGATGACGCCGCCCATCGGCACCGAGCCGGAGGTGATGCCTTTGGCGAACGTAATCATGTCCGGCACCACGTCGTAGCGTTCGGCGGCGAAGGCATGGCCGAGGCGGCCATAGCCGGTGATGACCTCATCGAAGATCAACAGGATGCCGTGCTTGTCGCAGATCTGGCGCAGCCGCTTGAGATAGCCCTTCGGCGGCGGCAGCACGGCGGTCGAACCGGACACCGGCTCGACGATGACGGCGGCGATGGTCGATGCATCATGCAGCGCCACCAGACGGTCGAGTTCGTCGGCAAGATGCGCACCCCACTCAGGCTCGCCGACCGAGTAGGCCTGCTCGGCGCGGTTATAGGTCGTCTGCAAATGATCGGCGCCGGCCAAAGCCACGCCGAACTGCTTGCGGTTGGCGACCATGCCGCCGACCGAGATGCCGCCGAAGCCGACGCCGTGATAGCCGCGCTCGCGGCCGATCAGCCGCACCCGCGACGCATTGCCGCGCACAGCGTGATAGGCGAGCGCGATCTTCAGCGCGGTATCGACCGCCTCCGAACCGGAATTGCAAAAAAAGACATGATCGAGATCGCCCGGCGCCAGCTGGGCGATGCGGGAGGCCAGTTCAAACGCCTTCGGATGGCCGAACTGGAAGGTCGGCGAGAAATCCATTTCCGCTGCCTGTTTCTGGATCGCGGCGACGATAGGCGCGCGGTTATGCCCGGCGTTGGTGCACCACAGGCCGGCGGAAGCGTCGAGGATCTTGCGGCCGTCCGGCGTGAAGTAGTGCATGTCCTTGGCGCTGGATAAAAGCCGCGGCCGCGCCTTGAAGGCGCGGTTGGACGTGAACGGCATCCAGAACGGCTCGAGATCGTTCGGAACGCTCGTCGATGTGCTCTCGCGGGGCAGCGCCATAGGTATTCTCCAACCTCCGCCGACGTTTTGAATGTCGGCTTTGCGCCGGCGATCGCCGGCATTCAAATTTGCTTTCGTCACCGTAGCAGCGAAACCGGGCGGTTTGAAACCGGACAACCGCATAAGCGCTGTCTATCCGCGTGTCTCCGATTCGTTATCGCAGCCGGCGCGGCGGTTGCGGACGAAACTTCGCGCGCAAGTTGACGATTTATGTATTCTACCAGACATAGTGTGATAGTTTAGCAAAACAATCATTTGACCGGAGATGGGCGCGCGGCTCAGGGGGACGAAGCCGATGAGAAAGCCGCCAAAAAGCGAAACCTTCGATCCGCAGGTTTTCCTGGCCAAGGCAGGAACCGGCAAAGCCAATTTGCGTTTCCGCGCCGGCGGCGAAATCTACGCGCAGGGCGATGCCGCCGATGCGATCTACTTCCTGCAAGAGGGCAAGATCAAAATCACTGTCACCGCCGAAAACGGCAAGGAAGCCGTGCTGTCGATCGTCGATGCCGGCGATTTTTTCGGCGAGGGCTGCCTGAACGGCCAGCCGCTGCGCATGGCCACCGTGACCGCGATGACCGACTGCGCGGTCATGCGCATCGACAAGGCGACCATGCTCGCCGAATTGCATGACGAGCCGAAATTCGCCGAAATGTTCATCGCCCATCTGGTGCATCGCAACAGCCGCATCGAAGAAGACCTGGTCGATCAGCTGTTCAATTCGTCGGAGAAGCGTCTGGCCCGCACGCTGCTGCTGCTCGCCAATTTCGGCAAGGAGGGCAAGCCGGAGCCGATCCTGGCCAAGATCAGCCAGGAGACCCTGGCCGAGATGATCGGCACGACGCGCTCGCGCATCAGCTTTTTCATGAACAAGTTTCGCCGCCTCGGCCTGGTCGAATATAACGGCCGCATCAAGGTCAACAGTTCGCTGCTCAGTCTGGTGCTCAACGAAGGCCTCAAGGGCGAGCGCAAGTCGCTGTCGGGCGGGCGTTAGGACAAGCGCCTCGCGATGGGTTGCCGCTGGGCGGCGGCGCTGCTACCAACCGGCCATACCCCCTCATTCGTTGAGCGCCATGGCCGATTCTCCCAGCAAAAAGCCGCAGAAACTCAAGGCCCGCCTGCCGCGCGGCCTGGCCGACCGCGGCCCCGCCGATATCGCCGCGACGCGCACCATGGTCGAGACGATCCGCACCGTGTTCGAGCGCTACGGCTTCGATCCAGTGGAGACGCCGGCAATCGAATACACCGACGCGCTCGGCAAATTCCTGCCCGATCAGGACCGGCCGAACGAAGGCGTGTTCTCGTTCCAGGACGACGACGAGCAATGGCTGTCGCTGCGCTACGATTTGACCGCGCCTTTGGCGCGGCATGTGGCGGAGAATTACGGCACCGAGAAATTCGTGCTGCCCTATCGCAGCTATCGCTTCGGCTGGGTATTCCGCAACGAGAAGCCGGGCCCGGGAAGATTCCGCCAGTTCATGCAGTTCGACGCGGACAGTATCGGCGCGCCGACCATGGCGGCCGATGCCGAGATGTGCATGCTCGCGGCCGACACGATGGAAGCGCTCGGCATTCCGCGCGGCGATTACGTCGTGAAGGTGAATAACCGCAAGGTGCTGGATGGCGTGATGGAGGCCATCGGTCTTGGTGGCGGTGAGCATGCGGGCAAGCGGCTGACCGTGCTGCGCGCGATCGACAAACTGGATCGGCTCGGCGCTGATGAAATTGAAAAATTGCTGGGTACTGGTCGAAAAGACGAATCTGGCGACTTTACTAAAGGCGCCGAACTCAACAACGACCAGATAACTCGAATTATTAACTTCACCGGCTGGGGTGAACGTGGCTCAGGCACGAAGAGTATCGCTTCTGCGAATGAAGTCACGATTGCCAATTTCGAAAGCGCTGTAGCCGGCAATGCCCTAGGCGAAAAGGGAGTCGCAGAACTAAACGAAATTAGAGATGTGTTCGCCGCTGCTGGCTACGACGATGGCAGAATCGTCATCGACCCCTCCGTCGTCCGCGGGCTCGAATATTACACCGGCCCGGTTTACGAGGTCGAACTGACCTTCGAGATCAAGGACGACAAAGGCCGCCCGGTGCGCTTCGGTTCGGTCGGCGGCGGCGGGCGATACGACGGTCTCGTCTCGCGCTTTCGCGGCGAGCCGGTGCCGGCGACAGGTTTCTCCATCGGTGTCTCACGCCTGCAAGCCGCGCTCACCGCGCTCGGCAAGCTCTCGACCAAACCGGAGCCCGGCCCGGTCGTCGTGACGATATTCGACCGCGACCGCACCGCCGATTATCAGCGCATGGTCACGTCGCTGCGCAATGCCGGCATCCGCGCCGAGCTCTATCTCGGCAATCCGAAGAACATGGGCAATCAGCTTAAATACGCCGACAAGCGCGGCTCACCTTGCGTCATCATGCAGGGCTCGGACGAAAAAGCGCGTGGCGAAGTCCTGATCAAGGACCTGATTGTCGGTGCCGAGATCGCCGGCCTGTCCACCGAACGCGACGATTACCTGAAGAAACAGGCCGAAGCGCAGTTTTCGGTGCCGGAAGCCGAGCTGGTCGCCGCCGTCGCCAAGCTGCTGGCGCGACACAAAGCACCCTAGCCGCCCGCTACCACCGCGAATCGCCTTTTGGCCCCTACAATGGAACCTATCAGGCTCCGTCGCGTTTTTCTGTTGCGAACAACAATCAGAAAAAAAGGGTTCGGGGTGATGGACGACCGCTGGCCATATCCAATTTCACAAACCATGCAGCGCCAGACCGGCAGCCGCATCAAGCCGTTGCGCGTGCAAACGCCGCCGACGGCGCCGGCGGACGGCGGAACCGATGCGACTAAGCCGGCCGATGGGGTAGACTCGATTGAACCAAAACCGCATTGCGATGTTGATCCGAAATCCGAAAATTAGTCCTTTGAACCGCCCGGTTGCCTCATGAGACATTTCACGGTCCGTCACGCGACCCGCTACAATTATGCGCAGCCGGCCGCCTTCGGGCCGCATCGCCTGATGATCCGCCCGCGCGACAGCCACGATCTGCGGCTGGTCGATGCCGAGTTGACCTTGTCGCCGCCCGGCGCGACGCGCTGGATGCATGACGTGTTCGGCAATTCGGTGGCGCTGGTCGAATTCAACCAGACCGCCACCGAACTCTATATCGAGAGCACTTTGCATCTGGAAAGCTACGGCCTGCCGCGGCTCGCCGTGTCGATCGCGCCGGAAGCGCAGAACTACCCGTTCGTCTATTCGGCCTCGGACCGCAGCGATCTCGGCCGGTTGGTCGAGCGGCATTACCCCGATCCGCATGGCTTGGTCGATGCCTGGGCCAAGCGTTTCTTCCCCGGCGATCCGATGCCGACCTACGATCTTCTGGCGAAGCTGAATTCGGCGATCAAGAACGAGTTCACCTACAGCGCGCGCTACGAGGAAGGCACGCAGTCGCCGATCGAAACGCTGGAGAAGATGAGCGGCACCTGCCGCGATTTCGCGCTGTTGTTCATCGAGGCGGTGCGCAGTCTCGGCTTCGGCGCCCGCTTCATCACCGGCTATCTTTACGATCCGGCGCTCGACGGCGCGCAGGGCGGCATTCAGGGCGCCGGCGCGACGCATGCCTGGGCCGATGTCTATCTGCCCGGCGCCGGCTGGGTCGAATACGATCCGACCAATGGCTTGATCGCCGGCGACAATCTCATCCGCGTCGCGGTGACGCGCGATCCGTCGCAGGCGATTCCGATTGCCGGCAGCTTCACCGCCGCGCCATCCGATTATCTCGGCATGACCGTCGAAGTCACCGTGACCTCGGGCCGGCCGGAGACCGTTGCGCCGCCCGCGCCAGCCGTCGAGCCGAGCGCCATCAAAGAGCAGATTGAAATTCAGAACGAGGCGCAGAACAGCAACGCGCCGGAGCGGCTGCCGGCCTAGATTGCCAGCCTAGACCGACACCAAATCGGGGCTGGTGGTGCTTTCGCCCAGATCGATGTGGTGGCCGATGAATTGCTCGGCCGCATCCAGACTGTCGCTGATCACGCGAAACGAAATGACCTTGTCATCGCAATAGCGCACGAAGTGGGTGGTGCGGTGACTGATGGTCCGGCCGGTGCCGCGATGCAGGCTGGTGATGCGGCCCAACATCGCGCTTTGATCGCCGTCGACCAGCAGGCATTCGCGCTCGAGCCGTTTGAATTCGATGACTTTCGGTACGACGCGGGCAAACCGGTCGATCACCGCGGCTTTGCCACGCCACTGCCCGCAGACCTGTATGAATTCAGCGGGACCGTAGACGCTCCATTCGACATCGTCGTGGAGAAATTCGGCGATCTTGTCACCATCACGCGTATCGAACGCCCGGTAGAAGGCCTCAACCACCGCCCGTGATACTGTGTAAGCCATCGGTCCGCCCTCGCCGATACCTATTCAACGCCGGTTACGTTGAAAATTCATTACCTCCGGGACAATAGTACCAGCTCGATCTCAACCTTGCGCTGCAACAAATTCCGCAGCCCGGCGGCCCGGCTATTTTCATTAACGATACCAGAGGTTTGCCGGGACGCCCGGACACGAGCGGCGGCTATTGGACGTCGAAACCTTAAACCTGACGTGCTAAAGGCCCGGCTTGAGACAGGCGGGCGTTGGGATGGCAATGAACGGCACAGGAAATACACGGGGCACCACCGGTCCGGTGGATACACGCGCCGAGGCGCTGGTCGCATCTTACGAGCGCGCCGGCTATGGCCGCGTCATGCCCGCCATTTTGCAGCCGGCCGAGCCGTTTCTCGATCTGTCCGGCGAGGACATCCGCAAGCGCATGTATTTGACCGCCGCGCCGGGCGGCGCCGAACTGTGCCTGCGGCCCGATCTGACCATCCCGGTATCGCGCGATTATCTCGCCTCGCCGCAAGCCGGCCGCGCCGCCGGCTTTTGCTATCTCGGCCCGGTCTTCCGCCATCGCGACGACCAGCCGGCCGAATTCCTGCAAGCCGGCATTGAATCGTTCGGCCGGCCCGACCGCGCCGCGGCGGATGCGGAGATGCTGGCGCTCGGGCTGGAAGCCACCGCCGGTTATGGCCTGGCGACGCCCGACATTCGCACCGGCGACGTCGCGCTGTTTGCCGCGCTGATTGCCGGGCTCGAACTGGCGCCGGCCTGGAAGCGGCGGCTGGTGAAGGACTTCAACCGCAAGACCAATCTGGCGCTCGATCTCGAACGGCTGATGCTCGGGGGCAATAATGCGCGCCCTGAATATCAGGGCGTGCTGGCGGCGCTCGCCGGCTCCGACCCGAAAGGCGCGCACGCTTTGGTCACGGATCTGTTATCGATTGCCGGCATCAACGCCGTCGGCGGGCGCTCGGTCGCCGAAATCGCCGACCGCTTTCTCGAGCAGTCGGCGCTGGGCGCCTCGACCAAACTGCCGCGCGATGTGCGCGGCCTGATCGAACGCTTCCTCGCCATTGGCGGCGATCCGGATGAATCCGCCGGCGAACTGCGCGCGCTGGCCGCCGACGCCAACCTGGCGAGCGAACTGGCGCCCGCGCTCGACCTGTTCGAAAGCCGCAACGGATTTCTCGCCGCGCGCGACATCGATCTCAAGCGCATCAAATTCTCGACCGCCTTCGGCCGCGGCTTCGATTATTACACCGGCTTCGTCTTTGAATTGACCGATCCGTCGCGCACCGGCGATCCGCTGGTCGCCGGCGGCCGCTATGACGGCTTGCTGACGCGGCTCGGCAGCGCCGAGCCGATCGCGGCGGTCGGCTTCGCGGCCTGGATCGAGCGGCTTAACGCTTACGGAGCCGCGTCATGACGCAAAAACTCGTCCTGGCTGTGCCGGCCAAAGGCCGTCTGCAGGAAAATGCCGAAGCCTTCTTCGCGCGCTCGGGGCTGACTTTGGTCAAGCCGCGCGGCGCGCGCGACTATCGCGGCGCCGTCGTCGGGCTCGACACGATCGAAGTCGCCTATTTGTCGGCATCGGAAATCACCGCGCAGCTTGGCGCCGGCACCGTGCATCTGGGCGTGACCGGCGAGGATCTTGTCCGCGAGCAGATGCCGGACGCGGACGACCGCGTCGTGCTGCTCGAAGGCCTCGGCTTTGGTTCAGCCACCGTCGTGGTGGCGGTGCCACAAGCCTGGATCGACGTGCGCACCATGGCCGACATCGACGACGTCGCCACCGCGTTCCGTCACACCCATGGCCGGCGCATGCGGGTGGCGACCAAATACATCAATCTGACGCGCGATTTCTTCGCCAAACATGGCGTCATCGATTATCGCATTGTCGAAAGCGCCGGCGCCACCGAAGGCGCGCCGGCTTCCGGCTCGGCCGAACTGATCGTCGACATCACCACCACCGGCGCGACCTTGGCCGCCAATGGCCTCAAGATCGTCGAGGACGGCGTCATCCTGCGCTCGCAGGCCAATCTGGTGGCGTCGCGCCGCGCCAATTGGGACGCCGGCTGCCGCGAGACGGCGCGCGTCATTCTCGACCGCATCGCGGCGCAGGGGCGGGCCAAATCGTTTCGCGAAGTCCGCGCGCGCTTCGCCGCCTGCGATGCTCGGTTGGTTGATAGCGCCAAGGAAAAATTCGGCGTCGCCACGCCGTTCGGCGGGCCGACCTCGTCCGGCATGCTGACGCTGCACTGCCCGCCGGCGCAGGTTTATGCCCTGACCAGTTACCTGCGCGAGCACGGCGCCGAAGCGGTCGCGGTGGCCGATCTCGATTACGTGTTCTCGAAGGACAATCCGCTGTACGCAAAGTTAGAGGCCGGCCTTTAACTGACGACGGCGCGTGCCGGCGGCTGGCGCAACGTCGCGCTCAACGCCACGGCCAGCACCGATGCGCCGAGCATGATCGCAAAGGCGATGTCGTATGTGCCGGTGCCGTCGAACACGGCGGCGCCGAGATAGGCGCCGAGCCCGCCGGCGACATGATGCACCATGGTGATCAGCCCGGTGAGCGCGCCGAGATGGCGGGTGCCGAAGCTCTGCGACACGAACACGGCCGTCAAAGGCGCCGTCACCATGAAGGTCGCACCGAACACCAGCGCGAACACGGCGACCGAGAACGCCGACTGATCGACCATCACCAGCGCGAAGACCGCGACGCGCGCGGCGAATGAAATCGCCGTTGGCCACACCGGGCCGGAGCGGTCGCTGTAAGCGCCGGCAACCACAACGCCGATCAGCCCGGTCAGCCCCATCATCGCCAGCAGGTTGCCGGCGAGATAAGCGTCGACGCCGCGATCCTGGGCGAACGCGACCACATGCGTGCCGACGAAAAAATCGTCGAAACCGCAAATCGCATAGACCGCCAGCAACAGCCAGAACCGCCGCGTGCGCGCCGCGGCGGCAATGTCCATGCCCGCGGCCGGCCGCGCCGCCTTCGACTGCGCCGACGTTGTTTTCGGAATACCGAAGATCAGCAGCGGCACCAAAGCGAGATGGACGACGCCGAGCAGCATATAGATCGAGCGCCAGCCGACCGTCAGCAGCAGCGCTGCCAGTCCGGCAATCATCACCAGCTGGCCGGCGCTCATGCCCGACGTCACGACCGCGTTGGCGATTCCTGGGCGCTCGGGAAAGGCGCGCGTAACCATGACGCTGACCGGGATGAGAGAAGCCGCGCCATTGCCGAGGGCGAAGATCAGGCCATAGAGCACCAGCGCATGCCAGGGCGCCGTCATTACGCTCATCAGGCCGATGCCGATCGCGCTGACGACAAGCCCGCCGGTCAGCACCAATCGCGGGCCGGTGTGATCGGCCAGATAGCCGGCGGCAAACATCGCCGACGCCGACACCACCTGAAACAAGGCGACGGCGAGACCGAGTTCGCCGCGGCCCCAGCCGAGATCGTCGACGATCGGCTTGAGCGTCAGGCCGACGGCAAAGCGCGCACCGCCGCCGATGAACAAAGTGAGAAAGCCGGTGGCGAGTATGAGCGCGGCCCCGGTGGTCATCGATTTTCGGAACAAGGAAATTTCACAATCGTGGCGAGACACGATCGTCCCGGCCGGGCGATCGTTGCCATATTAACAATGGCACGGCGGATTGTAAGGGGGCCTTCGCCGGCCTATTGCGCGCGCTTGCGGAAGACGACGAAATGCGACAGCGAGAAATTGATCACGAAGCTGACCAGGATCGATATCAGCTTCGCCGCCACCACCGGCAACATATAGGACAGCGCGAACAGAGTGGCGGTCGAGCAGATCATGCCGGCGATACCGGAGGCGGCGAAGGTCGCATAATCGCGCCAGCGCAAGATACGGCCGGACTCCGGCCCGAACGTGATGAACGTGTTCATGCCGTAGGAAAACGACACCGCCACCAGCCAGGCCAGCACGTTGGACGGCACCAAGGGCCAGTGCAGAAATTCGACGACCGTCCAGAAAACGCTGAAATCGATGGCCGTGTTGACCACGCCGACGAGGGCAAAACTGATCGCCTTGAGCGCGATGGCGCGCTCGTGCCAGGCCACGCTCAACCGGTTGAATACGCTTTTAATGGACGCCGCGATCATCCGGCTTCCATAGCACTAAGTTGGCGCGCGATCCTACCCGAAATCCGGCGGCTTTTTTCCGAATCGGGCGCTGGGCCGCAGGATGTTCCGGCCGCGCTCCGGCCCCTTTCCGGGACGCGACAGGGACACCACGTTGCGGTATAGATCGCGGCCCAACCGAGGAATCCTCACCTTGACGAAAATGCCGGCAAAAACCGCCAAATCGCCCGTCCGGGTCGCCAAACCGCGGCCGGACGACGGACTGTCGATTGTCGTGCCGGTGTTCAACGAGGCCAAGGGCCTGCCCGGGCTGCACGAGCGCATCGCCGAGGTGGCGCGGTTTCTTCACAGCAAGTACGGCCTCGCCGTCGAGGTCGTCTATGTCGACGACGGCTCAAGCGACGCCACCAGCCAGACCGCCAATGCGTTGCCGGCCATGCCGCTCGACGTCCAGGTGGTGACGCTGTCGCGCAATTTCGGCAAGGAAGCGGCGCTGCTCGCCGGTCTCGATCATGCCCGGCGCGGCGCCATTTTATTCATGGACGGCGACGGCCAGCATCCGCCGAGCCTGATCGAGACATTGGTGTCGCGCTGGCTCGATGACGGCTACGACGTGGTCTATACCGCCAAGGCGCATCGCGAGAACGAACCCTGGCTGCGCCGGACCATGGTGCACTGGTTCTATTGGCTGCTGAATTGGCGGGCGCGGCTGAAAATTCCGGAAGACGCCGGCGACTTCCGTTTGCTGTCGCCGCGCGCGGCCAACGCGCTGCGGCAGATGCCGGAGCGCAACCGTTTCTTCAAGGGCCTGTCGAGCTGGATCGGCTTTCGACAGGTGCGCGTCGATTACGAACCGGCCGAGCGCGAGCACGGCATAAGCACCTGGAACATCTGGTCGCTGGTCGGCCTGTCGGTCGAAGCGCTGACCTCGTTCTCAGTGGCGCCGCTGCGCGTCGCCAGCCTGCTCGGCGTCATCATGGCGGCGTCGGCGCTGTTGTTCGGCGCCTGGATCGTCATGGAGACGGTTTTGTTCGGCGAGGATGTGCCGGGCTATCCGTCGCTCGTCGTCGGGCTGATGGTGCTCGGCGGCGTGCAGTTGATGATGATCGGCGTGCTCGGCGAGTATATCGGCAAGCTCCTGTCCGAGATCAAAGGCCGGCCGGTCTATTTCGTCGCCGAACACACGGTAAAGGCCGCCGACGAGCCGGCGAAAGACAGCGGCAAGACGCGGCCGTCGCCGGCGCGCGCCGCGGAGTAGCCCGCCATTTCGCATCATCCCATCCGCCGCATCTGGCTTTGCGCCGACGATTACGGCATGGCGCCGGGCGTCAATAACGCAATCCGGCAATTGATCCTGCGCAAGCGCATCAACGCGACGTCGGTGATGATGCCGGCGGCGTATCTCGGCGACGGCGAAGCGCGCGCGCTCGCCGATCTCAATGTCGGCGAACAGCGCGCCGCCATCGGCCTGCATGTCACGTTGACCGCGCCGTTCAAGCCGATGAGCGACGGCTTCGTGCCGGCGCGTGACGGCCGATTTTTGCCGCACCCGGAGCTGATGCGCCTGAGCGTGACCCGGCGCCTTAATCCGGATCTGCTGACCATCGAGATCGCGACGCAGGTGCGCGCCTTTCTCGAAACATTCGGCCGCCTGCCCGACTTTGTCGACGGCCACCAGCATGTCCAGTTGCTGCCGCAGGTGCGCGACGCCTTCCTCAAGGTCGTCGCCGAGACCGCGCCCAATGCCTGGGTGCGGCAATGTGGCAGGCCGCGCGGGGCGCGGCCGCTGCACGATTCAAAAGGGCTGGTGCTCGACATTCTCGCCATGGGCTTTCGCGGCAAGGCGGAGCGGCTTGGCCTTGCCACCAACCCGGCCTTTGCCGGCGCTTACAGCTTCAGCGCCAAGGCCAAATTCGCCAAGATTTTTCCGCGCTTTCTCAAAGGCCTGCCGGATGGCGGCCTGATCATGTGTCATCCCGGCTTCGTCGATGCGGCGCTACAAGGCCTCGATTCGCTGACGACCTTGCGTGAGCACGAATTCGCCTACTTTAATTCGGAGGCTTACCCGCATGTGCTGGCCACGCACGGCGTCGCATTGGCAGAGCCCACTGGCGAAGCCGGCGGCGGTGCCTAGATAGAGCTCTACGCTGGTAGCGACTTTTGGGAGGATGCCGATGACCCCGCAGGAACGCCAACTGGTGAGCGATCTGTTCGACCGCCTGGCGCAGCTGGAAAATTCACCGCGCGACACGGATGCCGAACGCGCGATTGCCGATGGCGCGCGCCGCGCCCCGAACGCGCTCTACGCGCTGGTGCAGACGGCGCTGGTGCAGGACGAGGCGCTCAAGCGCGCCGATGCGCGCATTCGCGAACTCAGCGGCGAAAGCGACACCGCGCCGAGCGGCGGCGGCTTTCTCGACACGATGCGCAATGCATTGGGCGGCGGCCGCGGCTCGGTGCCGAGCGTGCGCCCCGCCGCAAGCGACAGCCGCTGGAATAAAGGCGGTGCGCTGCCGCCGCAGGGACAGCCGGCCGCGCCTTACGCGGCGCCCGCGCAAAGTCCCGGCTTTGGCGGATCGTTCCTCGGCACCGCGGCGGCGACGGCGGCCGGCGTCATCGGCGGCGCGATGCTGTTCAATTCGATCGGCTCGCTGTTCGGCGGCCATCACGGCGGCAGCGCCTTCGGCGACACGCGCGACAATTCGCCGTCACCCTGGGACAGCAACGCGGCCGGTGGCGATCTGTCGCGCGATGCCGGCTTGAACGATATCGGCGGCGGCGGCCGCGCCGGTCTGTTCGACAGCGGCAATGACGATGATGGCGGCGTCGATCTGTCGGATTCAGGCGGCGACTTCGGCGGCGGCGATGGCGGCGGCGACGCCTGAACTTTGTTCGTCATTCCGGGGCGCGTGCGCCGGCGCGCGAACCCGGAATCCAGAAAGAAAAAATAGGGTTGCGTCTGGATTCCGGATCGCCACTTTGTGGCGTCCGGAATGACAGCTACAGCACGATGACTTTGGCGCCGACCTTGACGCGACTGTAGAGGTCGATGACGTCCGGATTGCGCATGCGGATGCAGCCGGACGACACGTTGCGGCCGATGGTCCAGGGCTCGTTCGAGCCATGGATGCGGTACAGCGTCGAGCCGAGATACATCGCGCGTGCGCCGAGCGGATTGTTCGGCCCGCCAGCCATGAATTTCGGCAGATAAGGCTGGCGCTCGAGCATCTCCTTCGGCGGCACCCAGTCCGGCCATTCTTTCATCGCCGATACGGTATGCATGCCCGACCAGGTGAAGCCAGGCCGGCCGACGCCGATGCCGTAACGCAACGCGCGGCCTCCGGGCTGAACCAGAAAAAGAAATTTATTCGGCGTATCGATGACGATCGTGCCGGGCGTTTCCGGGCCCTGATAGATGACTTCCTGGCGCTCAAAAATCGGATCGATCGGATAAGCGTCCGGCCCCGCCGTCGGATCGATCGCCGGCCCGGTGTTGGCATAGAGCGGCTGCGCCTCGCGCGGCGGCTCGCCATAGAAGCCCTGCCGCGGCGGCGGCGCATATCGCTGTGGCCGGCCATTGTCGCCGAACAAAAATTCGATGAAGCCGCCGCCAAGATCGGCCTGCATGCGCTGCGGCTGCGCCACCAGCACCATCGGCGGCGTCGTCGGCTGCTGCGCAATGGCGGGATTTGCGGGCAAACTCGCTATGGCCGTGCCGGCCAACAAACTCACGGCGAGACTGATCAAGACCGAACGCTGCATAACACTACTCACACGACAGTCGTCAAACACAAGATACGCGTCACGCGCAGTACACGGCCAAACAAACACCGATTGGTAAACCATACCGGCCGACGGGCCATATTGCCGCGCGCGACGACGGCGTTCGTCGCCGTAGCGTTTATTTTGGGTAAAGCGCGCGGCGTCATGGTTAATGCACCGTATGCGCACCGCGCTTTTTTTACGCGCACATGCACCTGAGCAACCCAGCGTTAATGGGCCATCCGATAGATTGATGCGGGGACTTTCAGCGACCAGTTCGCAGGGGACGGTTTCGTGCAGCGCAAGGTTTTCCGCGTCGAAGCAATGCTGGCCGAGAAACGGCCGATGGCCGCGGCCTATGCCGGCTATCGCCGCGCCAGCGGCGAACGCCCGCCGCGCGCGCCGGCTTACGCCCCGCCCGATCTGGCGTCGTTGAGCGACACCCTTGCCGGTCACAAACGCGACCTCGGCAAACTGATCGGTCATGGCGACGAACGCCACATGGCGCGCGCCGCCGACGAGTTGGCCGCGGCGATCGACGGCATGGAAGCGGCGACGCAAACAATTCTCAAATCAGTGGAAGCCATCGACGACAGCGCCAAGGCGCTCTCTGCCTCGATCAAGGAAAAGTACAAACGCGGCCTGGCGCAGGATATTCAGGACAATGTGCTGCGCGTCTACGAGTCGTGCAATTTCCAGGACATTGCCGGCCAGCGCATCGGCAAGGCGATGAAAACTTTGGCGGCGATCGAGCGCCAGGTGGCGGATATGCTGGCGCGCTGCGACGGCAATTCGGCAAAGCGCGGTGCCGCACCGCCGGCGTCGAACGAACGCGGCCTGCTCAATGGCCCCCGGCTCGGCCGCGACACCGGCCACGCCAGCCAGAACGACATCGACAGGATGTTCGGCTAGTTTTTTAACTTGGCCGGCGGATCACGACAAAGCAGATCAGCGCGACGGTGGCAAAACCGCAGGCCAGCGCCAGCGCCGCGAAGTCCGATGCGCGATCGACCACGAAAGCCATGACCAACGGCGCCGCCGCCTGCACCAACAGGAACGGACCGGCGAGCCGCCCCATCAACCGTCCGTAACCTTGCGCGCCGAACAGCGCCAGCGGCACCGCGCCGCGCGTGATGGTGACGAGCCCATTGGCGCCGCCGAACATCAGCGCGAAGGCCGCCGCCGCCGGCACCGAGACGCCGAACAAAGCCAGCATCAGGAAGGCGCACAGCAAGGTGGCGAGCGCGAAGCGCACCACCCACAAGGGATGCAGATCCTTGCCGAAAGAAAATTCGATGAGCCGCGCGCCGACCTGCGCCGGCCCGAACAGCGCGCCGATCCACACCGCGGTGGCGGCGTCGATGCCGGTGCGCGAGAAAATCGCCAGCAGATGCGCCGACAGTCCGGACGGCACGAAAGCGTAAGCGGCGAAAGCCGAGGCCACCAGAATGAACGGCAGGCCTTGCGACGGCAGCAGCTTTTGCGGCGTCTCGACGTCGCCGGCTTTCGGCACGGCGGTTTCGGCGCGGCTGCGCGGCAACAGAAACGCATGCAGCGGCGCGCAGACCAAAGCGAGCAGCGCGGCGTAAACCAGATAAGTGCTGCGCCAGCCGGCCGCTTCGATGAGGAAATGCGTCGCCGGCCAGCCCGCCGTCGAGGCAAAGCCGCCGGCGAGCGTCAGCGCCGTGATCGGCCGGCGCGCGGCGGCGCCGAAGATACGGCCGAGCGTGCCGAAGGCGGAATCATACAGGCTCGCCGACATCGCCACGCCGAGCACGATCCACACCGCGAAATAGGCGACCGGGTGTTCGGCATGGCCGATCAGCACCAGGCCGAGCGCGCCGGTGAGCGAGCCGCAGGTCATCACGACATGGCCGCCAAAGCGGTCGATCGACCGGCCGACAAAAGGCGCGACCAGACCGGCGGCCAGAAGCGCGACGGAAAATCCGGCCATTGAGAACGCCATCGACCACGAGCGCTCGGCCGCGATCAGCGGCACGATCAGAACCGGCGTGTAGAAGATCGAGCCCCACGCCAGAATTTGCGTGACGCCGAGAACCAGGACGGCGCGCCAGGGTCCGTAGATGAATTCGCGGGGAGGAATCATAAGAAAGAAACTGCCATGGCCCGCAGTCTATCCCCTCATGGTGAGGAGCGGCAAAGGCGCGTCTCGAACCATGAGGCCGATCCACCAATCTCCGGTTTACTGGAGATTGGATTTATAGATGCGTAAGTCGGCCAAGGCCGACTTACGGTGACGCCGCGCCATAGTGCGTCGAAGACGCGCGTTAACGCACTTATGGCGCGGCTCCTCAGGATGAGGCCTCGGCTACTGCCTCTGGATCGGCGGCTGCACCGGCGCGGGTGCCGGGCGGGCGGCGGCGGGCCTGGCCGCCGCCGGTTTCGCCGCCGGTTTCGGCTTGGCCGCCGGCCGCGGCTTTTTCACGCCTTCCGGCGGGCAGCGCACATAAACCATGGTGCCGTAGCGGCCCTGCACTTCCGCATCGATCCAGCGCAGGATCAGAACGCGGCCGTCGAAGGACATCACCTCGCGGTCCTGCGCGCTGCCCGGCGGATCCTCGGCCGGGCCGATGAAGTTTTTGCCGCCAGGGGCGCCCTTGAGGCGCAGCTCGGTCGGGGTCGGCTGGTCAGCCAGATGCATCATGACCCCACCGGTGCCGCCCAACGTGATGACATAAGGCTGTTTGCACTGGTTGACCGCGGCTGCTTCGGTGCGCTCGCGGTCTTCCGGCTTGTGATAGGCGGCGAGGCCATAGCTGCCGACCAGATCCTGCGGCGGGAAAGAAGGCGGCAAGCTCTGCGCCACCGGCGGCGGCGGCGGCTCGACCGGTTCACTGGTCGTGGCGCAGCCGGCCAAGCCAAATCCAAGCCCCAGCGCGAGCAGAGTCATTGCCGGGATCGTCGGCAGTGTGGGACGTTGACGGCGGATCATTCGGGCTCCTGCGGCGCGTTTCCAGCAAACATTGAGTTCATTGGCAGGCCGCGCAAGCGCGGGCCCGCGAGGGGTCTCCTGACCGGCCTTTACGCCAGCATTACGGCCGGCGGCGCAGTCACCGCCCAAGCTTGACACCTAACCGTTAAGGCAATATCTCCCCACGCATAATTAGCACTCTCCCTTAAAGAGTGCTAAGAGACTGCACCAACGAGATTTTCCGTCTCATAGACGTGTCTTCAAAAGCCGCGAGGAAGCCCATGGCCAAGACCAAATTCCGTCCCCTGCACGACCGCGTCGTCGTTCGCCGCATCACCGCCCTCGAAAAGACCAAGGGCGGCATCATCATTCCCGACAGCGCCCAGGAAAAGCCATCGGAAGGCGAAGTGATCGCCGTCGGCCCGGGCGGCCGCGACGAGAACGGCAAGCTGACGCCGATGGATATCAAGTCCGGCGACCGCGTTTTGTTCGGCAAATGGTCGGGCACCGAGGTCAAGCTCGACGGCGAGGACCTGCTGATCATGAAAGAGTCCGACATCATGGGCGTGATCGCCTAACAACCGCCCTCGTCCTGAGGAGCGCCCGTCAGGGCGCGTCTCGAAGGGCGGGACCATCATTCCGAGCCTCATCCTTCGATACGCGGCTGCGCCGCTCCTCAGGATGAGGACTGAAGAAACCCAACTGGAGTTACCCCCTATGTCCGCAAAAGACGTCAAATTCGCCGGCGACGCGCGCGACCGCATGTTGCGCGGCGTCGACATCCTCGCCAACGCGGTGAAGGTCACGCTGGGCCCGAAGGGCCGCAACGTCGTGCTCGACAAGAGCTACGGCTCGCCGCGCATCACCAAGGACGGCGTCACCGTCGCCAAGGAAATCGAGCTTGAAGACAAGTTCGAGAACATGGGCGCGCAGATGGTGCGTGAAGTCGCTTCCCGCACCAACGATATGGCCGGCGACGGCACCACCACCGCCACCGTGCTGGCTCAGGCGATCGTGCGCGAAGGCGCCAAGTCGGTCGCCGCCGGCATGAACCCGATGGACTTGAAGCGCGGCATCGACATCGCCGTCGCCGCCGTCGTCAAGGACATCGAAAAGCGCGCCAAGAAGGTTTCCTCCTCCGCCGAAGTGGCGCAGGTCGGCACCATCTCGGCCAATGGCGACTCAACCATCGGCAAGATGATCGCCCAGGCGATGCAAAAGGTCGGCAACGAAGGCGTCATCACCGTCGAAGAAGCCAAGGCGATGGAGACCGAGGTCGAGATCGTCGAGGGCATGCAGTTCGATCGCGGCTACATCTCGCCCTACTTCGTCACCAACTCCGAGAAGATGGTGGCCGAGCTGGACGACGCCTACATCCTGCTGTTCGAAAAGAAGCTGTCCGGCCTGCAGGCGATGCTGCCGGTGCTTGAAGCCGTGGTGCAGTCGAGCAAGCCGCTCGTCATCATCGCCGAGGACGTCGAAGGCGAAGCCATCGCCACACTCGTTGTCAACAAGCTGCGCGGCGGCCTCAAGGTCGCGGCGGTCAAGGCGCCGGGCTTCGGCGATCGCCGCAAGGCCATGCTGGAAGACATCGCCATCCTCACCGGCGGCCAGCTGATCTCCGACGACCTCGGCATCAAGCTCGAGAACGTCACCGTTGCCATGCTCGGCCGCGCCAAGAAGGTGCTGATCGAGAAGGAAAAGACCACGATCGTCAACGGCGCCGGCAAGAAGGCCGACATCGAGGCGCGCGTCGGTCAGATCAAGGCGCAGATCGAGGAAACCACCTCGGACTACGACAAGGAAAAGCTGCAGGAACGTCTGGCCAAACTCGCCGGCGGCGTTGCCGTGATCCGCGTCGGCGGTGCGACCGAGATCGAAGTGAAGGAAAAGAAGGACCGCGTCGACGACGCGCTCAACGCCACCCGCGCGGCCGTGCAGGAAGGCGTCGTGCCGGGCGGCGGCATCGCTTTGCTGCGCGCCAAGAAGGCGGTCGGCAAATTGACCAGCGACAGCCATGACGTTCAGGCCGGCATCAACATCGTGTTGAAGGCCCTGGAAGCGCCGATCCGCCAGATCGCCGAGAACGCCGGTGTCGAAGGCTCGATCGTCGTCGGCAAGGTGCTGGAGAACAAGTCCGAGACCTTCGGCTTCGACGCGCAGAACGACGAATATGTCGACATGATCGCCAAGGGCATCATCGACCCGGCCAAGGTGGTGCGCACCGCGCTGCAGGACGCCGGTTCGATTGCTGGCCTCCTGGTGACGACCGAAGCCATGGTCGCCGAACTGCCGAAGGACGCGGCCCCGGCGATGCCGGGCGGCGGCGGCGGCATGGGTGGCATGGGCGGCGGCATGGGGTTCTAAAAGAAGCCCATCAGTTGAAATGATCCAAGTCGGGCAAGCCCGAGTTGAATTGGCTTCTAAGCCCGGTCATCTCTCGCATACGATACGAAAAGGCCGCCGAAAGGCGGCCTTTTTGCTGAGCGTCTAAATTCGAACCAGGACACCGCTGGGGCGTTACAGTTCCGTAAGGGAGACTCATGGCCGCCGCGCATTCCAAATCAGTCGTCTATGCCGCCGCCGCCGGCAATCTCATGGTAGCGCTGACCAAGTTCGCCGCCGCGTGGTGGACCGGGTCATCGGCGATGTTCAGCGAAGCCATCCACTCGGTGGTCGATACCGGCAATCAGGGTCTGTTGCTGTACGGCATGCGGCAGGCGAAAAAGACGCCAGACGCCAGCCATCCGCTCGGCTACGGCCGCGAACTGTATTTCTGGAGCTTCATCGTCGCGCTGCTGGTGTTCACGGTTGGCGCCGGCGTTGCCTTTTATGAAGGCATCGAGCACATCCTGCATCCCAACGCGATGGTCGATGCGCATGTGAACTACATCGTCTATGGCTGCTCCATCCTGTTTGAAGGCACGACCTGGATCTACGCGCTGGTGGAATTCGGCAAGGCCAAGGGCGACGCCGGCTATATCGAAGCGATCATCCTCAGCAAGGACCCGCCGGGCTTCATCGTCCTGCTTGAGGATACCGCGGCGCTGATCGGCCTTGCCATCGCCGCCGCCGGCACCTTCGCCGCAACATATTATGCGATGCCAATGCTCGATGGCGTCGCCTCGATCGGCATCAGCATCGTGCTGGCTTTGACCGCCTTCGCGCTGGCGCGCGAGAGCAAGGGTCTGCTGATCGGCGAACCGGCGCGGCCGGGACTGCGCGACGCCATCGTCAAGGCCGCGCGCGACATTGACGGCATCGACAGCGCGCAGATCGTCTTCACGGTTCACATGGCGCCGGACCAGGTGATCGCCGCGCTCAGTCTCGAATTTCGCGACACTCTGGAAACGCCTGAGATAGAACGCGCCATCACCGCGCTGGAGCGCGCGATCCACGACCGGCATCCGGAGGTGATCGCGATCTTCGTCAAGCCGCAAGCGGCGGCGACGCAGCCGACCCTGCCGGGACGCTTTCCGGGCCGGGCGAAAAAACCGCCGCTTAGTGACTCGAGCCGCGAAACCGCATCGGCTTAGGCAGATCGGGCCCACTCAAGACGACGCCATCGCCTTTGGCCTGCCACTCGGTCGCCTGCGCCAGCGCCGCGAGCATGTCATTGTCGGCGGCAATGCGCGCCTCGCTGCACTGGCCGGCGCTCATGTATTGCGGCAGCGCTTCCGGCAGCGGCGCGGTTTCGATTCTGATGGCGCTGTCGGCAATCTCCACGCGCGCGGCGACAGTGCGGCACCACAAATCGATCGTGGCTCGGCCGTCGGCCGACACGGTGATGATCGGCACGCGCTTGACCGGCCGCATCGGCGGCACATCGAGCAGCATTTCCCGGTCGAACGGAAACTCAGCCGCGGCTCGGACATTTCCGCCAAAACCGGCGGCGATCAACGGCAGGGCCAGCAGGCAAAACGTGGCGACAATCCGGCGGCCCGGCTCCAGGCGATGACACTTCATGACGATCCTCGGAAAAGACTGTCGCGGCCGCGACGGCTGCGCCGCAATTGAAATGATGGACGTTGCCGCGTCAAGACGGTTTGCCAAATTCCCACACGCTGTGCCGTAAAATGAATCTTATTCGGCTGCCTGCGCGGTCGCAGCTTCGACCAATAAATGGGCAATCGAGTTGGCGTAATAATCCACAACCGGCAGATCCGCCGGGTTGATGCGATAAAGGCCGTCATCGTCACTGACGATGTGCCGCAATCGCAACATCCGCAGGCCCACCTCGATGGCGTAATCCTGGTCGCCGCGCGGAATATGGACGTGGCAGCCGGCGGCGGCGAGACGTTGCGCCAAAGCCAGCACGCGGGCCTTGAGTTCCAGCATCGACAGCGGCGCATTGGCCTGACGCAGCGCGGTTGCCACCAGCGCCACCGGCAGGACAGGCACCACGGCCCCCACCTTCGCCATCAGCATGTCGGCGAGCCGCTCGACTTCGGCAAAGCGACTTGCCTGATCGAGAGTACGGAAGTCGATGCCGCGTTCGGTGACATATTGGCGCAGCGATACCGGCGCGCCGAAGCCGACACAGGCATAGCCGAAGCGAAACCAGCGGCCGCGCACGGCGAGGAAAAGATGGCGAATAAACGCCGCCAGGAAAATGCGCGCCTTGAAGCGGTAGCGCGAGCGGCCGCCTTCGGCCTTGGCCGCCAGCACGCCGAGTTGCAGGCGGTCTTCCAGCACGCGGTCGTAATTGATGCCGACCGGCACAAAGACCGCGTCGCGCGCCGCCTTGGCATCGAAGCCGGCGACCATGTAGCCGATCAGGCCCAATTTGGGTTTCTGCAATTTGCCGTCGCGGGTCAGTCCGCCTTCCGGAAACACCGCTTGCGCCAGGCCGCCGGCGACCGCCATCGATACATAACGCGCCAGCACCTTGCGATAGAGCGGGTCGTGCGAATCGCGGCGCACGAAATAGGCGCCCATCGAACGGATGAGGCTCTGCAGCAGCCAGACCCGCGCCCATTCGCCGACCGCGTAACTCAAGGCCGAACTGGACGAGGCCATATAGGTGACCAGCACATAATCCATATTGGAACGATGATTGATGACGAAGATCACCGACGAATCCGGATCGACGGTTTTCAGCGCATCCTCATCCATGTAGCCGAGGCGAACGCGATACAGCATGGTGCAGACCCAGCGCGCCAGCCGCGCGCCGATGCCGAAATAGGCATAAGCCGAGAACGACGGCACGATTTCCCGGGCGTAGCTGCGCGCGATGTCCTGCGCCACCGTGCGGGTGATGTTGTGCGTCTTGGCGTAGATCTCGATCTCGTGGATCACGTCCGGATCGAACACGAGCTGATCGATCAGCGATTGCCGCTTGGCCAGCTTGAACGGCTGGATGCGCAGTTTCAGCCGCGTGTTGAGTTCCTCGATGGCGCGGTTGAGGCGGCGGCGCATAACCCAGCGCGCGCTCGGCAGCAGCAGATGGTCGAGCGCGGCGAGTATCGACAGCACGCCGACGATCAGCACCAGCCAAAGCGGCAGTTCCACCGTTGTCGCCAACACGCGCCCCCGTCGCCCACTCCCGGACGTCAGCCTAGCAACCCGCCGCGCGCTTGTCGTGTTGGCCACGACCGATTGCTGCACCGCAACCCGAAGGAATACCGGGGGCCTCTGGCGTGTTATCATGTGTGCTATCGCATCTGCCAGGAGCGGACCCATGGATCAACGCATCATCGAGCTTTACGACAACTTCACGCATGGCGTTATCCACCGACGCGATTTCATGGACCGGCTGACGACGATCGCCGGATCGAGCGCGGCGGCGCTTGCATTGTTGCCACTGCTGCAAAACGATTATGCGCGCGCGGCCCTCGTCGCCGACGACGATGCGCGGCTGGCAACGGACACCGTTTCTTACGATGCCGGCGGCGCGAAGATCAGCGGCTATCTTGCGCGGCTCAAAGCCAAGGGAAAGCGTCCGGCGGTGATCGTCATTCACGAAAATCGCGGCCTCAATCCACATATCAAGGACGTTGCCCGCCGCATCGCGCTGGAAGGCTATCTCGCGCTCGCCGTCGACATGCTGTCGCCGCAAGGCGGCACGCCCAGCGACGAGGACAAGGCGCGCGACATGTTCGCGGCCTTGAAGCTTGACGAGACAGCGCAGCAATTGGCTGGCGCGGTGCCGTTCCTGACCAAACATGGCGAGTCGACCGGCAATGTCGGCGCGGTAGGATTCTGCTGGGGCGGCGGCATGGTCAACCGCATCGCCATATTGGCGCCGGATCTCAAGGCCGGCGTCGCCTATTACGGTGCGCAGCCGCCGGCCGACAATGTGGCTGCGATCCATGCGCCGCTGCTGCTGCATTATGCCGGGCTCGACAGCCGCATCAATGCCGGCATCCCGGCCTATGAGGCGGCGCTGAAAGCAGCCGGCAAGCGCTACACGATTCACGTCTATCCGGACGTCAATCATGCCTTCAACAACGACACGGCCGGCGACCGCTATAACAAGCCGGCGGCCGATCTCGCCTGGAGCCGCACCCTCGCCTTTTTCCGCGAAAACCTCGGCGCGCCGCCGAAGGCCTAAGCGACGGTTTCGCTAGCCATCGTCCGACAGGATATCGAGCAAGCCACGCGCGGTCCGCAACAGTTTCTCGTCGCGGCCGGGCGCGCCGACAAGCTGCACACCGATCGGCAGCCCCTCCGTGTCGGCCAGCAGCGGCAAATTGAGCGACGGCATCCCGGTCAGGGTCCAGAACGAACAGAACACCGGATCGCCGGTCGCCTCTTGCCCCAAAGGCGCGACGCCGCGCGCCGACAGCGTCAGAATGGCGTCCGCGAATTGCTCGAAAATTTCCATCATGCCATCGGCGTAGCGCCGCGCATCGCGCAGCGCCGCCAAATATTGCGTGGCGGTGACCGCCCGGCCCTCGGCGATGAGATCGGCGAATTGCTTGCTGACCGCGCCCGCCTCGACGTGATGGCCGAGATTATGCGCCATATCCGCCGACATGATCGCGCGCAGCGCCGGCCAGGCGGCGTCGTAACCCGGCGGCATGTCGATTTCGCGCGCGCCAAGTTCCTTGGCGAGCTCTTCCAGGCCTTCCCGCGCCTCGATGTCCGCCTTGTCCCACATCGGCGTGCGCACCAAAGCAAACAGCGGCGGCACCTCCGCTTCGGCCGCGGCGGCGGCGCTGAAGGCCGGCGCTGCGTAGGGCTTTGTGTCCGGGTCGGCGGCGTCCTGACCGGCGATGACATCGAGCACTAGACCGATATCTTCGAGGCTGCGTGCGAAGGCGCCGACATGGTCGAGTTTGGCCGACAAGGTCAGCGCACCGGCGCGCGACACAAGCCCATGGCTCGGCTTGACGCCGAACACGCCGCAGAAGGCGGCCGGGCGGATCATCGAACCGTTGGTCTGCGAGCCGATCGCCAGCGGCACCATGCCGGCGGCGACCGCCGCGGCCGATCCGGATGACGATCCGCCGGGCGTGCGCGCCAGATCGCGCGGATTGCGCGTCGGTCCGGGATGGAAATAGGCGAACTCGGTCGACACCGTTTTGCCGATAATCACGGCGCCCGCTTCGCGCAGTTTGCGCACCACCGTGGCGTCCGTCCCCGGCCGGCGGCCGGCCATTTGCGGCGAGCCATTCTCGGTCGGGTAATCGGCAGTGTCGTAGATGTCCTTGATGCCGACCGGGACGCCATGCAGCGGGCCGATGCGTCCGCCCTCGGCCTTCAAGCGGTCGAGCGCCCGCGCCTGCGCCAGAGCATGGTCGGCGTCGAGATGAACGAAAGCACGCACTTCGCCATCGACCGTGGCGATCCGATCCAGGCAGGCGGCGGTGTATTCCTCGGCGCTCACCAGGCCGCGCGCGATATTGTCCGCAGCTTCCGCCGCGGTGAGTTCGGTCAGATCGATTCGGGGCACTGTCTCAATTCCTCATGAAAAAGCGCGCCGATCGAAACACGATCGGCGCGCCCAATGCAACCCCGGTTGACGATCAGCCGCCGCCGTACAGGTAGTTCGGCAACCAGAGCGTCATGCCCGGCCAGAAATACATGATCACCATACAGACGATGACGATGATCATGTACGGCATCATGCCGGCGAAGATCTGGTTGAGCGTGACGTGTTTCGGCGAGACGCCCTTGAGATAGAACGCCGACATCGCCACGGGCGGCGACAGAAAGGCCGCCTGCAGGTTGACGAAGACCAGCGTGCCCCACAGCACCGGATCGATGTTGAAGTGCTTGAGCAGCGGCAGGAAGATGGGCACGAAGATCACGATGATCTCGGTCCATTCCAGCGGCCAGCCGAGCACGAAGATGATCGCCTGCGACAGGATCATGAACTGGATCGGCGTCATGTTCAGCGACAGGACCCACTGCTCGACCAGCGCCTGGCCGCCGAGAATGGCGAACACGCCGGAGAACAGCGCCGAGCCGACGAACAGCCAGCACACCATCGCGGTGGTCTTGGCGGTCAGGAACACCGCTTCCTTGGTCCGCTTCCAGTCGAGCGTGCGCGCCTGAACGGCAAGCAGGAAGGCGCCCGCTGCGCCGACGGCGGCTGACTCGGTCGCCGTCGTGATGCCGAACAGGATGACCGCGAGCACGACGACCGTGAGGACGCCGAGCGGCATGATCGATGACGACAGCAGCTTGATGACTTGCAGCCGGTCGGCATCGAGCCGCAAGTAGTAGCGCACCTGCAGCAGCCCGCAGACCGCGACAATGCCCCAGAACCAGTAGTAGAAACTCGCAGGCGGTCCGGACTCAGCCGGCGCCGCCGGTCCCGTGCTGATACCCGGCGTGCCGAGCTGTTGCAGCCCGGAGAAGGTTTCGAGCGCGTCGACCTGCTGGTGAATGACGACATACCACCACACCAGCCAAAGCGTACCGCCCACTAGAATGAACGGCACAAGGGTGGCCAAGAAATTCTTGACCAGCATCCAATACCCGATGCGCCCTTCCTCGGACTGGATTGCCGCGGCGCGGCCGGGCGAAACCAGCGCGGACAGCAAACCGAAAAACATGTTCTTGGAATACGCCGCCTGGAACTGCCGCATCCAATCCGGAACCGGGACCTTGGTCTGTGATTCCGGCAGCTTCGGCGCGATGCTGGGATTAAGCATCGCCCAACCGATAATATAGACGAGGTAGAGGAACGACAGGAAGAAGCCCGGGAACATCGCCGCCGCGTACAGCTTCACCACCGATTGTCCGGCAACCGCCGCATAGACGATGATCATCACCGACGGCGGAATGAGAATGCCCAGCGTGCCGCCGGCCGTGATCACGCCGGAGGCGAGCTTGACGTCGTAACCCGCCTTCAACATCGGATTGAAGGCGATAACGCCCATGAGCACGACGACGGCGCCGACCAGGCCCGAAGCAATGCCCCAGAAGGTACAGACAATGAGCGTCGCAACGGCGAGCGAGGCCGGCACGTTCCGGAATGCGAGCTGGATCGAATAGAACATCTTGTCGACCAGCGCGCCGCGCTCCATCACGTAACCCATTAAGACGAATAACGGGATCGAGATCAGAACGTCGTTGGTCATCGCGCCATAGGTGCGCTGGACCATCAGTTCGAACACTTTGTTGTCGGTGAACAGATGGGTCGGATCGTAAAAGGCAATAAAGCCAAAAAACATGCCGAGGCCCATCAGCGTGAACGCCGTGGGGAACCCCATCATGATGACGACCACGATGAGGCCGAGCATCAATAGTCCGAGTGCGGGGTCGCTCATTTCTGCAAGTCTCCGCCCATACCGCGCTGGCGCGCCACTTCGTCGATCTTGTGCGCGCCCTCGATGGCAATCTTGCGCGATTCTTCGTCGACGTACTCGCTGTGTGCGAGTTGCTCTTCGATGACGTCGATTTCGGCGACGTCGTGCAGCCGGCTCGGCCATTCGCCGGTCTTGAGACAGACAATGGACCGCAGGATCTCGGCAAATCCTTGCAGCATGACCAGCGCACCGGCGATCGGAATGACGGTCTTGAAATGATAGACCGGCGGCCCGTTCGAGGTGACGTTGGAATGCTCGGCGATGCGCCATGAATCGCCGGCGTAATCGGCGCCGGCATAGACTAGAGCGGCGATGCCGGGAATGAAAAAGACCAGATAGAGGACCAGGTCGAGGGCCGCCTGCGTGCGCGGCTTCATCGACGAGTACAGGAAGTCGCCGCGGACATGCGCGTTCTGCGCCAGCGTATAGGCGCCGCACAGCATGAATAGCGTGCCATAGAGCATGTTGGTAATATCGAAGATAAAGGCTGTCGGCGCGTTGAGCAGGTAACGCTTGATAACCTCGACGCAGACGACAATCATCAACAGCATGATCAGCCAGGCCGCGGCCTTGCCGACCCAAGTGCTAATGCCGTCAATCGTGTGCAGAACACGTTGCACGTTCATTTGTATCGCCATGAATTAGGGTGAGTTCGATCTTGGCTAGGAGGGAGTACAAAGCACCGTCCCGTATCGCCGGAACGGTGCTTTGTCTTTTGTCGGCGCCGTTAGATTGGCGACTTCGCGTTCGGGCCGAAGTAGTGGTCGAAGGCCATCTTGCGCGGCGTGATATAGTCCTGCTCCCACTGCGTCGCACGCTTTGCGAAGGCGAGTTGCGACGTAATGATCTCCTTGAAGAGCGGATTGCTTTCAATGTACTTCTTGGTGATCTCGTCGTAGAGCTCCAGCTGCTTCTTGAGGATCGAATCCGGCGTCTTGAAGAACCGGACCTTGTCCTGGGTTTGCAGCGTGATGTAGTCCTGCGAGTTGCGGTCGATCGCCTTCCATTGCATGTCCTGCGAACAGGCCTCAACGGCGCCTTCGATGATCGCACGAAGCTTCGGCGGCAACCCGTTCAGCTTGGTCTTGTTGAAGCTGATTTCGAGCTGTTCCGAGTTCTGGTGGTAGCTCTGCAACATGCAGATCTTGGCGACGTCGGCAAAGCCCAGCGCGCGATCCGACGAGGCGTTGTTGAACTCGGCCGCGTCGAGCAGGCCGCGGTCCATCGCCGCGACAATTTCGCCGCCCGGAAGCGCATTCACCGCCGCGCCCATCGCCGTGAACAAGTCGATCGAGATGCCGACCGTGCGGTACTTCAGACCTTTGAAATCGTCGACGGTCTGCATCGGCTTCTTGAACCAGCCGAGCGGCTGCGAATAGAGCGGCGCGTACGGGAACGAAACCACGTCGGCGCCGATCGTCGTATAGATCTTCTCGAGCAAGGCTTTGCCGCCGCCGTATTTGTGCCAGGCCAGCAGCATGTTGGCGTCCATGGCGTAGCCCGGGCCCGAGCCCCACAAGGCCAACGCCGTGTTCTTGCCGTAGTGATAGACCAGCACGCCATGGCCGCCGTCCAGAACACCCTTGGACACGGCATCGAGCAGACCGAATGCCGGCACCACGGCGCCGGCGGGCAACACCTCGATCTTGAGGTCGCCACCGGTCATGTCGTTGACCTTTTTGCCGAAGTCGAGCGCGTATTCGTGGAAGATGTCTTTTGACGGCCAGGTGCTCTGGAACCGCATGCTGATCGGGCCCTGCGCCTTGACGACATTCGGCGCCACGACACTGGCCACGCCTACGACGGCGGCGCCGCCAAGAAATTTACGGCGCGTTGTCGGCTTTGATTGCTTAATCGTTGTCATATTTATCGCCCTCCCTTGGATTGTTTTCTTGCTAACGTTTTTAGCCGGGTCTTATTCCGCAATCCGGCCGTTTTAGGCAGAATTAGGCAACCCTTACCGGTAATCGTACGGGCTACCCGCGCAAGACGCAATATTTGGAACTCGACGGGCAGGCCTGAATACGCGATTTTTATGCACGATTTTTTCGCAAGGGAAGGGAATTTGGCCAACCCTTCACTATTTGAAAGCTACGCCTGCCCTACCCCGCCGCTGCCCGCCCCCGACAGGAGCCGCCCGTGAAAGCCATCATCGCGACACTCGCCACCGTCTGGCGAATTGCCAGCCCCTATTTCCGCTCCGAGGAGCGCTGGTCCGGCCGCATCCTGTTGGCGTCGGTGGTGGCGATCGAATTGTCGATCGTGGCTTTGACCGTTCTGCTCAACAGCTGGAACGCGCGCTTCTATAATGCGCTGCAGGACAAGAACTGGAACGATTTCGTCTATCAGCTCGGCTATTTCTCAATTCTTGCCGCGGTCTTCGTCGCGCTCGCCGTCTACCAGCTCTATCTCAATCAATGGCTGCAGATTCGCTGGCGGCGCTGGCTGACCCGCGCCTATCTCGATCACTGGATGGCGGGGTCCAATCACTACCGCATGCAGCTTTTGGGCGACACCGCCGACAACCCGGACCAGCGCATCGCCGAGGACATCAATTCGTTCATCCAGTCGACGCTGAACATCGGCCTGCAGTTGCTCAACTCCCTGGTGACCTTGTTCTCGTTCATGATCATCCTGTGGGGCCTGTCGGCGGAAGCGCCGCTGCATCTGTTCGGCATGAGCGTCAATATTCCGGGCTATCTGCTGTGGGCGGCGCTGATCTATTCCATCATCGGCACCGCGTTCACCCATCTGATCGGCCGGGCCTTGATCGCGTTGAATTTCCAGCAGCAGCGCTATGAAGCGGATTTCCGTTTCAGCCTGGTGCGGGTGCGCGAGAATGCCGAACAGATCGCGCTGCTCTCCGGCGAGCCGGCCGAGCGCCAGCGGCTGCTGATGCGCTTCGGCAATGTCGCGTCCAACTGGCTGGCGATCATGTCGCGGCAGAAGAAACTGACCTTCTTCACCGCCAGCTATTCGCAAGCCGCGGTGGTGTTTCCTTTCATCATGGTGAGCCCGGCCTATTTCGCCGGCGCGGTGCAGCTCGGCGGCCTGATGCAGACCGCCAATGCCTTCGGCCAGGTGCAGAGCGCTCTGTCGGTATTTGTGACGCTTTACCGCAGCCTCGCCGACTGGCGCGCGGTGATCGAGCGTCTCGACGGCTTCGACAAATCGGTGGCCGCCGCGCAGGCGCTGGCGGTGACGCCGCCGCGGGTCACGGTGACGCCGGGCGACGGCGCCGCGATCGCCTTCAAAGACCTGGCGGTGCAGCTTCCGAATGGGATGCCGCTGGTCAACGCCGCCGAACTTTCGATCGCAACCGGCGACACGGTACTGGTGAACGGGCCGTCCGGTTCGGGCAAATCGACCTTGTTCCGGGCGATGGCCGGGATCTGGCCCTTCGGTTCAGGCACCATCACGGTGCCGCGGAACGCCAAGATCATGATGTTGCCGCAGCGGCCCTATTTCCCGATCGCGCCGCTGGCCGCCGCCGTGGCCTACCCGGCCGAACCCGGCACTTTCGACAGCGCCAGGGTGGCCGAACTGATCGCCGCCGTCGGCCTGCCAGCGCTTGTGTCGCGAATCGAGGAAGAGGCGCACTGGAACCGCATGCTGTCGCTCGGCGAGCAGCAACGCCTCGGCATTGCGCGGGCGATCCTGCTGGCGCCGGACTATCTGTTCCTCGACGAGGCCACCGCCTCGCTCGACGAAGAGGCCGAGGCCGCCGTCTATCGGCTGCTCGAGCAGAGGCTGGCGAAAGCCACCATTGTTTCGATCGGTCACCGCTCGACATTGGCCGCGTTCCATCGCCGCCGTTTGAATTTCACCCGTGAGGGCGACCGATTCTGGCTGCGTGACAGCAAAGCTGCCGCGGCGGAATAAACATCCGGCGCGCTACCACCAGCGCGTCGGCCAGTTGAACCGGCGGACCGCCAGGTGCCAGGCGTAAGCAAATAGCGCCAAGGCCAGCGCGCCGGCCGCCACCGGCACAAGCAGGAACGACCACGGCATGGCGTTGACCACCACCAGCAACGGGTCGATGCCGGCCGGCGGGTGAAAGGTCCGGGTCGCGTGCATCGCCACCATGGCCAGGCCGACGGCAAGCGCGGCGGCCCAGGGCGTCGGCCCTGCCACCCACAGCACCAGTAGTCCGACCATGGTCGAGATCAGGTGGCCGCCGATCAGCGCGCGCGGCTGCGCGGCATCGACTTCCGGCGAGCCGAGGACCAGGACGATGGATGTCGCGAACGGCACCGCCATCAACGGGATGGTGTTGCGGGCGGCGAAATATTCCATCGCGCCGATCGCGACCGCGCCGCCGGCGGCGCCCGCCAAGACCGCAAGCCACTCGCGCCGGTTCATCATCGGGAATTCCAATTAACAAATGTACGGACAGACAAATGCATGGCTGGACAAAAAGCAAAGCTCCTGAACGCAAAAAGGCGGCGGTCCTTTTAAGGAACCGCCGCCCATCGCAGCCGAGACATCAATCTCGGCCTAACCGATCAGCCTACTTGAGGGCCGAGAAGGTGGTGTCGAACTTGAGCGTCGCGACGAAGCGATTGCCGCAGAAGTTGGTGCCAGCAGCTGCTGCGCCGCACTGGTTGGCCACGCCACCGATCGGCGCCGCTTTCGCATTGGTGCCCCAGTAGCGCAGGTCGAGGGTGGCGGCCTTGTACACGAAGTCGAGGCCGACATCCCAGTAGGTGTCGCTGACGCTGCCGTAGTTGGCGGTCACGCCGCTGCTGTAGATTTCGCGGCCGATCTCGGGATTGATCGAGATGGTGATGCCAGCGGGCTGCCACGGCAAAGTGACAACGGCGTTGGCGGCGTAGAACGAGTGGCGCGCATCGCCAACCCAGCCAGCCGCACCGGTAGCCACGGCCTTGCCGTTGAAGTTGTTGAAGCCGGTTTCGTAGATGCCACCGATGGTCAGGATGTCGTTAAACTTGTAGGTCGGCTTGGCGTAGACTTCGCCATAGCTGCCGTTGCCAAAGTTCGGCGTGATGCCGCCCGGATAGCCGTAGTACACGTAGCCAACATCGAGACCGAAGTTGCCAAGGGTCAAGCGAACACCGGCGTTCGGGTCGATTTCGGCATTGGCCAGACCGGTCCACAGGCTCGAGCCCCAGACGCCGGCATACAGCTGCCACATGTCGTTGATGTTGTAACGGACTTCGAAATAGCCCTGAACCGCGGGCTTATGGTTCGACTGCGACACGCCGCGAAGCACATAGTCGCTGGTGAGCGCGGTGCCAAAGGCGATATCCCACGGCGACACAACGGCCACCGGGGCTTTCTTCGCCTTCACCGGCATATCGGCCGCGAAGGCCGGCGCGGCCGCGGTAACCGCAAGCGCCGCGATAACTGACAACATAACTTTCTTCATAGGACCCTGCCCCTTTTTCTTCGGTTCGATCGACTTTCAGCCGATACTAAAAAAGCTCGACACCTTTGCGTACTAACCTTCCCAAACACCGGCTTGGCTGCGACCGACCCATATGCAACAGGGCGTGCATTACCGGATAATTTACATCCTGTGGGGCCTTTCCCAGCAAGGCGAAAACATCAGCAATTGCTGCCTTTTTGGGCGATTCAGGGAATTATACGAAGAAACTGTCACAGTGTTGCGCGGATATCACATTTTTAGGCTGAGAAGCGGTAGCAAAATGCCGTCAATTACCGGCCCTGGGGATGAATCGCGGTTCCCGTCGTCCGTTTCGGTAACCATGTTCCGGCCCCGGAACGCAAAAAGGACCGGGCTGCGGGAAAGGCAAGCCGGTCCTTTGCACATTTGACGATTCGCGATCGGCGCTGGCGGCCTGTCGGGTTTCGCGACCGCTTAGGCGGCGGCCTTCTTGCGGTTGGCCTCAAGACGGGCATCGACCAGCGCGACCTGGGCATCGATGGCCGCGTTGCTGAGGCCTTTTTGCCGGGCGATCAACTGCACCAGCTTGTCGGCGCGTTCGATATATTGCGCGCCGTTCTGCAACGCGCGCGCCGCCGAGGCCGGACGCGACAGGCTTTGCGCCGCGGCGGCGTATTTCTCGAACGGCACCAGATCGGCCGGATTGGCGCCGAGCTTGACGCAGAGATCGAACACGAAATTGTACACCGACTTCGATTCCTCGATGTTGCTGTGGACGGCTTCCTGAGCGGTGCGCATGCCGTCCTTGGTGATGCAGCGGTAGTTGCCGGCGAGCAGCATCGACCACTTGGCCAGCGGCACGAACAGCGAATCATAGACGCGCAGCTTCACCGGCAGTTCGATCTTGCCTTCCGGCACGTCGAAACGGACCGCCTCGATGTCGGCTTCCAGATGACGCAGAATTTGCGTGTACGAGTCGTTGTCGAACTTGGCGACCTTGAAGTTGGTCGGCAGTGTGACCAGGAGTTCGTTCGCCTTGCCGTCGGGCGGGCGAATCGCCTGCGGGTCGGGGCTGCACAAGGTCAGCAGGCCGGGATCGAAACTGTCCCACACGGTCGGGTCGGTATAGGCCGGCTTGAGCGCTTCGTAATCGAGGCCGGGGATGCGCTTCACATAAGGCAGCGGCGGCATGTTCATGATCGACATGCACGGCACCTTGGATTTGGCGACCGCGTCGAGCAGTTCGCGCACGCCGGGCGAGCGGTACTGCGGCTCCTGCATGGCCAGCGCGACCAGGTCGTAATCCTTCGGATTGACGCCTGCGGCCCCGCCGGCGGTGACCTTGCCAGGCAGCTTCTGCGAATCGAGCAGCACCGGCTCGGCGCGGCCGCGCACCGGCAGCTTCACCTTGAAGCCCTCGGCATTGATCAGATCAGCCTCCGCCGGCAAACAGACGTGGTGAATCTTGTGGCCACCGAACAGCATTTTCGACGCCAGCAGCGACCCGTAGGCCGCGCCCAGGACCAGGATGTTATAAGGCATGGTGAAGTGCTCCCTCTCGCTCAACGTGCGAGTTCTTGTGACTCTGCGGCCAGCGGCGACCGACTTGCGGCCATGGTAGGCGGGCCGACCTAGCGATGCAATCGGCCCTGGACACGGCGCCGTCCCGGCGGCTTGCGCTACTGCGGCAAACGAAAAACGGCGATGCTATCGAGATGCCCGATATGGTCGTTGCGCGCCAAATGGCGAACGTCGGCCAGTTCGGCGCGGCCGCGCAGCCGCGCGCGATAGTTCCTGATCCAGTAGGTCGTATCGGGGTAGTAGTCGGGACGGTCGGTCGCGGCCTCGCTCCACGGCTCGCACAGAACCAGCCACCGGCGGGTGACGCGAATGATTTCGGCGAGGCTGGCGTCGATTGCCTCGGGTCCGATACAGACCAAGGTCACGCTTGTCAGGCCGATGTCGAAACTCTTATCGCTGAATGGCAAATCATCCGCCGCGGCCAGTTCAAGCTCCGGCATCAACCCGGCGGCCGCCAATCGTTGCCGCGCCTCGGCAAGTACGCCGGGCGACAAATCGGTTCCAGCGAGCCGCTCAAAGCCGCGCAATTGCGCGATTGACCACAAGTTTGGGCCGACGTGACATCCAACCTCAAGCAGGGAGTTTCCGTCGAGCGCAGCAACCGTCTCGGCGATGGTACGCCGCGCGGCCGCGTGCCGGGACTGCCAGTAGAATTCGTACAGGCCGGGGTTCGCCTGATCGCGCGTCTGCCACCAATGTCTGGTGGCGCCACTATCAAATCGCGGCATCCGCGCCTGCTGAACGTAGCGGGTCAGCCGCCGTCCAATGATGCGCTTAACGACGGCCTTCAGAGACATCGGAAATCCGCTGACCGGATCGAACAAGAAAAACCATACGACACGCCGGCGATGGTGTGCCGGCTGGAGATGGACTCGGCAAAAAGGCGGCTGCGCGCGTTGGTCCCGCGGCAGCCGCCCCTTTGAGTCAAGCGATGCGTCTCGGTCCTAGTTCTCGGTTTTGCCGCCGCCAAACAGGCTGGAGAAACTCGGCATCACCGAACCGGAACCGGCCGGCGGTGGGACCGGGGCGGCCGCCGGCTTCGGCGCCGGCTTTTTCGCGGACTTCTTTTTCGCCTTGGCGGGCGCGGCCTTCTTCTTGGCCGGCTTCGCTTTCGCCTTTTTGGTTTTCTTCAGCGCCTTCTTTTTCGCAGGCGCTGCCTTTTTCGCTTTCTTGGATTTAGTTGCCTTCTTACGCTTCTTCGCCATGATCGACCTCCCGATCGGTTCAGAAAAAATTCTAGCCCCTCGAAGTCTCGGCCACGCGCCGCGACCTTCCGTCCTTTGCACGCCACCAACTCACCACTGACGGCCTCGCAGCCGCAGCTTGCCGCCTCAGCCGGCGCGGCCTTCACCCTCTCGGGCGAGCTGCTCCGGTATCGGACCGCCCGTGGCCCAGTCGAGCAATTCGACCGTATGGACCACCGGAATGGCAGAACCGGATGCGATCTGAGTCATGCAGCCGATATTGCCGGCCGCGATCACATCCGGCTTCAGCCGTTCGATGTTGGCAACCTTGCGGTCCCGCAGCCGGCTCGCGAGATCCGGCTGAAGAATGTTGTACGTGCCCGCCGAGCCGCAACACAAATGGCCTTCCGCGACATCTTTGACGACAAAGCCCAACTTGGAAAGCAAATCTTTCGGCGCATGCACTATCTTCTGTCCGTGTTGCAGCGAACAGGCCGCGTGATAGGCGACGGTCAGCCCCGGTGGCGTAGCGCCGGGTTGCATGGGGAGCGTGACGAGATACTCGGTCACGTCCCTGGCCAGCGCGGATACGCGCGCAGCCTTGACGGCATAGGCCGTATCGTTCCGAAACATGAAGCCATAGTCCTTCACCGTCGTGCCGCAGCCGGAAACAGTGACGAGAATTGCATCGAGGGCGCCACGTTCCGCTTCCGCGGTCCAGGCATCGATCAGGCTTTTCGCCTGCGCCAGCGCCTGTTCCTCGCGCCCCATATGATGCACCAGCGAGCCGCAACAGGCGTCGCCGGCGGCGATGGTCACCTCGATGCCGTGGCGGTTGAGCAGGCGAATCGTCGCCTCGTTGGTCGAGGGCCGCAGCACCGGCCCGATGCAGCCGGACAAGAGCGCCACCCGGCCGCGCTTCTCGCCCGTCGCCGGAAATACCTTGCCGGTGAAATCGCCCGCCGCCGGCAGCCGGCCCGGCGTCAGCCGCAGCATCGCCGCCAAACGTTTTAAACCGAGCGCCCGCAAGGCCGGCGCGAACGGCTTGCCGAGCCAGCCGCCGACCGCCGCCAGCCGGAACAGCGCCGGGTTCGGCAGCACCCGCGCCAGCAGGCCGCGAATCAGGCGCTCACTCAGCGGGCGCTTGTAGGTCTGCTCGATATGGTCGCGGGCGTGATCGACCAGATGCATGTAGTTCACGCCGGACGGACAGGTCGTCATGCAGGACAGGCACGACAGGCAGCGGTCGATATGTTTGACCACCTCCTGGGTCGCCGGCCGCCCCTGCTCGAGCATCTCCTTGATGAGATAGATGCGGCCGCGCGGACTATCGAGTTCGTCGCCGAGCAGCACATAGGTCGGACAGGTCGCGGTGCAGAAGCCGCAGTGTACGCAGGCGCGCAGGATTTTTTCCGACTCCGCGGTCTGCGGGTCCATCAACTGGGCGAGGGAAAATGTGGTTTGCATGGCGCTATACCCCCGCCCACATGCGGCCGGGATTGAGCAGGCCTTTGGGATCGAAACCGTCTTTGACGCGCTTGCTCAATGCCGCGAGTCCGGCGCTTTGCGGCTCGAACACCGCGACCGAGGCGCGCAGAGCGGCCGGTGCGCGAATCAATGTGGCGTGGCCGCCGAGGTCGCCCACCGCGCGGCGGATCGAGCCGGCATCGGGCTCGTCGGCGAAAGGCATCGCCACCCAGATCAGCCCGCCGCCCCAGTCGTAGAACATCTGCGCTGCCGGGGTGATCGCAGCGGCGACCTCAAAGCCTTTGCCGGGCGCGGTCGAGATGCGCCATAGCGGCCGCTCCTGCGACACCGCGAAAGGCTTGACCTGACGCACGCTGCGCCAGAGCGCCTTGGAGTTGGCGTCGTCGAGCAGCGCGACCGGCCCGAACGGCTTCATCAAAGCGGCCAATGTTTCCTTGCGATGCGCCACCGACGGCGCGACGCCCTCCAGACGCAGTACCGTGGCTGCTTCGGGCCTCGGCAGGCCGTCGAAATAGGACGCAACGTGATCGGGCAGATGCGCCGCCGCCGACACGTCGCAGGACGAACCCATCGCCGCCGACATCGCGGCACAGGCGCGTTCGTCGTCGAGGCCTTCGACAACGACCGTCGCCTCGGTTTCCGGCTTGGGCAGGACCTTGATTGTAATGTCGGTCATGGCCGCCAACGTGCCCCAGGAACCGGCCAGTACCTTGCACATGTCATAGCCGGTGACGTTCTTGACCACGCGGCCGCCCGACTTGATGGTTTCGCCGCGGCCGGTCACCGCGGTAACGCCGAGGAAGTGGTCGCGCGCCGCGCCGGCCTTGAGGCGGCGCGGGCCGGACAGATTGGTGGCGATGGCGCCACCGAGCGTATCCTGACCCGCTGTGTTGCCGAGCAGCGGCCCGAAATCCATCGGTTCGAAGTCGAGCTGCTGATTATTCTTATCGAGCAGTGCCTCGATATCGGCGAGCGGCGTGCCGGCTTTCGCCGACAGCACCAGTTCGGCCGGCTCATACAAGGTCACGCCGGAAAGCCCCGACAGATCGAGGGTGATGTCGGTCTGGCAAGGCCGGCCGAGCGCCCGCTTCGAGCCATGGCCGAGCAGTTCCAGCGTCTTGTCGTTGCCGAGCGCCCATTTGACGGCGTCCTCGACTTCCTTGGCGTCCCGCGGTTTGAGAATGTCGGTCATGGGCAGGGCTTAACTCGAAAACACAAAAAACGAAAACGCATGACGCCCTAAAACCTCGGAATATCCGGGAACGGCAGCTTGCCGCCGGAGATGTGCATGCGGCCCAGTTCGGCGCAGCGGTGCAGCACCGGAAACACCTTGCCGGGATTGAGCAGGCCCTTGGCGTCGAAGGCGCATTTGACGCGCTGCTGCGCGGCAAGATCGATTTCGGAGAACATCACCGGCATCAGATCGCGCTTCTCGACGCCGACGCCATGTTCGCCGGTCAGCACGCCGCCGACCTCGACGCAGAGCCGTAAGATGTCCGAGCCGAAGCTTTCGGCGCGGTCGAGTTCGCCGGGTTTGTTCGAGTCATACAGGATGAGCGGGTGCAGATTGCCGTCGCCGGCATGAAACACGTTGGCGACCGAGAGACCGTATTTGACCGACAACTCCTTCATGCGCTTGAGCACCAGTGGCAACTGCGCGCGCGGAATGGTGCCGTCCATGCAATAATAATCCGGCGAAATGCGGCCGACCGCCGGGAACGCCGCCTTGCGTCCGGCCCAAAACAGCAGCCGCTCCTGTTCGGAATTAGAGACTTTCACCGATACGGCGCGGCAATCGCGTGCGATCTTCTCGACGCGTGCGATCAGATAATCGACTTCCGTCCCCGGTCCGTCCAGTTCGACGATCAGCAGGGCCTCGACGTCGAGTGGATAGCCGGCATGCACGAAGGCCTCGGCGGCTTTGATTGCCGGACCATCCATCATCTCCATGCCGCCGGGGATGATGCCGGAGCCGATGATGGTGGAGACGCATTCGCCGGCGTCTTCCGACGAAGGAAATCCGACCAGCACCGCGCGCGCGGTTTCCGGCTTCTTCAACAGCCGCACCGTCACTTCGGTGACGACGCCGAGCAGGCCTTCCGAGCCGATAATCAGGCCGAGCAGATCGTAGCCTTCCGAGTCGAGATGTTTGCCGCCGATGCGCAGCACCTCGCCGGTGATCAGCACGATCTCGCAGCCGAGCACGTTATTGGTGGTCATGCCGTATTTCAGGCAATGCACGCCACCGGAATTTTCCGCCACATTGCCGCCGATGGTACAGGCGATCTGCGACGACGGATCGGGCGCGTAATAAAAGCCGGCATGCGCCACCGCGGTCGACACCGCGAGATTGGTGACGCCCGGTTCGACCACCGCGACCCGGTTGTCGAAATCGATGTTCTTGATCTTGTTGAACTTGGCCATGCCGAGCAGCACGCCATCGGCGAGCGGCAGCGCGCCGCCGGACAGCGACGTACCCGCCCCGCGCGGCACCACCTTGATACCTTCGGCGTGGCAATAGGCCAGCACCAGGCTGACCTGCTCGGTGGTTTCCGGCAGCACCACTACCATCGGCAGTTGATGATAGGCGGTCAGGCCGTCGGTCTCGAACGGCTTCATTTCTCGTTCCGAGGCGATAACGCCTTCGCCCGGCACCATGGTGCGCAGCGCCTTGACGATCTGCGCGCGCCTAGCGAGCACTGCGCCATCTGGCTCCGGCATACGAACTGACATCTTATGGACTCCCGGCCGTTGTCTTATGCGACGATACCAGCCATTTCATGGTTGACACAGCCGGCCGCCGGAAGCATTCACAATTTGGAATGTTGTGGCACTGACCGGCCAAAGGCGGCAGGATAACCGGATTGAAGAGGGAGTGACGTGATGAAATTTACTTTCCTTGTCGCGGCGGCGATTGTGGCCGTGACCGCGCCAACCGTACAGGCCCAGGACGTCGCCGCCGGCGAGCAGTCGTTCAAGAAATGCCTGCCCTGCCACGCTATCGGCATCGACGCCAAGAACAAGGTCGGTCCGGTGCTCAACGGTCTCGACGGCCGCCATTCCGGCAGCGTCGCCGACTACAGCTATTCCGATGCCAACAAGAATTCCGGCATCACCTGGAACGAGGCCGAATTCCTCGACTACATCAAGGACCCGCGCGCCAAGGTCAAAGGCACCAAGATGATCTTCCCCGGCATCAAGAACGAGACCGAGGCCAAGAGCCTGTGGGCCTACCTCAAGCAGTTCGGCGCCGACGGCAAGCCGAAGTAGCGGGCACGCTCTCGCGCCGGCAAACCGGCGCGGCAGACATTTGACTTCTGTCAACGCCAAGGCAGGCGCGGCCGGGCAATGTCCGCTCAACCGGGCGCGCCCGGCCCATCAGGAGGAATGCTGTTATGATCAAGGATATTGTCGTCAGTCTGGGTCTGGGCGCGCGCGATCCCGCCGGCGAATTCGCCATTTCGATCGCCGATACCTATGCCGCGCATGTCACCGGTCTCGCCTTTTCCTACGAGCCCATTATTCCCGGCGCGGTGATGGGCGGCATTCCGCCCGAATTCATTGAGTCGCAGCGCGTCGAATCCGACAAGAAGGCACGCGCCGCGGTCGCCCGCTTCGAGGCCGCCGCCAAGCGCGCCGGCGTGTCGGCCGAGACCCTCGTTCAGAGCGCCAGCGTGTCCGGCGCCGCCGACCGCCTGGCGCATATCGCGCGCCGTTTTGATCTGGTCGTCGTCGGTCAGGCCGATCGCGACGATGGCTTGCCCGATGAAGTGCTCGACGAGGCCGCTCTGTTCGAATCCGGCCGTCCGGTGATTTTCGTGCCGTTCATCCAGAAGGCCGGCCTGAAGCTCGACCGTGTCATGGTCTGCTGGGACGGTAGCCGCGCCGCCACCCGCGCCGTCGCCGACAGCCTGCCGCTGTTGAAGAAGGCCGGACTGGTCGAAATCGTCATCGTCGCCAGCAAGCCGGGCAAAGGCGACGAAATCGCCGGCGCCGATCTCGGCCAGCATCTGGCCCGACACGGCCTCAAGGTCGACGTCAAGCGCATCACCTCGACCGAGATCGACGTGCCGTCGACCATCCTGTCCTATGCCGCCGATTCATCGGCCGACATGATCGTGATGGGCGGCTACGGCCATTCGCGCCTGCGCGAGTTCATCCTCGGCGGCGTCACCCGCAGCATTCTCGAGACCATGACCGTGCCGGTCCTGATGTCGCATTGACGGCATCGCCGTCCCGCGCGAGCCTTGCGCCAACGCGGGACGGACACGATGCTTGAGCGCCACGTCACTCTGCGGACCGGCGAAAAGGTCCTGATCCGTCCGCTCGAAGTCGCGGACGCCGCGCTCTATCCGGATTTCCTCAGCGACGTCACGCCGGAGGATTTGCGGCTGCGCTTCTTCGCCGCCATGCGCGAAGTCTCGCCCGAACTGATCGACAAGCTCATTCATTATGACCCGGCGGTGGCGATGGCCTTCATCGCCATCGACGAACAGACCGGGAAGATGCTCGGTGTCGTTCGCCTGCACGATGACAACAGCGGCGAGAACGGCGAGTTCGCGATTCTGACTCGGACAAAACTCAAGGGCCATGGCCTCGGCTGGCTGATGATGAAGCACATGATCGCCTACGCCAAGGACAAGGGCCTGACGACGGTGCGCGGCCAGGTGCTCGGCGAGAATACGACGATGCTGCAAATGTGCGCGGAATTGGGCTTTCACTCGACCGACGATCCGGACGAGCGCGGCGTCAAGCTGGTCGAGTTGCCGCTGAGCGAAGTGCCGGCGGAAGCAATTATTTAACGCGATCTACGGCAGCACACATTGCGCCACCAGGCCGCGGGCGCGCGCATCGATGATGCCGAGCGCGCGCAGCGCCAGCAGCGTTGCTGTCTGCACCGCTTCGCGCGCCTGGCCAGGATCGTCATAGGTCGGCGCCAAGGGCCCGAGCAGACCTTCCATCAGCGCGCCGACCAGCGCGGGCGCGGCCACCCGCGCATCCTGATCCGGCAGATGGCGCCCGACGATGGCGATCTCGATACGGCCTTCCAGTTCGGCCGCGAGCGACTGACGGAAATCGAGCCGCATGGCGTCGACCTCCGCATCGACCGGCTCGCCCATCACCGCCCAGGCCAGCTTGCGTTCGGAAAGCGCGCGCGAGGCAAAGGTCGAGATCGACGCGGCAAGCGCCGACATCGGCCCGGGCGCGGCATCGCCGGCCGCTTTCATCGCGTCCAGTTCGCGCCCGGCCACCGCCGCGACCAGTTCGGCAATCAGGTCGGTTTTCGACGGAAAATAGCGATAGACGGTGCCGGCGGCGATGCCTGCGCGCGCGGCCACCGCCGCGATCTGCACCGCCGCCATGCCGCCTTCGGCGGCCAGCGCGGTCGCGGCGGTCAGAATCACCTGCTCGCGCGCGGCCAGGCGGCGGACGACGTTTTCGGTGCGGCGGTAGGGCATAAGAACCAGTGAATGATGATTCACGGCAAAGAAGCAAGAGTTGCCTCACCCACCGCAACGTATCTAGGGACGCAGCCAGTAAAAGAAGGTGGCCACCGCCAACAGGACCGTTTGCGCAATGCCCAGACCGGCAAAATACAGCTTGCCGATGGTCGCCACGCGCGCAACCCCGACAACGCCGTCGGGAATGGCCTGGGCATTGGGCAAGAGCAGCAGCCACGCAAACAGGCAGTTTTCGGCAAGATCGCAAGCGACGTAGAGCACGGGCACGACGACCAGAAGCGGGATTATCGAGATCGGCACCCGCGCCGGTTCGCCAAGCGCCAGCGACGTCATCGCAAGCCATCCGCCCAGACAAACCAGCAGCAGGAGATCGATCGGAAACAGGATCGGCACAACGAACCGCGCTCTGACCGTCGCCGCGTTGCATGCGACGATCGCCCGAAAATCCTCCGCGCTATATCCCGGATCGACGCCAAGCGTCACTGTGCTTAAACCGAAATACGATTTGGTCTTGCTCGTTGCCACGAAGCATAGGGCGACGGCAACGAATAGACTGACGCTCAAAACAAGTTTCAACTTCAGCGCGGCGTCCAAAGCATTCTCCTGTTGTTGAATCCTAGCCTTTGCCGGCGCTCATGGCCTTCTCGCGGATCGCGGACAATGACAGACCCGGCGTCAGCGGTTCGGCATCGACCTTCAGGTGGATGATAGACGGCTTGCCGGATTTCCGCGCGGCGGCGAACGCGGCCGCGAAATCGGCGGTCTTCTCGACCAGCACGCCGAAGCCGCCGAAGGCTTTGGCGTAAGCGACGAAGTCGGGGTTCTTCAGTTCGGTCGCGACGACGCGGCCCGGATACTCGCGCTCCTGATGCATGCGGATCGTGCCGTAGGTGCCGTTGTCCCAGATCACGACAATGATCGGCAGATCGTATTGCGCGGCGGTGGCGAAATCGTTGCCGGTCATCATGAAGTCGCCATCGCCGGCGACGCAGACGACCGTGCGGTCCTTGTGCAGCGTCTTCATCGCCAGCGCCGCCGGCAGGCCGTAGCCCATCGAGCCCGACGTCGGCCCGACCAGACTCGCATATTGGCGGAAGCGATAGAAACGGTTGATCCAGGTGGCGAAGTTGCCGGCGCCATTGGTGATGATGGCGTCCTTCGGCAGATTGTCGCGCAGCCACACCATGATCTCGCCGAGATTGATCAGCCCCGGCTGCGGCGTCGCCTTCTCGGTCCAGGCCAGAAAGTCGGCATGCGCGGTGTCGCTCTCGCCGCGCCAGGCAATCTCATTCGGCGGCTGCAAGCCTTCGAGCGAGGCGCAGAACGCCGTCGGCGACGCATTGATCGCCAGCGCCGGATGATAGACGCGGCCGAGTTCTTCCGAACCCGGATGCACATGCACCATTTTCATCTGCGGCTCGGGAATGCCGAAAGCGGTGTAGCTCTGCGACGACATTTCGCTCATGCGGTCGCCGATCAACAGCAACAAATCGGCGCCTTTGACGCGCGCCAGCAGTTTCGGATTGGGGCCGATGCCGAAGTCGCCGGCGTAACAGGGATGCATTGCGTCGAACAAATGCGCGCGGCGGAACGTCGTCGCCACCGGCAGCGCGAAGCGTTCGGCAAAGCGCATCATCGCGGCGCTCGCGGCTTCCGACCAGCGGCTGCCGCCGATAAGCGCGACCGGGCGCTTTGCCGCCCACAGCATCTTCTGCAAACGGCTCATGTCGGTGAGACCCGGCCAGATTTCCACTGGCTCGACCGCGGTCGCGTCGTCCGTCACGGCGCGGTCGGTCAACATGTCTTCCGGCAGCGCGATCACCACCGGGCCGGGACGGCCGTTGCAGGCAGTGTGAAAGGCGCGCGACACGATCTCTGGAATGCGCGCCGCATCGTCGATCTCGGTCGCCCATTTCGCCATGGTGCCGAACACCGCGCGGTAGTCGAGTTCCTGGAACGCTTCGCGCTCGCGCATGGCGCGACCGACCTGGCCGACGAACAAAATCATCGGCGAGGAATCCTGCCGCGCAATGTGCACGCCGGCCGCCGCATTGGTCGCGCCGGGTCCGCGCGTGACGAAACAGATGCCGGGCCGGCCCGTCACCTTGCCGACGGCTTCCGCCATCATCGATGCCGCGCCCTCGTGCCGGCACACGGTGAGGCCGATCTTCGAACCATGCAGCGCATCGAGCGCGGCCAGATAGCTTTCCCCCGGCACGCAGAAAGCGTGCGTCACGCCGTGAATGGCCAATTGGTCGATGAGAATTTGGCCGCCAGTGCGGGTGCCGTCGTTCGCGCGCATTCTTGCAAAGCTCCGGAGAGGTCCGTGAAGTTCGATATCGGGCGCCAGCTATAAACGATCGCGGCCGCGCCTGCGATAGTCTTGTGCCAAGGCAACGCCGACAAACTGGACGGCCTCGTTGTCGAGGCGGCAAGTAGAACCGGAATCATTACTCGGGCGGCGCCACGACGCGGCGCCGCCCGGCACAGTATAACCGAAGCGGTTGCTTTACGGGTGGATTTTCGCTTTCGGAATCGGCGGCGCAAAGGCGACCGGCGTCATCTGCGTATTCTTCTGCTCGATGATATGGCCGGCCTTGGCGTTCTCGGCGAGATAAACCTTCCACTCCGGATCCTGCGCCATGCGGCCGCGCTTTTCTTCGCGGTCGGTGGCGCTCTCATACACCCAGATGTGGGTGAACGTGTTCAACTCGCCGGTTTCCGCCACCGCGTAGCAGAGCGGTTCGCCCATATAGCGCAGTTGCACCGGATAGCCGTATTTCTTGTAGAGTTCGAGTTGCGCCGGGACGCGGCCCGGCAGGGTCTTGTAAGTCCGAACGTCGAGTAGCACGGGTAGGCCTCCCTCAATGTGCCGCTTTCGGCGCGGCGATGCGCGCACTTTCCGGGCCTAATGCTGGCCGGTCAATAGCGGCGCCGCTGTAAATTGCCGCGCCCGCGCCGAATCGTCTTTCGACTTGCGATCAGGTGAAACAGTGCCGCCCGGCACCGATGGCGGCATCGCGCCGTTCGCGCGGACGAAGCACCGTCGCCGCCTTGACGTGGTTGACGCTGAGAAACCGGGCGAGCGGTTCGTCGAGCACGCGACCGCGGCTCTGCGCGGCATGGCGCAGCCGCGGCTCGCCGTTCGGCGTCATCACAATCAGGCCAGTGTGAAAATAATCGAGCCGCGGGCGCGGCGACATGAAAGCGATGACGTCGCCGGTGGCGAGCAACGATTTGTTCGCCATGAGGCTCTCGCACGGAATGCCGGCCACCGCCATGCGCGGAGCGCCCAGGCCCGGCATCCAGTAGAGTTTCTTGTCGATGGAAAAACCGCCGGGCATGGCCACCCGCGTGCAGATATTATTGGCGATGTTATTGTCGCACCATTGCGCGAAATAATGATTGCGTTGCCGCCACGCCACCACGCCGTCGCGATAGCGGATCTGCCGCAGCATGTCGTCGTAGTCGGCGGGCTTACGCACCAGCGCGGCCGCCAGCACCGCTTCGCAATAGGTGACGCAGTCGAAGACATCGTCGCGCGTCACGAATTTTTCGGCCCGGCGCGGGCCGCCGATCAAGGTGTAGCTGCGATAGGGCGCGCCGATGAGCGCGTGCGAAATGAAATCGATGCGTTGCCCGGCGGTCGGCAGCGATTGCGCCTTCTCGATCAACTGCGTCATGCGCGCATGAACGTGACCATGATCGGCGCGCGCTTCAGGGCCACTCATGGCCAAGGCCGCGCCGCCGGCCAGCAGGCGCAGCAGATGGCGGCGGCTGATGGCCGGCTCAGGCTGCATGGTCAATCCCGCACCACGAACAGCCGGTCGGTGCCGGACTCCGCGCCCCATAATTCGCCGCGGCGGCCGGAAAGCTGGCGCACCGAGGCGTTGCGCCTTGTGCTCGGGAAGCTGTCGAATTTTTCTGTGACCGGATCGAAGCGCACGATGGCGTTGCCATCCCAGTCGGTGAGCCAGACCTTGTCCTTGTCGTCGACATAGACCGCGTAGCAACCAGCCTTGGCTTTAGGCAGGCTCCACACCTTCCACGCCTTGCCGATCGGATCGTAGCGGCCGACTTCGCCGGTGGTCCAGAAGCTCACCCACAGCATGCCCTTGGAGTCGGACCAGATGCGGCGCGGACCGACGCCCGGCTTCGGCGGCTGAACCATCAGCGCGTCGCCGCTCACGGTATCGATCTTGGCGATGTGATCGCCGGCAAGAGATGCGTACCAGACGTCGCCATTCGGCGTCGTCGTAATGCCGTAAGGCCCGACACCCTTCGGCGCCTTCCACGCATCGACCTTGCCGGTTGCCGGATCGACGCGGCCATAGACGCCGTTCTGACCGGTGAACCAGAGAATGCCTTTGCGGTCGAAGGTCGCGGTGTTGAGATTGGCGTTGGGAAAATCCTTCGGCAGCGGAAACAGCTTCACCGCCTTGGTGACGGGATCGACACGCGCGATGGCGTTCTGGCCGCCTTCGGTGATCCAGGCGGCGCGGTCGGGCCCGGCGATGACGCCGTGCGGCGCCGCGTCCGGTCCCAAGGGAATTTGCGTCACCTTGCCGTTCCTGGGATCGAGAATGCCGAGCGCGCCCTGGCTTTGCGCTGTGTACCAGACGGTGCCGTCCGGCGCTGGCGCGACGTCATGCGGATGCGCGCCGCGCGTCACGTCATAATAAGACACCTGAGCGGCCCGCGCCGGGTGAAGCCCGAGCGCGAGGACCGCCATGGCGGCGACGACAACTGGAACCATCGCAAGCCCCCCTATTCCGCCGCTTGATGTTTGGCGGGCGCAGCCCAGCGCCCGGCCGCTTCGTCATCGGTTGCCTTGGCCTCGACCCAGATCTTGCCGTCGGTCTTCTCGACTTGCTTCCAGAACGGCGCCCGGGTCTTGAGATAATCCATCAAAAAATCCGCCGCCGCGAAAGCCGCGGCGCGATGCGACGACACCGTCACCACCATCATGATGTCGTCGCCTGGCAGAATGCGCCCGAAACGATGAATGACGGTGACGCCGATCAGCGGCCAGCGCTCTATTGCCTCCGCCACATGCCGCTCGATCTCGGCTTCGGCCATGCCGGGATAATGTTCCAGCGTCAGTGACGCGATCGGCACGCCGTTCTCGTCGCCGCGGCAGATGCCGGTAAAGGTCACCACAGCGCCGGCATCGGTGCGGCCGCGCGTGATCGCCGCCGCCTCGGCGGCGGTGTCAAATGGCTCGGTCTGGATGCGCACGATGGTTTGCGTGGTCATAGATATAATGTAGTGCAAATTGCAATGAGAAGAAATCGCCGCCACAGCCGGGGTGCGCTCCCTCTCCCATCCCAACTCGGGTTTACCCGAGTTGGGCATTCTAATTGCCAAAGTCGGATATATCCGACTTTGGTGGGGAGAGGGGTGGGGTGAGGGGGTCTAGATCTCTCGTTAGACCCTAACCCCTCACCCGGATCGCTATCGCGATCCGACCTCTCCCAATGAGAGAGGTGAAAGAAGAGGATCATCCCCCCGTCATCGGCGGGAAAAAGGCGATTTCGCCGGCCCCGGCGATCGCCGTCTGCGGCTTCACATGCGCCCGGTCGATGGCCGCGCGGATTACTTTGGGGTTCTCGAAGGCATGGGCATATTCCTCGCCGCGCGCGGCCAGCCACGTCATCAGTTCGGCCACAGTCGTGACGCCAGCCGGAACCTCGACATCTTCATCCGGTTTGCCGATGCGCTCGCGCACCCAGGCGAAATATCTGAGCTTCAGTTTCATTTTGTTTCGCCCCATGATCTTGTCCGAAAACCGGTTCCCACTTTTCGGGATCATGGGCCTATTCGTCGATCATATAACGCAGACCGGCGCGCAAATAGTCCCAGCCGGTGTACAGCGTCACGATGGCCGACAGCCACAACAAGGTGACGCCGATCTCGATGGTCGGCGACAGGACTTTCTCACCGGCCTCGCCCGCGATCAGGAAGCCGATCGCGACGAGTTGTCCGGCGGTCTTCCATTTGGCGAGTTGCGACACCGGCACGCTGACGCGCAGCTCGGCGAGAAATTCGCGCAAGCCAGAGACCAGAATCTCGCGACACAAGATAATGACGGCGGCGAGCAGCGCCCAGCCGTGAATGGTCGTGCCGGCCGCCAGCATCAACAGGCTCGAGGCGACCAGCAATTTGTCGGCGATCGGGTCGAGCATGCGGCCAAGCGACGACTGCTGGCCCAGCTTGCGCGCGACATAGCCGTCGAGAATGTCGGTCACGCCGGCGGCAATGAAAACCGCCAGCGCCACCCAGCGCAGCCACAGGCCGCCGCCGAGGATGCTCTGCCAGAACAGCAGGCCGACCACGACCGGCACCGCAGCAATGCGCGCATAAGTCAGCATATTGGCCAGTGCGAGCGGGTGCGCCGGCAGCCGTGTGGAACGGGACGGATTCATGCGGCCCAAGGAACACCGGGGCCGCATGAAGGTCAACCGCGAACGAGGTTTAATCGATCGGCGGTTTGGGCAGGCGGCTGACGCCGGGCTCCATGGCGAAGGTCTGATCGAGCGAATACCACGCGCCTTTGACGCCCGGAACCGGCCCCGGCCCGTCGTGCCGCGTGAAATCGCCGATCAGCGCCTTGGTGACGCCGAACTGCACGTCGGTTTCCAGCTTGTCGTCGGTCGGATCGTAGATCTGCGAGATCAAAGTCTTGAAGCCGTCCTTGAGAATAAGGAAGTGCAGATGGGCGGGGCGGAAATTGTGGCGTTTTGCCGCGCGCAGCAGATCGCCGACCGGGCCTTCAATCGGAATCGGATAGCCGGCCGGCATCACGGTGCGGAAGCCGAAATAGCCGTTGGCGTCGGTGGTGAACTGGCCGCGCAGGTTCATGTCGGCCTGCTTGGGATCCTGCTGTTCGTAAAAACCTTCCGGCGAGGAATGCCAGACGTCGACAATCGCGCCGGCGATCGGACTGCCGTTCTGGTCCTTGACGTGAGCCTTGACGAACAATTCCGGCCCCGGCGTCGGCGAGCGCACGATCGAGCCGTCGTTTTCGGTCTTCGGCGAATTCAGCCGCCAGAACGGTCCGAGCAGATTGGCGGTCGTTTCGGATTGGCCGTTGTTGCCGTTATTGAGCAGGCAGACCAAAGCCGAGAAGCCGAGCGAGCCGGACATCAGCACCACTTCGTTGTGCGTCTTGTTGGACAGCTGGCCCATTTTGGCGACGATCTGGCAGCCGATCTGGAACTCTTCCTCGGTCAGATGCACGTCGCGCGCGAACGCATGTAGATGCTTGACCAGCCCGGCGACGATCTCGCGCAGGCGCGGATTGTCGATATTCTTGTAGGCGTCAATGACAACCGGCGTGACGTCTTTCTGGCTTTGGATAATCATGGTCGGTTCCTTCCCCCCTGCCGCGTACGGCGCTTCCACCTGCGGCGCTAATGCGCCTTCTCGTGGAAGAAGTCATATATCTTTCGCGCCGTCTCCGCATTAATGCCGGGCACATGTGCCAGATCCGCAAGGCTCGCCCGCTCGATCGCTTTCACGGTGCCAAAATGATGTAACAGCGCCCGCTTGCGGGTGGGCCCTATCCCCGCGATTTCCTGCAAGCCCGCCTCGCGAATGTCCTTCTTGCGCCGCGCCCGGTGCGAGCCGATGGCGAAGCGATGCGCCTCGTCGCGCAACCGTTCGACGAAATACAGCAGCGGATCGCGCGGCGGCAGTTTGAACGGGCTGCGGCCCGCCATGAAGAAAGTTTCGCGGCCGGCCTCGCGGTCCATGCCTTTGGCGATCGCCACCAGCGGCACATTGGTAATGCCGAGTTCGGTCAGGGTCTCGGTCGCCGAGCGCAATTGGCCTTGCCCACCGTCGATCAGCACCAGATCGGGCCAGGGCGAATCAGGCGCGTCATCGGCGTCTCCCGTCAGCACGGCGGCGAGCGCGGCATCCGCGGTCAACCGCGGGCTTTCATCGATCAGCCGCTTGAAGCGGCGGCGCAGGACTTCGCGCATCATGCCGTAATCGTCGCCGGGCGTGATGTCGGTCGAGCGGATGTTGAACTTTCGGTACTGGTTTTTGCGAAAGCCTTCGGGACCGGCGACGATCATGCCGCCGACCGCGTTGGTGCCGCTGATATGGCTGTTGTCGTAGACCTCGATGCGGCGAGGTTCGCGCGGCAAACCGAACGTCTCGGTCAACGCCTTGAACAGCCGCTGTTGCGACGCGGTGTCGGCGAGCTTGCGCGCCAGCGCCTCGCGGCCATTGGCGAGCGCGTGCATCACCAGTTCCTTGCGCTCGCCGCGTTGCGGCACGCTGATCTCGATTCTGTGCCCGCTCTTGGCCGACAGCGCTTCGGCCAGCAGGTCCCGCTCCTCAAAATCCTCCGACGTCAGAATGAGCCGGGGCGCCGGCTTGTCGTCGTAGAATTGCGCCATGAAGGCGCCGAGCACTTCGGCGCCGCCGAGCGAGCGGTCGGCCTTCGGGAAATAGGCACGGTTGCCCCAGTTCTGGCCGGTGCGGAAGAAGAACACCTCGACGACGCTGTAACCGCCGTCCTGGTGCACGGCGAAGACGTCGGCTTCCTCGACGTTGCGCGGGTTGATGCCCTGATGCGACTGGATCGCCGATAAAGCGGCAAGCCGGTCGCGATAGATCGCGGCGCGCTCGAAATCGAGCGCATGGGAGGCCGTCTCCATTTCCGCCGACAATTCCTTTTGCACCGACCGGCTGCGCCCGGACAAAAATGCGTTGGCCTCGCGCACCAGCTCGGCATAGCCGGCAAAATCAATCTCCTGCGTGCAAGGCGCGGCGCAGCGCTTGATCTGATGCAGCAGGCAGGGCCGCGTCCGCGATTCAAAGAACGAATCCGAACAGGAGCGCAAAAGAAAGGCGCGCTGCAGCGCGTTGACCGTACGGTTGACCGCGCCGGCATTGGCGAAGGGTCCGTAATATTGCCCGGGCCGCGTGCGGGCGCCGCGGTGCTTCAAGATCTGCGGCGCCCAGTGGTCATTCGTGATCAGAATATAAGGAAACGATTTGTCGTCGCGCAGCAGCACATTGAAGCGCGGCCGCAACTTCTTGATCAGATTGGCTTCCAAGAGCAGCGCTTCGGTCTCGGTCGCGGTGGAAATGAATTCCATCGTCGCCGTCGCCGCAATCATGCGGGTGATGCGGCTGTCATGCGCATTCGGCCTTGTATAGGACGTGACGCGCTTCTTGATGCTTTTGGCCTTGCCGACATAGAGCACGTCGCCCTTCGCATCGATCATACGATAGACGCCGGGCGAAGACGGCGCATGCTTGACGGCGCGGGCGATCGCCGCCGCGCCATTGGCCAAGGTGCCGGTCGCCGGCTCGTTGAGATCGAGTTCGGGCAGCGAGGATTCCTCGTCCTCCTCGCGGAGTTCGCTCAACGGGTCCAAGTCCTTTTTGGGATCGATGTCTTTTTCGCCGCCGTTCATGCGCCCTAAGATAATCTTTGTTGGTTATTCCGCCACATCGCTGTCGGCGGTACGCCAGGATAGATGCTGCCCGCCATCGACCGGCAGTGTCACGCCGGTGACGCTGGTCGCCGCGGCGAGATAGACCACGGCCGCTGCGATATCCTCCGGCGACGGGCCCCGCCCGAGCGGCACGGCGGCGGCTTGCGCCGCGAACAGCGCATCGGTCTGGCGCGGGCTCGGCAGCACCGGGCCCGGCGCCACCGCGTTGACGCGCAACGGCGCCAGCGCCTGCGCCAATGTCACGGTCGCGGCGTGCAAGGCGCTTTTGCTCATGGTGTAGGAGAAAAATTTCGGCGTTGGCCGCAGCACGCGCTGATCGACGATATTGACGATCGACGCGTCGCTCGCCTTCGTCGCTTGCGCGGCGAAGGCCTGCGCCAGAAACAAAGGCGCGGTCAGATTGATCGCCATCGTCGCCTCGAAATCGGCCCGATCGAGATTGCCGATCTCGTCGTCCTCGAACACGCTGGCATTGTTGACGAGCAGCGTGAGCGGCGCGAAGGCCGCCGCCGGGATCAAACCGCCAACGGCCTTGGCGTCGGCGAGATCGGCGACAACGACAGCGGCCTTGCCGCCGCCATTTTCGATCCGCGCCGCCAGCGCTTCGGCGGCGCCGCGCGACCTGTTGGCATGCAACACCACCGCGTAGCCGGCGTGCGATAAAGCCAGCGCGATGGCCGCGCCGATGCGCCGTCCGCCGCCGGTAATCAGGGCCGCGCGCGGGCCGCTCTTCGTTTTGTCATCAGGCATTTGCGATTTCTATGCGCCGTGTCATTGCCAAGCGCCAGGAAGCGATCGCGCAAGGGGGAGATCAAAGCTATCGTCAAAAAAGCCCGGCACAACATGGTAAACGCCACGAAAGCCTGTTTGCTAAGACTTCTTTAGGGATAACCACTCGTCTCCACAGCGCGATTCATAACCGTTTAACTTAAAAAGCGCGATAACGGCGTTACGGAAAATTGTCCAAGTTTCGCAAGCGACGAGACCGGCAAACCAATTCCGCGACGCGCCTTCAAGGGCGCTTGAAGCGGCGAGCGTTTAGTGGAGAGTTGAGATGAAAAAACTGATCCTGGCATTGACCCTGGCCGGCCTGGCCCTTGCCGCGGCATCGACCGTCGCCAGCGCCGCCGACCTGCCGCGCTCCACGCCCTATTATCAGGCGCCGGCGGGCAGCTATTACAACTGGTCCGGCGCCTATGCCGGCGCCAATGTCGGCTACCAGTGGGGCAAGGTCAAAAACACCAGCACCAATCCGAGCGGCCTCGAAGGCGGTCTGCAGCTCGGCTACAATTGGCAAAATGGCCAGTTCGTGTTCGGCGGTGAAACCGACCTGCAGATCAGCGGCGCCGACGACACTTTCGCGCCGTTCAAGTTCTCCAATCCGTGGTTCGGCACCTTGCGCGGCCGCGCCGGTCTGGCGATGAACAACATCCTGTTCTACGGCACGCTCGGCCTGGCCTATGGCAGCGTGAAGGGTGAAACCGGCGCACTGGCGGAATCCAAGATGCAGATTGGCTGGACCGCCGGCATCGGCGCCGAAGTCGGCTTCACGCCGCAATGGTCGGCCAAGGTCGAGTATCTCTACGCCGACCTGAGCAACCGGGCCTATTCGATCACCGGAACCCAGAACGGCCTGTCGACCAGCATTCTGCGCGTCGGCGTCAATTATCACTTCTAGGCTTTGCCGCCGTTTCACGCGGTTTGCGGCAAACCCCGGGCCCATGGCCCGGGGTTTTTCGTTATCCTGGTGGTTCGCAATTGGGGCCGGAACCCGGGGAGGGAACTTTTTGACGTATAAGTTCCGTTAAGAGTTTATTAACAAGTATACCGGTTCAAATCTGGTGGCTTAATTCCGCCTGAATCGCGGCAACATCGTGGCTTTTGCGCGCCTCAATTACGATACTACATACGGTAATCTATTGATCGCTGTGTCTTTTTCGCACTAGACCTGAGCTCTATTCTGAATACTGTGCGCTCAGGTTTTGGGGTTTAACCGTTACGGAGATTCTAGAAATGAAGCGTCTTGCTCTCGCCGCCGTTGGTGCTCTCGCAGTTGTCGCAACCATGGGTTCGGCCAATGCCGCCGATATGGCCCGCCGCACTGCCATGCCGACCAAGGCTGTGCCCTATGTCGCCTACTACAACTGGACCGGCGCTTACGTCGGCATCAACGGCGGCGCCGGCTGGGGCCGTTCGAATTTCTCCGCGCCTGTAGCCACCGGCGATTTCAACACCCGTGGCGGCCAGGTCGGCGGCACCATCGGCTACAACTATCAGGCCGGTCAGGCCGTGTTCGGTCTTGAAGGCGACCTCGACTGGTCGAACGTCCGTGGCAACTCGGCCTGCGGCGTCGGCCAGACCTGCGAAACCCGCAACACCTGGCTCGGCACCGCGCGCGGCCGCGTCGGCTATGCCTTCGATCGCTTCATGCCCTATGTCACCGGCGGTCTGGCTGTCGGCGGCGTCAAGAACTCGATCACGGGTTCGGGCGACTCGACCACCACGAAGGCTGGCTATGCGCTGGGCGGCGGCATCGAAGCGGCGCTCGCCGGTCCGTGGACCGCGAAGGTCGAATACCTCTATGCCGATCTCGGCCGCGTCAGCGCGCCGCTCGGCGCCGACGTCCGCGCCAAGGAAAACCTGGTCCGCGGCGGCCTGAACTACCGCTTCTAAACGCGGGCTGCGACAACAACTGCAAAAGCCCCGGACTTCGGTCCGGGACTTTTTTATCCGGAAACGGCGACCGAGTTCCAAAGCGTTGCCGAACGGACACAGTCGATACATTTGATCATAGGTGATCATAAGTGCACGGAACGACCGGTCGAACACCGCGTTGAATGTGCAATCGGGGGACGGCGCATCCGCGTCCGTCCGGATGATCTTCATCGGAATGAGGTGCGTCATGAAAAATCTTCTTCTCGCCAGCGTCGGTCTTTTTGCGCTCAGTGTCGGTTCGGCCGCGGCCGCCGACATGCCGCGTCGCGCTGCCATGCCGGTCAAGGCGCCGGCCTATGTGTCGCAGATGTACAACTGGAGCGGCGCTTACATTGGCATCAACGGCGGCGGCGCGTTCAGCGGATCGAACAGCTCGTCGGGCGGCCTGATCGGCGGCACGCTTGGCTACAACCTGCAGTCCGGCCCGCTTGTCTGGGGCATCGAAGGCGATCTCGACTGGACCCGGATCCGCGGCAGCAGTGCCATCAACGAAACCAGCAATCGCTGGCTCAGCACCGTCCGCGGCCGTCTCGGCTACGCGATGGGCGCGACCGGTAGCGTGATGCCTTACATCACCGGCGGCGTTGCGTTCGGCGATATCAACAATGCGGTCGGCGCGGCGAGTTCGCGCACCAGCAAGACCGGCTATGCGCTCGGCGGCGGCATCGAGGCTGCTTTGACCGGTCCGTGGACCGCCAAGGTCGAATACCTGTATGTCGATCTCGGCAACGGCCCGACCGTCGGCGCCGTCACGTCGGACTTCCACACCAACATCGTTCGCGCCGGCCTCAACTATCGTTTCTAGTTCCAACAGCGCCGCACACACGAAAGCCCCGGAGGAATCTCCGGGGCTTTTTTCATGAATCGCAGTTCAAAAAACTTTTAGGCGGCGACCTTGGTCTCGGCGAAAGCCGGCACTTGCGCCGCGAACTGGTCGAGCCAGTCAACGAGCCGCGGATGATCCTTGCGCCAGGTTCCGGCAAAGCGCAGGTCGCGATAACCGAGCAGGCAGGCCAGCGTGATCTGTCCGATATTCGGCAACGGCTCGATCTTCGGATCGAGCGCCGGCGGCGCCGCCTCCAAAGCCGCCAGGCCGCGCGCGACTTTGTCGGCCTGCCGGTCGATCCAGCTTTGCACCTGCATCTCCGCCGGCCGGTAGCGGCTCTCATAGACGATCAGCACCGAGGCATCGAGCATGCCATCGCACAGGGCCTGCAGCCGCAGCGCCGCGAAGCGCGCCTTGGTGTCGCGCGGCACGATGTGGCCGCCGCCGGCGATATGATCGAGATATTCGACGATGACGCGGGAGTCGTAATAGACGGTACCGTCCTCGAGCACGAGCGCCGGAATCTTGCCCAGCGGATTTTGCACGCGAATGGTATCGGCCGGATCGTTGAGGTCGACCGCGACCAGGTCGATCTGATCGGCGAGGCCGAGCAGGCTGGCGGCGATGCGCGCCTTGCGGGCGAACGGCGATGGCGGAGAGTTACGCAGGATCATCATGCCGGTTTTTTCTTAGTTGCGACGCGGACGGCTGCGTCCGCATCGTCAAAGGGTCAAAGGGTCAAAGGGTCAAGAGTTTCGAGAGCGCGACGCCGATGACGCGCGCGTGGATGTCTTATAGACGCAAATTGCCTGAATCGAATTCAGCTCACAACCAGATTCACCGCCTTCGGTCCCTTGCCCTTTTTATCGGGCTCGACATCGAAGCTGATCTTCTGGCCTTCGTTCAGGCTTTTCAATCCGGCCTGCTCGACCGCGGTAATATGCACGAACACATCGCGTGCGCCGTCATCCGGCTTGATAAAGCCATAGCCCCGTTCGGCGTTGAAGAATTTGACGATACCGGTTTGCGCCATCGGGTGTCCCTCCCCGTACACTGCTCCGCCGCCGGCCCCACGCACGGCGGCTCGGCCGACATTCACGAACGGGGATAAGCATCGGCCGACAAGCGGCCTCAGTCCCTCCGCCGGCCCCCACAGGAGGCGGAACGTCATTGCCAATCCGGGAACTACACACCAGTTGCGGCTTTGTGGAAAGAGGCGAGACGCCGCGCGCCTGTGTCACTTGGTCTTTGCTTTGGGCTTCGGCTTGGTCTGCCCGGCCGCCTCGCCGCTCAGCCAGTCGAGCGTATAGCCGCCGCCTTGCGGCTGGCGTTCCAGCAACCGGCTGAGCACCGGCAGCAGCGCGGCAAGTTCAGCCTCAAGCGTCCAGGGCGGATTGATCAGGATCAGACCGGAGCCGTTGAGCCTCGTCGGATCGCTGACCGGTGAAACCAGCAATTCGGCGCGCAGGATTTTCGCAATGCCGGATCGGCGCAAACGTTTGGCCAAGTCATCGGCTTCGCCACGGCCCTTAATCGGATACCACAAGGCATAAATGCCGGTCGCCCATTTGCGATGCGCCAGACCCAGCATGTGCGACAGCCGATGGAAGTCGGCGTTCTCCTCGAAAGGCGGATCGACCAGCACCAGGCCGCGCCGTTCCGGCGGCGGCACGTAAGCTTGCAATGCGGTCCAGCCGTCGATCTCGATCACCTTGATGCGGCTGTCGGCGCGCAAGTGGCGCGACAGCGCGATCGCCGCGTGCGGCTCGAGTTCACAGGCAATCAGCCGGTCGTCGGCGCGCAGCCAAGCGCGCGTCAGCGCCGGCGACCCGGGATAGGCGGTCAGTTTGCCCGGCACGTTGAGCGCACCGATCACATCGAGATAGGGCGCGAGCAGCGTCACCACATTGTCCGGCAATTTGCCCGCGGCTATTGCGGCCAGCAGCCGCTCGACACCGTCGTGCCATTCGCCGCCGCGATTGGCCTCGGCGCTGGTCAGATCGTAGATGCCGGCACCGGCATGGGTGTCGATGACGCGGAACGCGGCCGGCTTCTCGCGCAGGTAATGCAGGATACGGCACAGCACCGCGTGCTTGAAGACATCGGCGAAGCTGCCGGCATGGAAGGCGTGGCGGTAATTCACGTCAATCTCTCAATCGCGTCAGGGCAAGGCGACACAGACGCCTTCTTAGCTTAACGCGGCACGCCGCGCAGGCCGAAATGCGAGCGCGGTTTGACATACCGGCGCGGCGGCGGCGCCGGGCGCTTCGGGCGCAATTGAACCGCCCCGGACAAACTCGGGTCGCGGACCGCCGCGCGCGACCGTCGCCAGCGCCGGATTGGCAGCCATGCCAGACCCGCCACGACCCAGACCGACGCCAGCATGCCGGCCACATGCAATCCGGGCGACAGATGCACGGCGTCATGCGCGGTCAATGGCGACAACGCCATATAGCCGAGCCCGACGAACCACAGCACGAACCCCATATAATCCTGGACACGATTCATCGCCGCACTCCGCGCCCGCTTTAAATCGCGCGGTCAACTTTGCTCAACTAGTGGAGCGGATTTGACGTTCGCTGCTCGTTTGCCGCGACCATCTTAGGCGAACGTCAAATCCAAAGCTCCACTAGCATTAATAACTTTCTAGTGGTCCTTTGATTCTAACATTCGCAAAAGTGGCTCCGCAGACGGGTTGCGAATGTTAGAATCGGACCACTAGCTTTCAAAAATCTTGCGGCAATCGCGCACACGCCAGGGTTATCCCCCTGGCAGCCAAGGCGAGCGTTAGCGCCCGCTTAATGCGACCGCCGAAAACAGGTCCGGAAAAATGAAATTTTGACAAAGCGATTAGGCCTCGGTCCTTCGGAAGCCTCGAATAACCCATATCAATGCCAATCCTGAGAAAAACAAAAGCGCCGGCGGCAAAGACGCTGTAATCGCAAACAAATAGATCGGAAACGGCTTGGGTTCTGGCGCGCTCTGTCCTGGAGCTTCGACAAGGGTGCATGTTCCATTCAAAATTCTCAAAGCCTTGGACATACTAGAATCCCCAAGCTTTGTTTCCGCACAAACCCTCTCCGGCGTGTATTCAATCCGAACTGGATTTGTGAGAAAAAATGCGAAGATAGCCCACAGAACTGTGAGTACACACCAAAGTCTGAAAAGGCCTTTTGCCATTTCTATTTCCGGATGCGCTCGCGCTTTGGTTCTAAATAAGCCCAGCGTATTTCCGCCGCGCACGGCGGACAATCTATTTACCCGCCGCGCACGGCGGGCATAGCAACGCGGTCGCGGCGGCAAGCGCGGCGCGTCAGTTCCGGACAATCGCGGAAGCTGAGATCCTTGTTGAGGCAGATGCGCACCTCGCTCAGCCATTTGCTGTCGCAAGCCACCGCCAAGCCGCCGCGCGGCAGGCCCGGATTGGCCTTGACGAAGGCCTCGCCGACATCGCCGGGCGACACCATCGTCGGCCTTTCAAGCGCCTTGTATTCGGCCGGGATCGTCACTGCCGCGCGCGCCTTGCGCACGGCTTCGAAATAAGCCGCCGCCGTCATCCCCGAACAGGTACCGTGCCGGTCCCATTCATGGAAAATCAGCCGCGGGCTCGGCATCAGGTCGAGATTGGCGTCGACAATGCCACGATAAAGCCGCGGCGCCGGAACCTGACAGAACGACGGAAAGCCTTTGTCGTATTGCGGCCACAGCCCGTGCACGACGAAGGCGAAGGGCCGGCCGCCGCACTGCTGATCGGGCGTCCGGTTCGGCGCGCGCTCAGCCGAGGCCGCGCAATAGGACGGCGACCAGGACAGCGCCAGCACATAAAAATCGAAGCGGCCCGGCTCGTTTGGCTGGCGCTCATTGGAATTTTGGTTGCCGGCCCCCGGCGCGCCTTGCGCAAAGGCGACGACCGCGAAGACAAACAAAAAGCTGAAGGTGACGGCCAGCGTGCGCGCCATCCGCGCCAGCCGATCCCATCGCCGCCTGCGCATCCCAACCATGGCTACCCCCAGCCCAGACATCATCACACTCCCGTGAGAACAAATGCCGAATTGATGTTTCTCAAGGGTTCCACCGATTCATAGCGGATGAACGAGAACATTTCAAGAACATTAAGGAAGACCCCAGGGCCCGAAAAGACACTGGGCCGCCTCCGGATGGAACCGGATGAGTAAGTTGCGCATTAGGAGGATGTTACTCACGACGTTATCGCACCAGGGGGCAAGGGGGCGATCCTATGCCGAAAATTCGCAAACCACATCATCTGGCGCGCGGCGAGCGCCTGCAAATCATGTTGTCGCCGGACGAATTGACCGCGGTCGACGATTTTCGCTTCAAGAATCGCATGCCCAGCCGCGCCGCCGCCGTGCGGGAGCTGTTCCGCATCGGTCTCAACCATACCGGTTTCGCTCACAACACCGATGGCAAGAAGTCGTCGGATATCGGCGTGTTGGAGGAAGGGACGCCGGCCGGCAATGTCAGCGGCTTGCGCATGGTGCCCAAGGATGGCGCCGCCTCGTGAACGGGGGCGGAACGTCACCGGTCAGCCAAGCCCGCAAAGAACAACCAAACCGCCGAAAACGCCGAATAGGTAAACTGAGCCGGCGGCGGCGAGTGAGTGCTTTGCTCTTAGACTACAAGCGACTCCCGCATTTAAAACGACAGGCGCATCATTCCTGGCAGTGAGGAATCGATGATCAATGACCTGTTGGATGCCAACGAACTTCGCCGCCGCGCCGAGCAATGCGCCGCCCGCGCCGAGCAGATTGTCGCGCAGCGCGCCGAGCGCGAGCGGCTTTTGACCATTAAAGAGTCGCTGCTGGCGCTCGCCGACACAGCCGATTGGCTGTGCGGCCGCTCGCGCGATCTGGCCCTGCAAAACGCCGCCGAATAAACCTGCGCTGCCCGGTCAGGGCCGCGCCATTTTGCAAGCCGGGTTATAGGCCCAGTTGCGGTCGAGACCGACCACGCACCATTCGACGCCCCAGCTGGCGCCAATGAAGCCGGTGTCCTCGCCGATCCAGAAGTCCACCTTGTGCCAGCGGCCGTCGCTGATCAGCGCCACGGCGGAACAGAAACGGCGCGGAATGGTCGCTTTGGTCCATGGCCTGAACGCGGTCTCGCGCACTTTATCGAAGCCGAGAATCTGCAGGTCCGAATTCCAGTACCGGCTTTCCTTCTGCGCGAAGCGCGACGCGATATCGCCGAGCGCCGCCTCGCATGCCGGCAGGTCGCCGTCGTAATTGGCGCCGGTCATATAGATCTGTTTTTGAAGGAAATTGGCCGCCTGCGCCGGCGTGGCGGAAAAGCCCGCAATGAGGCCGCAGGCCGTCACAATGGCCATGGTCGTGGCTCTGGCCGCGGATTGAACGCTACGAAACATGTTCATCGTCACACACTCCTTACGCCACAGAACGCTTTAACGGCCCAATTGGGCGTACCGCGATCCTAATTTATCACGCGCGACACCCCGATCTTAACTTTATCACAGATTTTTTGCCGCAACGGCGAATTGATCACAGATTCGCAGCCTGTCGTGGGCTGACGGCCCGGTACCGGCAGCCGCGTCGCGACCAGGTCTATCGCCAGTCGCCCAGCACCGCCTGCACCAATGTCAGCGCCGCCACCGCCGCCGTGTCGGCGCGCAGAATGCGCGGCCCGAGCGAGATCCGCACCACATTTGGCCGCTGCAACAACGCCGCCCGCTCATCCTCGGCAAAGCCGCCCTCCGGTCCGATCAACACGGCCATCGCCAGCGGCGCGCGCGCCACGGCGGCCGGCAGCAAGCCGCTCGGGTCCGGCCGCGCGGCGGCGAGCGCCGCGACCGGGTCGCGCACTTCGGCATCCTCGTCGCAGAAAATCAGCAGACGATCGGGATCGGCGCCGCCGGCGATCGTCTTGAACGGCATCGGCTCGGCGACCTCGGGCAAGGCCAGAACGCCGCATTGCTGGGCCGCCTCGACCGCATTGGCGCGCATCCGCTCCAGATTAAGCCGCGCGACCTGCGTATGCCGGGTCATCACCGGCTGCAGCCGCGTAACGCCGAGTTCGACCGCCTTTTGCACCATGTAATCGAGCCGCGCATGTTTGAGCGGCGCGAACAGGAAATGCAGATCGCCCGGGCGCGGCTGCTCGCGCAGGCACGTCTCGACTTTGGCGGCCAGCGACCTCTTGCCGGTACCGGAAAGGGTAGCCCGCCATTCGCCATCGCGGCCATTGAACAGCAGCACCGGATCGCCCTGCGCCAGCCGCAGGACGTTCAGCAGGTAGTTGGCCTGGTCGCGGTCGAGCGGAACATCGACCCCGGCGCGCAGGGCAAAATCGAGGTATAGGCGCGGGGTGCGGAAATCGGGGCGAGTCATGTTACCTAACGGTCTGGCTGGCGGGCGTCGTTTTGGCGCGATTTGCCGCCTTCCCGACGCATTCGGGAGGTTGTTATAAGCGATCCGTCGGCCGGCCGGTTTGAAAAAGCCGGGGCCCTGAAAAGGAACTGTTCATGAAGCTCGGCTGGACCATCGTCATGGCCGCAAGCATGGTCGCATTCGCCGCCGCCCCGGCCGCGTCGCAATCGCCGTGGCCGGAGGCGCAACCGCAAGCCGCGCCGACGCCGGCGCCGGCGCCGGGCGCGCCATGGCCGCAACAGGCGGCGCCGATACAACAGCCCCTGCAGCAACCGATGCAGCAGCAGCCGATGCAACAACAGGGCCAGAGCCCGTGGGCGAACCAAAGCCAACAGCAGACGCCGCCGTGCATCGAGGAATTCGTCAAGCTGCGCAAGGAAGTTGAAAAGCGTGGCGGCGCCATCCAGGCGGCCGGCCAGCGCAAGCAAAAGCCGTCGCCGAAGGAAGCGTGCGGTCTGTTCAACGCCTTCACCGGCGCGGAAGCGACGATGATCAAATACGCCACCACCAACGCCGCGAGTTGCGGAATCCCGGCGCAAATCATCGACAGCATGAAGCAGGCGCACGTCAGATCCCAAGAGATTCGCACGCGCGTCTGTCAGGTCGCCGCCAACGGACCGCCGCGCGCCGCGGCGCCGCCGAGCCTGAGCGACGCGCTCAGCGCGCCGGCCCCCGATGCCTCCAACATCAAAACCGGTCGCGGCACGTTCGATACGCTGACCGGCAATCCGCTCGGCAAATGAGCGAGGGCGGCGGACGCGTAGCCGATGCGACCGGTAACTGGGTCGATCTCCGCGCGCCTGCCGTCACGCGTCCGTATCTGCGGCTGGCCCGCCTCGACCGGCCGATCGGCTCGTGGCTGTTGCTGATGCCGTGCTGGTGGTCGGCCGGCCTTGCCGGCATGGCCAGCGACCGCCTGCCCAGTCTTATGCACATCGTTTTGTTTTTCATCGGCGCCTTCGCCATGCGCGGCGCCGGCTGCACCTGGAACGATCTGGTCGACCGCGATCTCGACGGCAAGGTGGAGCGCACGCGCTCGCGGCCTATTCCGTCAGGACAAGTCACCGCGACGCAAGCCGCGATCTTCATGGTCGCGCAGGCTTTGGTCGGATTGGCGGTGCTGCTCCAGTTCAATCTCTACACGGTCATGACCGGACTGGCGTCGCTCCTGGTCGTCGCGATCTATCCGTTCATGAAGCGCGTCACCTACTGGCCGCAAATTTTTCTCGGCCTCGCTTTTTCCTGGGGCGCGCTGATGGGCTGGCCGGCGGCGTTCGGCCGGCTCGATGCCGCCGCCTTCGTGCTCTACGCCGGCTCGATCGCCTGGGTGATCGGCTACGACACCATCTACGCGCATCAGGACCGCGAGGACGACATGATGATCGGCATCAAGTCGACGGCGCTGTTGTTCGAACAAAACACACCGGCGATGCTGACATTGTTTTACACCATCGCCGTCGTGCTGATCGGCGTTGCCGGCGTGATGGCCGGCGGCTCGTGGATCTTCATGCTTGGGCTTCTCGCCTTCGCCATTCATCTGTCCTGGCAAGTCGTCACCATCGACATCGACGACCCGGCGCATTGCCTGAAGCTGTTCCGCGCCAACCGCGATGCCGGGTTGATCCTGTTCCTGGCGATGCTGCTGGACGCGGTGTTCTAACGCTGCGACGCCAGGCCGGGCGCGTCAATAATTCGACGCATTGTCCGGCCGGTATCGCGGATCGATGCCTTGCGGCGCCAGCCGCGGCCAGCCGGATTGCGCCGGCGCGGCAATCGAGCCGGTGACATCATCCTCGTCGAATTCGCCGTCTTCGCCGGGCGTCGTATTGTTCCGCGGCGCGGCAGGCGGCTTGCCGATCGAACCGGTCACCGCGTCGTCGGCGTCGTCGTCGTCGAGACCGTCGGCGCCCGGAACCGCTTCCGGCATCGCACCGGGCTTCTTGGCGCCTGCATTCGTCGGCTTGCCGATCGAGCCGGTGTATGTCGGGCCGTGCTTGCTGGCATAGACCGCGCGCGCCCGCGCCGCGACGACTTCGCCCGGGATCGCATTGGGCCGGCACGGCCGCCGGCCGCTGGCGCGGCGCATCAAATCGACATGAATATGATTGTAATGCGCGGCGTTGTAGCCCGGCGCCAGCACCGTGGTGAACATGTCGCAGGCGGACAATTGCACGTCGTGCAGGAAGCCCTGCTCTTCCGGCGATCCCTGCCAGCCATATTGAACGGAAATCTTGCGGCCGTCGGCGAGGATAAAGCCGGCGACATCGAGCGCATTGCCGAAGGCATGTTCGGAGACGCCGTGGCCGCCGGCGCCATTCATCTGCCGGCAGGAATAGGCGGAGATCTGCTTGATCTCGACAACCTGCGCGCCGAACCAGCGAAACGCCGCCGGTTGCACGCCCTCATTCACCCAGCGATCAAGCGCCGAGACGATCGGACAGGACAAGGTCGCCGCCGGAGTCACGGCGGCGGGCTGGATGGCGCCGGTCACCTGCGGCCCGCGCATCGGCCCGAGCGCCGGCAGCGGACGCTGTTGCTGCTGCGGCGGCGCATAAGTCGGCGCGTTGTAGACCGGCTGCATGCGCTGCGGCGGCTGGCGTCCCTGCGGCAGAATGGCGTCGTCGGGAATATCGTCGGGGATGGCGACGCCGGGCGCATAGAGCGACACCGGCCGTCCTGCCGGCGCGGTTGCACCGGGCGCCGCGATGTCTGGCGCGCTGATCGACGGCGCACCCGGCGTCCAGCGCAGCTGCGCGCCGGAGATGGGCTGGGTCGCCGGCTGGGACGTTGGGGATGCATAGCGCGCCTGCGTCGGCGGCCAGTTCGGCTGCGAACCATCGGCAATGCCGCCCGGCGGACGTGGCACGTCGGAATAGCTCTGGCGCGTGCTTTCGCCGAGCGCTGCGACCTTGAGCGGAAAATCGGCGCCGCACATGCCGGGGCCTTCGATCGGCTTAGCGGCGACAACGCCGCCGCCGACCTTCACCGCGCCCGACTGCATGCACTGGGCCTCGGCCTGGTGCCGCCAGGACGGCCGCTCGCCTTGCAGCATCATGCTGCGGCCGCAGCCGGCCAACGCCAGCAGCACGCACAGCCCGGCCAACAGCAGGACGCGACCTTGAAGCTTCATGCCGGCTAAATTGCCGGCAGTTTCTTTAACGGCGCATCAATGCTGGCGTGGGGGAATTTGTTAAGGATAAGGAATCGTTGCCAGGTCCGGCGCGCGCGGTTCCCTTGGTCTTGATCGGCGGCGCGGATTCGGCTCACATCGCGCGGCGACGACGGGGGAAAAGAATGCAAGTGCTGGCAAGGTTGATACTCGCCGTCCTCATGACCGCGGTGATGGTGTTCATGGTGACGCTCATCGTCACCTTCATCAATCTCGGGCTGCGCGCCGATTTTCTGGCGCAGTGGGCCAAGGCCTATTTCATCGCCTGGCCGATCGCCGCGATCACGGCGTTTCTGGTGATGCCGTCGGCGCGCCGCCTGACCGACACGATTATGCAAAAGATCGGCGGATAAAAAAATCCACGTCGTCATGCCCGGCCTTGGGCCGGGCATCCACGTCTTTGTTACACATCACCCAGAAGGCGTGGATGGCCGGGACAAGCCCGGCCATGACGGTGTGTTTACTGCGCGGCCTTGATGCCGAGCACCTTGCCGATGTCGTTGACCTTGTCGCTCTGATCCTTGAGCGCGGCGGCGAATTCGGCCGGCGTGCCGGGATTGACCACCTGGCCGGTGGCGGCGAGCTTGGTGTTGATCTCCGGATCGCTGACCACATCGCGGATGTCGGCGGCGATCTTGTCGCGCACCGCCGGTGCCACGGCCTTCGGACCGAGCAGACCGACCAGCCCGTCAAGCTCGAGCGACTTGAAGCCGGCTTCCGCCGCGGTCGGGATATCGTTGAGCGCCGCCGCGTGCTGCGAGTTGGTCAGCGCAATGACTTTCACTTTGCCCTGCAGCACGCGCGGCCGCATGATCGCATAGGCGCCGACGAAAGCCTGGATGCGGCCTTCGGCGAGATCATTGATCGCGGTGACCGGATCCTTGTACGGCACCTTGGCCATTTCCAGATTCTCGGTCTTCAGGAACGCCGCGTACAAGAGATCGTTGGCGCCGGTGACCGAGGCGTAGTTCAGCTTGCCGGGCTGCGCCTTGATCTTGGCGGCCAGTTCCTTGACGGTCGAGACGCCGAGTTCGGTCGGCACGCCGAGCGCAATCAGAGTGTTGGTGACACGCGCGATCGGCACCAGATCGGCGGGATTGTACGCCATCTTCTCATGCAGCAGCGGATGCGCGGTGAAGGTCGAGGCCGGCGCGAACAAGAGAACGTGATCGTCGGCCGCGCTGATCACCGCGGTGATGGCGATGATGGCGTCGCCGCCGGGACGGTTTTCGACGACGACCGGCTGGCCCCATTTGGCCGACAATTTATCGCCGATGAGACGGGCGGTGATGTCGGCGCCCGAGCCGGGGCCGATCGGAATGATGAAACGCACCGGGCGGGTCGGCCACGGTGCTTGCGCCGATGCCGGCGCCATCGGCAGTGCGAGCGCCACGATGGCCGCGGCCAGGCCGGAGAGTGCAAAGAGTGACGCTCGAAGATGACGCATGGGTTCTCCCGGGGAACGGCGTTGAAGGGGCGCTGATAATGTGCGGAGGGCTCTGCCTTACGCGAAACATGTCGTGTCGTCAGCGACGACGTCGGCGAATACCGTTCCGTATAAACTTCACAACAGCGCGTCAAGCCGCCGAAGCTGCCGCATCCTGTCGCGGGCCGTATGCAGATTTGCCGACAACGCTTAATAACGGGGCAGCGCGGGCCGCCCAACCGGGGCCGATAGCCGCCGCTTTTGCCGAAACGATCGCCCGGCAGATGTTCCATTCGACGCCATGACGCGCGGCGCCCCTATTTATGGCCTGCGATCAGCCATTTGCCCGCGCGCGCTCAGCCATGCCTGAAGCGCATGCGCGATCACGCACATTTCGTTCAAATCCGGCCGGTCCCGGTCTTATTCCGTTTCGCGGTTCGTGATAAAAACCGCCAGCTCAACAAGGGAGGCCCTGCCGTGGACCTTGCTCTGAGACGACTGGATGTTCTGGCTGTGTGCGCCGTGTTTATTTTCGTTGGCGCGGTTCTGCTGGGAGCGTTCTAACCTTTCCCCGATGAAAATCGGCGCACAAATCGAAACACCGGCGAGCAGGACTCTCCGGTGTTTTTTTATTGGTCGAAATCACGCCGCGGCGATGCTCGGCGCAATACTTGGACCTTGGCGCGGATCATAATTCAGGATCGGCGCCAGCCAGCGCTCGGCCTCCGATACGCTCCAGCCCTTGCGCCGTGCGTAATCCTCGACCTGATCGCGCTCGATCTTGCCGACGCCGAAATAATGCGACTGCGGATGGCTGAAATACAATCCGCACACCGCCGCGCCCGGCCACATCGCGTAGCTCTCGGTCAGCTTGACGCCAATGCGCTCGCTGCCGAGCAGTTCGAACAACGTGCCCTTCTCGGTGTGGTCGGGCTGCGCCGGATAGCCCGGAGCCGGACGGATGCCCTGATACTTCTCGGCGATGACATCCTCGTTCGACAAGGTTTCGTCCGCCGCGTAGCCCCAGAATTCCTTGCGCGTCAGTTGGTGCAATCGTTCGGCGAAGGCTTCGGCGAGGCGATCAGCCAAAGCCGACACCATGATCGCGGAATAGTCGTCGTTCGCCCGCTTGAAGCGCTCGGCAATGACATCCTCGCCGATGCCCGCTGTCACCGTGAAGGCGCCGACATAGTCCTTGAGTCCCGAGTCGCGCGGCGCGACGAAGTCCGACACCGAGACATTGGCGCGGCCTTCGCGCTTGGACAATTGCTGGCGCAACCCGTGCAGCACGGCGATCGGCTTCGCCCGCGTCTCGTCGGCATAGATATGGATGTCGTCGCCGACGCTGTTGGCCGGCCAGAACCCGGCGACCGCGCTCGCCTTGAACCATTTCTCGGCCACGATCTTGTCCAGCATGGCGCGCGCGTCATTATAGAGTGAGCGCGCCGCCTCCCCCACTTTGGCGTCGTCGAGAATGGCCGGGAATTTGCCGCTCAGTTCCCAAGTCTGGAAGAACGGCGTCCAGTCGATGATCTCGACGAGGTCGGCAATCGGATAATCGTTGAACACCTTGCTACCGAGGAACGCCGGCGCCGGCGGCAGGTAAGAACCCGACCAGTCGAGCTTCATCGCATTGGCGCGCGCGGTGGCCAGCGGCAGCCGCACTTTGTCTTCCTGCGCGCGCGCATGCGCCTCGGCGATCTTGCGGTATTCGCCGCGCAGATCGGCGATATAGCCGGCCTTGTTGTCGGCCGACATCAGCGCCTGCGCCACGCCGACCGCGCGGCTGGCGTCGTTGACATAGACCGCCTGGCCGCGCCGGTAATTCGGATGAATCTTCACCGCCGTATGCACGCGGCTCGTCGTCGCACCGCCGATCATCAGCGGCAGGTCGAGACCCTGCCGCTCCATCTCGGCGGCGACATGGCACATCTCATCGAGCGACGGCGTGATCAGGCCGCTGAGGCCAATAATGTCCGCGCCCTCCGCCTTGGCGACTTCGAGAATTTTCGCCGCCGGCACCATGACGCCGAGGTCGATGACCTCGTAATTGTTGCAGGCGAGCACGACGCCGACGATGTTCTTGCCGATGTCGTGCACGTCGCCCTTGACCGTCGCCATGACGATCTTGCCGTTCGACGAGCGTTCTTCCGCCCCGCCGGCGGCGCGACGCTCGGCCTTTTCCTTGTCCATGAACGGCATGAGATAAGCGACCGCCTGCTTCATGACGCGCGCCGACTTCACCACCTGCGGCAGGAACATCTTGCCGGAGCCGAACAGGTCGCCGACGATGTTCATGCCGTCCATCAGCGGGCCTTCGATCACATCGAGCGGGCGCGGCAACTTCGTGCGCGCTTCCTCGGTGTCGGCTTCGACGAAATCGGTGATGCCATGCACCAAAGCATGCGCCAGCCGCTTCTCGACCGGCCGCTCGCGCCAGGTGAGATCGACCGTCTTGGCTTCCTGCCCGGCGCCGCGGAATTTGTCCGCCAGAGCCAGCAGCCGCTCGGACGCTTCCGGCCGCTTGTTGAGGACGACGTCCTCGCAGGCTTCGCGCAGCTTAGGATCGAGGTCGTCATAAACCGCCATCTGCCCGGCATTGACGATGCCCATATCCATGCCGGCCTTGATGGCGTGATACAGGAACACCGAATGCATCGCCTCGCGCACGCGCTCATTGCCGCGGAACGAGAATGACAGGTTCGACACGCCACCCGACACATGGACGTGCGGCAGGTTGGCGCGAATCCAGCGCGTCGCCTCGATGAAGTCGACGCCGTAATTGTTGTGCTCCTCCATGCCGGTGGCGATGGCGAAGATGTTCGGATCGAAAATAATGTCCTGCGGCGGAAAGCCGACCTGATTGACAAGAATGTCGTAGGCGCGCGCACAGATCGTCGTCTTGCGCTCAAACGTGTCGGCCTGACCCTTTTCGTCGAAGGCCATGACCACGACCGCCGCGCCATGCCGGCGCACGACCTTGGCGTGCTCGATAAAGGCCGCCTCGCCTTCCTTCATCGAAATCGAATTGACCACAGCCTTGCCTTGCAGGCATTTCAATCCGGCCTCGATCACTGAGAACTTGGAAGAATCAACCATCACCGGCACGCGGGCGATGTCCGGTTCGGCGGCGATCAGATTGAGGAACGTCACCATCGCCGCTTCTGAGTCCAGAAGCCCCTCATCCATGTTGACGTCGATCACCTGCGCGCCATTCTCGACCTGCTCGCGCGCGATGCTCAAGGCCGTGGTGTAATCGCCGGCGGTGACCAGCTTGCGGAATTTGGCCGAGCCGGTGACGTTGGTGCGCTCACCCACGTTCACGAACGGAATTTCCGGCGTCAGCGTGAACGGCTCCAGCCCGGACAGCCGCAGCATCGGCGCGATCGCCGGAATGGCGCGCGGCTTCTTCCCTGCCACCGCCTTGGCGATCGCGGCGATATGCTCCGGCGTGGTACCGCAGCAGCCGCCGACGACATTGACCAATCCGGCGCTGGCGAATTCGCCGAGCAGTTCGGCCATGTAGTCCGGGCTTTCGTCGTAATAGCCGAATTCATTCGGCAGGCCGGCATTCGGATAGGCGCAGACGAAAGTATCGGCGACGCGGCCAAGTTCCTCGATATGCGCGCGCATTTCGGTGGCGCCGAGCGCACAGTTCAGCCCGATGGTGATCGGATTGGCATGCTGCACGGCGTTCCAGAACGCCGCCGGCGTCTGGCCGGACAGCAGACGGCCGGAGCGGTCGGTGATGGTGCCGGAAATCATCACCGGCACATCGACGCCGCGCGCGTCGCACGCTTCCGCGATGGCGTAGATCGCCGCCTTGGCATTGAGCGTGTCGAAGATGGTTTCGATCAGCAAAAGGTCGGCGCCGCCGTCGAGCAGACCCTTGATCTGCTCGGCGTAAGCCGTGCGCAACTGGTCGAAGGTAATGGCGCGGAAACCGGGATTGGAAACGTCCGGCGAAATCGACGCGGTCCGGTTGGTCGGCCCGAGCGCGCCGGCGACGAAACGTGGAATGCCGTCCTCGGCCTCGGCGTCCTTGGCCGCCTCGCGCGCCAGCCGCGCGCCCGCGAGATTCAGCTCATAGGCAATGTCTTCCATGCCGTAATCGGCCTGCGCGATGGTCGTCGAGGAAAACGTGTTGGTCGAGACGATGTCGGCGCCGGCCTTGAAGTAGGCATAATGAATGTCGCGGATCGAGCGCGGCCGCGACAGATTCAGGAGATCGTTGTTGCCGCGCACTTCGCGGTTCCAGGCATCGAAGCGCGCGCCGCGATAGCCGTCTTCATCCAGCTTGAGCGCCTGGATCATCGTGCCCATCGCGCCATCGAGCACGAGAATGCGCTCGCGCATGGCGGCGAGAAATCGGGCGCGGATGCTGGTGTTGTTAGCCATTGATCTTACCACGCATGACAGTCTGTTCCCTCTCCCCGCTGGGGAGAGGGTTAGGGTGAGGGGGGACCGGTCTTACCGTGGCAACGATACATTCCAGTACACCGTCGATATTGCGAAGAACGTCATCGTTCCAGAAGCAAAGGATGAAGTAGCCTTGAGATTCGAGAACCGCCGTCCGCTTCGCATCTTGCTCCGACCGCGCGCTGTGCTGCCCGCCATCCAATTCGATAATCAAACGCGAGGCTTCACAGCAAAAATCAACAACGTAAGATGCAATCGGCATCTGCCGCCGGAATTTCAGTCCATTCAAGCGACGGTCGCGCAAGCGGAACCACAACGTGCGCTCGGCATCGGTCTGATCCCGCCGCAATCGTCTCGCTATGGCGACACGCGACACCATAACCCCTCACCCGCCCGCGCTGCGCGCGGGCACCCTCTCCCTATGGGAGAGGGAAGCAGGATCGGCCGGCCTTAGACCCAGCAAATGGCAGATCGCATAGACGAGGTCGGCGCGGTTCATCGTGTAGAAATGAAACGATGTGACGCCGCGATCCAGGAGATCGATCGCCTGTTCGGCAGCGACCGCGGCGGCGATCAGCTTGCGCGTCGCCGGATCGTGGTCGAGCCCGGCGAAGCGCTCCGCGAGCCAGGCCGGCACCGAGGCGCCGGCGCGCGCGGCGAAATTCACCGCCGCCTTGAAGTTCTGCACCGGCAACAGGCCCGGCACGATCGGAATGTCGATGCCGCGGGCGCGCACGCGGTCGAGATAACGGAAGTACAGATCGTTCTCGAAAAAGAACTGGGTGATCGCCCGCGTCGCACCGGCGTCGACCTTGGCCTTGAGCATGTCGATGTCGGCTTCTACCGTTTTCGAATCGGGATGCCGTTCCGGATAGGCCGACACCGACACTTCAAAGTCTGAATGCGCGCGCTTGATGCCGCCGACCAGATCGGCCGCGTTTTCGTAACCGCCCGGCGAAGGCTGATATTTTGCGCCCGCGCCCGAGACGGGATCGCCGCGCAACGCCACGATGTGGCGCACGCCGGCATCGTGATATTGGCGCACGATTGAATCGATCTCGTCGCGCGTGGCATCGACGCAAGTCAAATGCGCCGCCGGCGTCAGCGTCGTCTCGGTGAGGATGCGCTTGACGGTGGCGTGCGTGCGCTCGCGGGTCGAGCCGCCGGCGCCGTAGGTGACCGAGACGAAGTTCGGCGCCAGCGGCGCCAGGCGCTCGACCGACTCCCACAACGTCTTCTCCATCGCCTCGTCCTTCGGCGGGAAGAACTCGAACGACACGCCGAGGCGGTTATGGCCCGCCGGCATAAAGCGGCTCGGGCGCAGCGCGCTGATCATCACGCCACCTCGCGGCGTTGCGGGCTCGCCATCAGCGCGCGACCATCGCGCGCCAGCCACAGCGACACCGCGATCTTGCCTTCGGAGCCCGGTTCGGGCTTCAGGCTCTTGTGCATTACCGGCTCGAGGCCGGATTGCACGATCCATTGCGTCACCGTCTCCGGCGTGAAGCCGAGGCGGCGATGCGCGAACTGCTCGCGCAGGAATTCCTGTTCGTGCGGCGCGAAGTCGACGACCAGCAGGCGTCCGCCCGGCCGCAGCACGCGCGCCGCCTCGCGGATGGCGCGGCCGCCGTCGTCGAGGAAGTGCAGCACCTGATGCAGGATGATGACATCGAAGGTATCGTTGCCGAGCGGCAGATCGTAAAGGTCGCCCTGCCGCACGCTGCAATTCTTCAGGCCGGCGCGTTCCAGCCGGTCGCGCGCCAGAAGCAGCATGTCGAGCGACAGATCGAGGCCGAGGCCGCGCTCGATCTCCGGTCCGAACAGTTCGAGCATGCGGCCGGTGCCGGTGCCGAGATCGAGCAGCGAACGGAACGGCTTGCCGGAAAGCGCTGTGCGGATCGCGTCCTCGACCGCCTCGTCGGCGACATGCAGCTTGCGGATACGGTCCCACTCAGCGGCGTGTTCGCGGAAATAGGTTTGCGCCGCGAGAGCGCGGGCTTCGCGCACCGAGACGAGACGCTCGCGGTCGCGCGCGATGGTCTGGTCGGCGGGATTGAGATGATCGAGCAGCGCGCGCGCCACTTCGGCGCCGCCGCCATGCTCGGCGAGGCGGAAGAAAGCCCAGGTGCCTTCGCGGAAGCGCTCGATCAGCCCGGCCTCGACCAGCAGCTTGAGATGGCGCGAGATGCGCGGCTGCGACTGGCGCAGGATGTCGGTCAGGTCGGAAACGGTCAGTTCGGCTTCGGCCAACAGCGCCAGCACGCGCAGGCGCGTTTCCTCACCCGCCGCCTTGAGAGTGGCGTTGAGGGCATCGAAACCGAGTTGGGCGTTGCTGCTCATTGGACCTGCGCTGGGCTTAGCGGTCCGGGACAATTCCCGGCGGTATGGGCGGGTTCCCACCATATAAGGATATCTTTATACGTTTAACAAGAGGTTCGCAAGATGCATCCCGCGTCCAATACAGGTGGCTCCCTCTCCCTTTTGGGGAGAGGGTTGGGGTGAGGGGGCCTAGATTTATCGATAGTCTGTGACCCCTCACCCGCCGCGCTTCGCGCGTCGACCTCTCCCTATGGGAGAGGTGAAAAAGGAGCAGCGATGCCCAATAACCCCGATTTCGGCCTCCGTCCCGGCGAGGTCACCGTCGACCTGCCCGCCACACCCGATGCCGGGGTCTATTTTATCGGCCGCCTTCGCACGCCCTGGACCGAGCGCAAATCCTGCCCGAAGAACCCGGCCGGCTCCGACGCCGTCTGCACCGTCGAACTCGACCCCCGTTACGTCCCGGGCCTGAAGGAGGTCGAAACCTGCTCCCACCTGGTGGTACTCTATTGGATGGACAAGGCGCCGCGGAACCTGGTGCGCCAGGTGCCCGGCCATTACGGCGTCCAGCGCGGCACCTTCTCCCTGCGCTCGCCGGCCAGGCCCAACCCGATCGCCATGAGCGTGGTGCGGCTCCTTGGCATCGACGGCAACAAACTCTCCGTCGTCGGCCTCGATTGCCTGGACGGCACGCCGCTCCTCGACATCAAGCCCTATTTCGCCTCGATCGACAGCGTCCCGGACGCCAAGGTCGGCTGGCACCACGACAAAAGCTAACGACACCTTTCGGAAAGCCTGCGCCGCATTGGTTCCACGCGCTCGCAAACATATGAGCACGGGCGCGCCGGAACCATTGATCCCGCCCAACGGTTGCCCTGGCGAATGATGACGAAACAAAGTCATCGGAGGGTCAGATGCCGAACTTCAAATCCGCCATTTCCGTCGCCGCGCTGATAGCAGCCGCCGCTTTGTCGTGCGGCGCCGCGCAGGCGCAGACTTATGGTCAGCCTTACGCCTATCAGGTTGCGCCGCAGGACGAAGCGACCGACCAGGATGCGCAGCTCGATCCGCGGCTGCGGCGCCAGATCGTCGCCATTCAGACGCATGAAGCGACCGGCACCATTATCGTCGACACCGCCAACACCTATCTCTATCTCGTGCTCGGCAATGGCCAGGCCATGCGCTACGGCATCGGCGTCGGCCGCGAAGGTTTCACCTGGGCCGGCGTGCAGAAGGTCGCGCGCAAGGCCGAGTGGCCGGATTGGTATCCGCCGGCCGAGATGATCGCACGCCAGCCTTATCTGCCGCGCGTCACGCTCGGCGGTCCCGGCAATCCGCTCGGCGCCCGCGCGCTCTATCTCGGCACCAGCGAATACCGCATTCACGGCACCAACGATCCGACCACCATCGGCAAGACCGTGTCGAGCGGCTGCATCCGCCTGACCAACGAGGACGTCATGGATCTATACAACCGCGTGCAGGTCGGCGCCAAAGTGATCGTGCTGCCGCAGACCACCGAAGCGCGTGCGCCGGTTCAGCAGTTGTCCTATGCGCCGCAGAAGACGGCGCAGCGCGCCTGGGCGACTGTCAGCCAGGCCGGCTTGTACTAATCCACGGTCTCGAGGCCAGCTCTTTTGCCCGGCAGAAATGCCGGGCATTTTTTATGGCCGTTAGAGAGGCATGCCGGAATTGATCCAAGTCAAATTGTCATGACAGGTTGATGTCATCCTTTCTTGACAACCGAGAGGGCGGATCGCATGCGCATCCTTTTGTTGCATCCCAATTATCATTCCGGCGGCGCCGAGATCGCCGGCAACTGGCCGCCGGCCTGGGCCGCCTACATCACCGGGGCGCTGAAGAAGAACGGCTTTGCCGATATCCGCTTCATCGACGCCATGACCAACGATCTGTCCGAGGATGCCATTCGCGACATCCTGCGCGACGAAAAGCCCGACGTCATCGGCGCCACCGCGATCACGCCGTCGATCTACAAGGCCGAGCGGCTGCTCAATATCGCCAAGGAGATACACCCGCAAGCGGTGACGGTGCTGGGCGGCATCCACGCCACCTTCATGTATCAGCAGGTCTTGAGCGAAGCGCCGTGGATCGATGCAGTCGTGCGCGGCGAAGGCGAGGAAATCTTCGTCAACCTGGTGCGCGCCGTCGAGCGCGGCGACTGGGAGACCGCGCGCCACGACATCAAGGGCCTCGCCTTTCGCGACGGCAACGCCGTGCAGGCGACGCCGGCGGCGCCGACCATCAAGGATCTGGATTCGATATCGCCCGACTGGAGCGTGCTGCAGTGGGACAAATACATCTACATCCCGATGGGGAAGCGCGTCGCAATTCCCAACATGGCGCGCGGCTGTCCGTTCACCTGCAGCTTTTGTTCGCAGTGGAAATTCTGGCGCGACTACCGCATCCGCGATCCGAAGAAGGTCGTCGATGAGATCGAAACCCTCATGTGCGATCATGACGTCGGCTTCTTCATCCTCGCCGACGAGGAACCCACCATCAACAAGAAGAAATTCGTCGCCTTCTGCGAGGAGCTGATCGCGCGCGATCTCAATATCCTCTGGGGCATCAATACGCGCGTCACTGACATCCTGCGCGATGAAGCGCTGCTGCCGCTCTACCGCAAGGCCGGCCTCATTCATGTCTCGCTCGGCACCGAGGCCGCGGCGCAGATGAAGCTCGACCGCTTCAACAAGGAGACCACGGTCGCGCAGAACAAGAAGGCGATTCAGCTGTTGCGCGACGCCGGCATCGTCGTCGAGGCGCAGTTCATCGTCGGACTCGAGAACGAAACCCGCGAGACGCTCGAGGAAACCTACCAGATGGCGCGCGACTGGAAGCCGGACCTCGCCAACTGGGCGATGTACACGCCGTGGCCGTTCTCCGATCTGTTCCGCGAACTCGGCGACAAGGTCGAGGTGTTCGACTACGAAAAATACAATTTCGTCACGCCGATCATGAAGCCGGACGCGATGGACCGCACCGAGTTGCTCGACCGTGTCATGCACAACTACCGCCGCTTCTACATGAACAAGGCGCTGTTCTCCTACCCCTGGGCCGGCTCCGGACAGCGGCGGCGCTATCTGCTGGGCTGCTTGAAGGCCTTCCTGAAATCGGGCTTCGAGCGGAAGTTCTACGACCTCGGCCGCGTCAACTACTGGGGACCGCAATCGAAAGGCAAGGTCGATTTCGGCTTTGACACATCGCGCAAGCGCGCCGACATGGACAAGGTCGAATGGAAGTACAGCCACAACCGCAAGCTCAGCGGCGCCAAGCAGGCGCAGGTCATGGCCTGCGGCGGCGGTACGCAGCAGATGGAGCATCCGGAACCTTCGCCCGAGCAGGCCGTATCGTAACGCTTCCGGCGGTGGATGATGAAGCACGTGCCCAAAGGCGTCATCGGTCCCAATGCGGTGATCCGCGTGGCCGAGGCGTTGCAGACTATCGAGGGCGGCGGAACGATCGAGCGTCTCTTCCGTCTGGCAGGCATCGACCGCTACGTGACCGCGCGCCCCGCCGACATGATCGATGAGCGCGAAGTGACGCGTCTGCACGCCACGCTGCACGCGAGCCTCGGCGACGCCCGCGCGCGCACCGTCGGCTGGCTCGCCGGCCGCTACACGGCCAATTATCTGTTGCATCATCGCATTCCGCGCCTGGCGCAAATCGCGATGCGCTGCATGCCGCATCCCCTGGCGGCGCGCATGCTGAGTGCGGCGATCATGCGCAACGCCTGGACCTTCGCCGGCACCGGCACGTTCGCGGTGCGCCAACAACGCGGCGCGACCGTTTTATCGATCAGGAATTGTCCGCTCTGCCGGGGCGCGCTCACCACGACGCCCTATTGCGACTTCTACGCCGGCACATTTGAGGGGCTGTTCAGGGCACTGGTCAGTCCCGACGCCCGCGCAACCGAAACAGATTGCGCGGCGCAAGGTGGACCGGCCTGCGTTTTCGTCGTGACCAGCTAGAGCGCTTTCGAGCGAAGCGGCTGCCGGTTCGCGTGAAGAAACGCGACAAAACAAAAGACAAGAGCCCCGGCTTTGATTCCATCAAAGCCGGAAAGACTCCAGGGTCTGCGAAGCGTCAGGCCGCCGCGCGCTGATGCATCGCCGCGCCGGCATAGACGCCGTGAATCGCGTCGACCGAATTCTCGATCGCGCGCCACAGTCCGGCAATCTCCTCCGCCGCCAGCTTTTGCTCGATGCCGCCGTCGTCGACACTGCCGCCATCGTTGAGCGACATCGCCAGATTGGTCCGGTGCGTGATCTGCCCGGACCAGACCGGTGCGCCGAGCGCGGAGAAACTGCGCCGCGCATAGGCCGCCATCGGCGATTCGGTGCCGAGGCGGCGCGGCGGCACGCCGTTGAGCACTACCGCGTAAGGCCTTTGCGCCAAGGTCGCGACATCGATCGTTTCCTTGACCGCGTTGAGATCGAAAATCGCCGGCCGGGTCGGGATGACGATCAGCGTGGCGTGCGAGATCGCCTCGTTGATCTCGTCCGACATCAGCGGCGGCGTATCGATGAACACCCATTCGACGCCGTCGCGGCGCGCCTGTTCGATGGTGTCATTGAGACCGACCGTGCCGTCCTTCAGGATCAACGCGTCGCTGCCGCGCATATGATGCCACAATGTCAGCGAGCCTTGCGGGTCGGCGTCGATGAGAAGACAGGAACCGGACGCCTTGAAACAGTAAGACGCAAGATGAGCGGCCAGCGTGCTTTTGCCGGTGCCGCCTTTACGTGATGCAAACACAATGACATTCATGCGGCGTGCCTTTCTGTCGTATTGAAACGAGAAGGAGCCGTCACTATAAACGATTCGACATTCATTCATTGATTTGGCTGATGTATAATCTTACGCGCCTGATGTTCATTGCATCATGGCGGCATGGCATAATATACAAAGCGACGTTTTTCGCTTCTTCCTATGCCTACCGGTTCCATCACAAGGATTGAACGCATGCGTATCGCAGCAATGGCGGCCGGTGCCGTCGGCGGTTATTTCGGCGCGCGTATGGCGGCGGCCGGGCACGATGTTTTCTTCATCGCGCGCGGCGGTAATCTCGCGGCGATCAAGGCGAACGGCCTGACAATCGAAAGCGTGCACGGCGATCTGCATCTGCCGAAACCGAATGTCACCGACGATCCGGCGTCGGTCGGTCCGGTCGACATCGTTTTGTTCGCGGTCAAATTATGGGACACGGAAAAAGCCGCCGAACTGACGCGGCCGCTGGTCGGGCCGAACACGCGCGTCATCACCTTGCAGAACGGCGTCGACAGCGTCGAGCGCGTCGCGCCGATCCTCGGCGCCGACAAGACCGTCGGCGGCGTCACTTACATCGCCACCGTCATTGGTGCGCCCGGCGTCATCAAACATACCAGCGCCTTCGCCAAGGTGCGTTTCGGCCGCGCCGATAAAAAGCCGGACGCCACGCTCGACGCTTTCGTTGCCGCCGGCAAGGCGGCGAAACTCGACATCGATCTGTCCGCCGACATCGAACGCGAGCGCTGGGAGAAATTCATTTTCCTCTCCGCCATGGCCGGCGCCACCGCGACCCTGCGCTCCAGCATTGGGCCGATCGCCGCCGATCCGGAAACGCGCGCCTTCTTCTATGACCTGATGAACGAGGCGCTCGCCGTCGGCCAAGCCAAGGGCGTCGCCCTCGACAAGGCCTATATCGACCAGCGGCTGGCGTTCATCGCCACCGCGGTCGAGCCCGGCATGAAGGCGTCGATGGCGCACGATCTCGAACGCGGCAACCGCCTCGAACTCGACTGGCTCGCCGGCAAGGTGCGCGACCTCGGCCGCGAACTCAATGTGCCGACGCCGGCCAGCGACATTGTCTACAAGGTGCTCAAGCTGCACCGCATGGGCAAGCAGGGCGCATGATCAGGGCTTTAAAATAATCTTCCCCAGCGCCTGCCGCGCGTCGAGCATCTCATGCGCGCGCCGCGCCTCGCTCAGGTTCAACCGAGCGAACACCGGCGGCTTCACTTTGCCGGCGGCGAACAAATCGAGCGTCGCCTGCGCCACGCGAGCGCGCGCCGCGGGATCGTGATCGAAGCTGTGCATGGTGAAGCAGCGCACCGCCGGGCTGCGCGGCAGATGCGCGCGCATTTCCTTGAACAGATCTTTTTCCGGCAGGCCGCCGAGCGCATTGAACGACACGATCAGTCCGAGCGGCGCCAGCATGTCGAGATTGTCGGTAAAATCCTTGCCGGCGATATGATCGAGGATCAGGTCGGCGCCGCGTCCGCCCGTCAGTTCGAGCACGCGCGCAACCGCGTTGTCGCGCGCATAATTGATCGTATAGTCCGCGCCCTGCGCCTGGGCGAAAGCGCACTTCCCATCCGACGAGGCGCCGGCAATGACCATGACGCGATTGAGCCGGCACAACTGAATAATGGCCGAGCCGATGCCGCCGGCCGCTCCGTTGACATAGACCGCCTTCGACTCGATCCCGCGCGCCGCCACATTGAGCAGCGCATAGGCTACCTGATAATTCGGAATGCTCACCGCGTCGTCGGCGTCGACATTGTCCGGCAGCGCCGTCACATCGCTTGCCGACGCCACGACCTTTTCCGCGTAGCAACCACCCACGAAGCGATACACCAGGACGCGCTCGCCGATGCGCAAACCCTCGACGCCGCGGCCGAGCGCCTCGATCGTGCCGGACATTTCCGCGCCCGGGATCGCCGGCAATGGCGGCCGCCAGCGATAGGCGCCGGTGCGAAACAGCACGTCCGGTCTGCCGACGCCGATGGCCAACGCGCGCACCAGCACCTCGCCATCGCCCGGTGACGGCGTCGTCACATCGGCATAATCGAGCACCTCGGGCCCGCCGGATGCCGCGATTTGAATGGCCTTCATTGTCGTCACCTTGCTTTGCCTGCGCGCTACACTGTTGCCAGAACGTCTCGCCCACAAGGCGAACGGCCGTCGTGATTTTTATACATCCACGAGGCGCGCAACGCTGGCGTGCGGAAAACGCGAATTTTCTGCATAAAAATCGCATAATCAATTCATTACCGATTTGTAATGTAGGTCGACACGCAGAGTAGTCTATGGGATCAATCAAAAGCTCAATGGAGGCCACGCCTTGTTCCAGACGCTCCTGCGTAAACGAGATTTCTATTCCGGCGGGTTGATGACCCTGCTCGGGGCGGGCGTCACGCTCGATTCCAGCACCTACGAAGTCGGCAGCCTGACCCATATGGGCCCGGGCATGTTCCCGCTGATGCTCGGCGTGGTCCTGACCTTTATCGGCGTGCTGATTTTCGGCACCGCGCTGGTCACGCCGCTCGGCGAGGACGAGCACATTCTGCCGCGGCAGAAGGAATGGCGCGGCTGGTTCTGCATCATCGCCGGCCCGGTGCTGTTCATCATCTTCGGCCATTACTTCGGCATGGCGCCGGCTACCTTCATGTGCGTCTTCGTTTCGGCGCTGGGTGACCGCACCTCGACCTTGCTCGGCTCGGTTCTGCTCGGCCTTGCCATCACGATACCCGGGTGCGCGCTGTTCTCGCTCGTGCTGCACCTTCCCTTTCCGATTTTCCGCTGGGGCTTCTAATGGTAACGACCGCGTTAACCGATCTCTGGTTCGGCTTTGGCGTCGCGCTCGAGCCGCATAACCTGATGTGGTGTTTCATCGGCGTTCTGGTCGGCAACATGGTCGGCGTGCTGCCGGGCATGGGCCCGCTCGCCACCATCTCGATCCTGTTGCCGCTGACCTTCGGCATTCCGCCGGTCGGCGCCATCCTGATGCTGTCCGGCGTGTTCTACGGCGCTCAATATGGCGGCGCGATCTGCTCGATCCTGCTCAACCTGCCTTGCCATCCGCCGCACGCCGTGACCTGCCTCGACGGATTCCCGCTGACCAAGCAGGGCCGCGGCGGCGCCGCCTTGGGCATCACGGTGATCTCGTCCTTCGTCGGCGCATCGTGGGGCATCACCGAGATGATCTTCCTCGCGCCGGTCCTCGTGACGGTGGCCTTGAAGTTCGGCCCGGCCGAAATCTGCTCGCTGATGCTGCTCGGCCTCTTGGCCGGTTCGACCTTGGCACGCGGCTCGCCGCTTAAGGGCGTCGCCATGACGGTGTGCGGCCTGCTGATCGGCATCGTCGGCTCCGATATTGAAACCGGCACGCCGCGTTTCACCTTCGGCATTCCCAATCTGTTCGACGGCGTCGAGATCGTCGCTTTGGCGCTCGGCCTGTTCGGCATTGCCGAGTTCATGAAGAGCGTCAATCAGCTCTCCGAGGTCGACACCAAATACACCAAGGTCACCTTCAAGGACCTGCGGCCGACCAAGGACGAACTGCGCCGCTCGTGGGGCGCCATGTTCCGCGGCACCATCATCGGCAGCCTGTGCGCGCTCATTCCCGGCACCGGCCCGACCATCGCCTCGTTCATCTCCTACGCCACCGAAAAGAAGATTTCCAAGACTCCGGAAAAGTTCGGCACCGGCATGATCGAAGGCGTCGCCTGCCCGGAAGCCTCGACGCATTCCTCGGTGCAAGGCGACTTCATTCCGACCATGAGCCTCGGCATTCCCGGCGACGCGGTGATGGCGTTGATCCTTGGCGCGCTGATGATCCAGGGCATCGTGCCGGGTCCGCAGCTGATCTCCGAGCATCCGGACATCTTCTGGGGCCTCGTCGCCTCGTTCTGGATCGGCAACATCATGCTGGTCGTACTGAACGTGCCGATGATCGGCCTGTGGGTGAAGCTGCTGGCGATCCCGTATAAATATCTCTATCCGAGCGCTTTGTTCTTCGTCTGCATCGGCGTCTATTCGACCGGCAACGACATGTTCCAGGTCGGCGAGACCATCGTCATCGGCCTGATCGGCTACGTGTTGCTGCTGCTCGACTTCCATCCGGCGCCGATCCTGCTCGGCTTCGTGCTGGGACCGCGCTTCGAGGAGAATTTCCGCCGCGCCATGTTGATTTCGCGTGGCGACTCGCTGGTCTTCATCGACATCAAGAACCACCCGATCAGCGCCTTCTTCATCTTCCTCGCCGCGTTGCTGATCGTCGTTCAGCTCTATGTCCGCCTGCGCAGGCCGAAGGCGCTCATTCCCGAGCTGGAAATGAACGCCAAGCCGAACAACATCGCGCCGGTCGAGCCCTGATCCCTGGGCCGGACCGCGCGCTGGCGCGGCCCGGCCAAGCCGCCTAACATTGCCCCGGCCGACGAATCGGGCGGGGGTCGCGATGGGCGGAATTTTCGACGACGTCATCTATTACCTGGCTGCGCCGCTGCGCCTGTTCGGCCGCTCGCGCGGCTTTCGGCTGGCGAGCCTGGCGGTCATCGTCGTCGGCGTCTTCTTCGCCGCCACATTATGGGCGCTCGACAGCTTTTTCCCCAGCGCGACGCCGGCGGCGCAGGTCGTCGCCAAGCTCGAACCGCTGCCGCCGCTCCAGCCGCTCACTCGCGCCTCCTACGTGATCGCGCCGGTCGCCGTGTCGCTTTCCGCCATCCAGCGCAGCCTCGAGGCTTCCGCGCCGCGCACCATGAGCGGCAAGGGCGGCAATCCGGTCAGCAGCATTCTGTCCAAGGCCGACATCGGCATGACCATCACCCGCGGCAACATGGCGGTGAACGGCCGCGCCGGCGAGATGACGGTGCTGACCCAGCTCAACGGCTCGCTGAAAATCACCGGCCAGCTGGCGTCGCAGGCCGGCAACCTGACCGGCGGCGCGGTCGGCGGCATTGCCGGCCTGATCGACGGCGCGCTCGGCAAGGATCTCGGCAAGGCGGTCGGCGGCATCGCCGGCAAGGTGCTCGACCAGAGCGTCGAATTGCGTGCCCAGGTCACCGTGCGCTCGAAGCCGTCGGTCACCGCGAACTGGCGGCTGCAACCCAATCTCGCGGCGCAGGTGGCCGTCTCCGACAGCAGCGCGCAGGTCGCCGGCATCAGGATCAACATGGCCAGCGAAGCCCGACCGTTGATCGAACGCGCGGTCAACGAGCAGGTCGCCGCGCTGGAGAACCGGCTGCGCAACGATCCCTCGCTCGAGCGCGCGGCGCGCGAGCAATGGGTGAAGATGTGCCGGTCGATCCCGCTCGGCGGCGGCACGACCGGACTGCCGCAGCTCTGGCTGGAAATGCGCCCGGTGCGCGCCGCGGCGGCGCAGCCGCAGATCGACGCGCGCAACGTCACGCTGGCCGTCGGCATTCAGGCCGATACCCGCATCACGCCGAAGGAGAGCAAGCCCGATTGTCCGTTCCCGGCCACGCTCGATCTGGTGCCGCCGATGGACAACGGCAAACTCGCCATCGGCCTGCCGATCGACGTGCCGTTCACCGAACTGAATAATCTTCTCGACATCCAGCTCAAGGGCAAACGCTTCCCCGAAGGCACCAATGCGCCGGTCGAGGTTGAGGTGCGCAGCGCATCGCTCGCCGCATCCGACGATCGGCTGCTGATCGCGCTCAAGGTCAAGGCGCACGAGCGCAAGAGCTGGTTCGGCTTCGGCGCCGAAGCCAGCATCAATATTTGGGGTAAACCCAAACTCGATCCCGGCACGCAGGTGCTCAGCCTCACCGACATTTCGCTGGCGGTTGAATCGGAAGCCGCCTTCGGCCTGCTCGGCACCGCGGCGCGGGCCGCCATGCCCTATTTGCAACAGGCCCTGGCCGAGAAGGCGGTGATCGATCTCACGCCCTTCCTCAATGACGCCAAGGCCAAGATCGGCACCGCGCTCGGCGATTTCCGTCAGGCGCGCGACGGCGTCGAGGTCGAGGCGGCGGTCGACAATCTGCGGCTGACCGGCATCGCCTTCGACTCGACCACCTTGCGCGTGATCGCCGAAGCCGAAGGCACGGCGCGCGTGACGGTCAGCGACCTGCCGAGGATGTGATCGTTATCTGCCGTCGCCGCGACTTGCCGCTGAACCCGGCAAGAAAGGGAGACCGCGATCGGGGCTTGACCGCGGCCTCCACGAAGGCCCGTTACGCCTGATAGTTGACGATCAGGGCCTCGAGCTTCGATTGCAGCGTGCTGCCGCCATCGCCGTAGGTCGAAGTCTTGCTTTGCGATTGCTTGAGCGAGTCGAGGAAGCTTTGCAGCAGCTTGGTCACGTCGGAATCGCTCGAACTGGTCGAACTGGTTGAACTGGTCGAATCCGAAGACGTCGTGCTTTTCGCATTGTAGGCCGCCTGTTCAACCGCACTGACTGTGCCGTCGCCGTTGGTGTCGGCCGGATCGGTATCTTTGCTCGATTTGCTGCCGCCCGCACCGCCGGCACCGCCGCCAGGAGGCGGGCCACCGGCGCCGCCGGGCCCACCCGGGCCGCCCTGGAAGGCTTTGGCGAACACGCCCTTGAGTTCGTCGGCCTGGTCGCTGGTCAGCTTGCCGCTGCTGACTTCGTCCGAGATCAGACTGTCGATCTTCGACTTCATCTCGTCCGGCGACGGCCGCGAGCCGGCCGACGGCTTGCTGGACTGCATCGCTTTGTCGATGTCGTCCAATGCCGAACTCAGCGCCGACTGATCGGCGGAGCTGACGGTGCCGGCTTTGACTTCCGACGCCAGCTCGGTCTGCAGCATCTTGAGCGGCGAGAACGACTGCTGAGAGGCGGTGGCGGATCCGATCGAACTCATGGCTAATGCCCTCGATTTACCGGCGAACGGATCGCCGGCTTGCTGGCATCCACATTTCGGCGATGGCGGTTAACAACCGCTTGCGCCGGCGAGGCGCATTTGTTTCGCTGTGTATCGCGGGGCACTCCGGAAACATTCAGAAACAATTTTCACCGCGCGGTCTGGCACACTCGCGGCAACCGAATCGCCAATGACAAAACCGCCCCACATTCTGGTCATCGAAGACGACCGCGAGATCAGCGCCTTGGTCGCCCGCTATTTGCGGTCGAACGACTGTCGCGTCACCGCGCTGGCCGACGGACGCGGCGTCGAGCGGGTCATGGACGGTCATCGGGTCGATCTGATCGTGCTCGACCTGATGCTGCCCGGCGAGGACGGCTTGAGCATCTGCAAGCGGCTGCGCACAACCTCGCAAGTGCCGATCATCATGCTCACCGCCAAGGGAGACGAGGTCGACCGCATCCTCGGTCTGGAAATGGGCGCCGACGATTATCTGTCGAAGCCGTTCAACCCGCGCGAACTGTTGGCGCGCATTCGCGCGGTGCTGCGCCGCTCCGCCGCGGCCGCGCTCAACCCGGTCGCAAGCGGCGCGCGGGCACTCAGCTTTCTCGGCTGGCGGATCGATCGCGTGCTGCGCGAACTGACGACGGCGGACGGCACGCGTGTCGTTCTCACCGACGCCGAATTCAGCCTGTTGCAAGCCTTGTGCGAACGGCCGGGCCGCATATTGTCGCGCGACCAGTTGCTCGACGTCACGCAAGGGCGTAGCGCCGGCGTGTTCGAGCGCAGCATCGATATCCTGGTGAGCCGGCTGCGGCGCAAGATCGAGGACGATCCGCACCATCCGAATATCATCAAGACCGTCCGCTCCGGCGGCTATTTGTTCACGCCCGAGGTGGAACCGGCATGACCTTCGTCCGTTCGCTGCTGCTCAATCGCATCGGCGGCCAGATGGCCTTGCTGCTGGTGCTGTCGCTGTTCGCCATTCACGCCATCATCACGGCCGGGATTTTCCTCAGCCAGCGCAGCGGTAATTGGGGCCCGCCCGACGAAGGGCCGGCGCAATTCGCGTCGGCCGTCCAGATCGTCGCCGCCGCGGCGCCCGCCGAGCGCGACCGGCTGCTCGCGCAGGTCGCCAAAGCCTTTCCGCAGATACACATGACGGCGGCAGCGGCGATGCCGGCGGTGGCAGTCCCGGAGCAATCCAATCCGCGGCTGCGCTTCCTCGCGCACGCGCTCGGACCGGGATTCCAGCTGGCCGAGTTGCCGCCGCACGGCGCGTTGCCTGGCGATGCGCCGGGCTTCGGACTTGCCGTCAGGATGCCGGATGGCGGCGTGGTGACCGCCTTGCTGCCGCCGCGCGGCGAGCCGCCGATGTTCGGCGGCCCCGTGGCCATGACGGTTCTGTTTGGCGTCATCGCGGTTTCGCTGCTCGGCTTCTGGGCGACGCGCGCCTTGCGGCGGCCGCTGTCCGGATTCGCCGCGGCGGCCGAAAGCTTCAGCCTGAACGGCAACATGGCCGCCCTGCCGGAGCGCGGACCGGAGGAAGTGCGCGCCGTCGCCAAGGCGTTCAATCGGATGCGCGACCGAATCCGCGGACTGGTCGACGACCGCACCCGCATGCTGGCGGCCATGGGCCACGATCTGCGCACGCCGATCACCCGCCTGCGGCTGCGCAGCGAATTCATCGCCGACGATGAACTGCGCGGCCAGATGTTGCTCGACCTCGATCAGATGCGGCGGATGACCGAAGGCGTCCTGTCGTTCCTGCGCGACGGTCAGGCCCGCGCCGATGCCACCTTTGTCGATGTGGCAACCAGCCTGCAGACGATCTGCGACCAGTTCGCCGATATGGGATGCCGCATCGCCTATGTCGGCCCCGACCATTTGGCAATTATGGCGGGCGCCGACGAATTGTTCCGCGCCGTCACCAATGTCGTCGACAATGCCGTGCGCTACGGCAGCGAAACCATCGTCCGGCTTTCCGCGACCGCCGACACGATCGTCATCGACGTCGAGGACAACGGTCCGGGCATTCTCGACACCCAGAAAATGGCAATGATCGAGCCGTTCACCCGCGGCGACGAGGCGCGGCCGATGACGCAGAGCACCGGCTTCGGCCTCGGCCTGAGCATCGTCCGCGCGGTCGCCGAGGCGCATGGCGGAACCTTGACGCTGCACGACCGCGCCCCGCAAGGCCTGATCGCCCGCATCACATTGCCCGGCCGGGCAGCCATCCACCGCCGCGCATTGACTTAAAAGACCCCGCGACTACATTAGCCCTTGTTCCGAGGGGTGCCCGCCGGACTTTTGGCGGGCTGAGAAAAACCCTTTGAACCTGATCCGGGTCATGCCGGCGAAGGGACAGGGACTTTTATCTGCCCCCTATCGGCGTTCCCGGGACCTCATCCTGAGGAGGCTGCGAAGCAGCCGTCTCGAAGGATGAGCGGTCGGCCTCATGCTTCGAGACGCGCGCAAACGCGCTCCTCAGCATGAGGAGAAATATTGCGCAGGGAGCAGAGACAATGAACAAGCCGATCACCGCCGCCGATCTGGTCACGCCCAAAGTCACCAACGGCCCGCTCGCCGCCTCGCGCAAGGTCTATGCTTCTCCCGACAGCGCGCCCGATCTGCGCGTGCCGGTGCGCGAAATCGCGCTGCACCCGTCCGCCAATGAGCCGCCGCTGCCGGTTTACGATACCACCGGCCCCTACACCGATCCCGATGCCGTCATCGATGTCGAACGCGGGCTGCTCCGGCCGCGCATCGCGTGGGTCAAGGAACGCGGCGGCGTCGAGGAATACGAAGGCCGCCCGATCAAGCCGGTCGATAACGGCAACGCCACCGGCAAATATCTCGCCCGCAATTTCCCCAACACGCCAAAGCCATGGCGCGCTGTTAACGGCGCTCCGGTCACCCAATACGAGTTCGCCCGCGCCGGCATCATCACCAAGGAGATGATCTATGTCGCCGAGCGCGAAAATCTCGGCCGCAAGAAAATGCTCGATCGCGCCGAAGCAGCCCTGGCCGACGGCGAGCAGTTCGGCGGCGCCGTGCCCGCTTTCATCACGCCTGAGTTTGTCCGCAGCGAGATCGCGCGCGGCCGCGCCATCATCCCGTCGAACATCAACCACGCCGAACTCGAGCCGATGATCATCGGCCGTAACTTCCTGGTCAAGATCAACGCCAATATCGGCAACAGCGCTGTGTCGTCGTCGGTCGAGGAAGAGATCGAGAAGATGGTGTGGGCGATCCGCTGGGGCGCCGACACCGTGATGGACCTCTCGACCGGCCGCAACATCCACAACACCCGCGAATGGATTTTGCGCAATTCGCCGGTGCCGATCGGCACCGTGCCGATCTACCAGGCCCTGGAGAAGGTAGACGGCGATCCGGTCAAGCTTGACTGGGAAGTGTTCAAGGACACGTTGATCGAACAGGCCGAACAGGGCGTCGATTATTTCACCATCCACGCCGGCGTGCGGCTGGCTTACGTGCCGCTCACCGCGAGCCGCGTCACCGGCATCGTCTCCCGCGGCGGCTCGATCATGGCGAAGTGGTGTCTGTCGCGGCACAAGGAGAGCTTCCTCTACGAGCGCTTCGACGAGATTTGCGACATCATGCGCAAATACGACGTGTCGTTCTCGCTCGGCGATGGCCTGCGTCCCGGCTCGATCGCCGACGCCAATGACCGCGCGCAATTCGCCGAACTCGAGACGCTCGGCGAACTCACGCAGGTGGCGTGGCAGAAAGGCTGCCAGGTGATGATCGAGGGCCCCGGCCATGTGCCGATGCACAAGATCAAGATCAACATGGACAAGCAGCTCAAGGAATGCGGCGAAGCGCCGTTCTATACGCTCGGGCCGCTGACCACCGACATCGCGCCGGGCTACGACCACATTACCTCCGGCATCGGCGCGGCGATGATCGGCTGGTTCGGCTGCGCCATGCTTTGCTATGTGACGCCGAAGGAGCATCTCGGCCTGCCCGACCGCGACGATGTCAAGACCGGCGTCATCACCTACAAGATCGCGGCGCACGCGGCAGACCTCGCCAAGGGCCATCCGGCGGCGCAGTTGCGCGACGATGCGCTGTCACGCGCGCGCTTCGACTTCCGCTGGCAGGACCAGTTCAACCTCGGCCTCGACCCGGAGACGGCGCAGAAATATCACGACGAGACGCTGCCGAAGGAAGCGCACAAGGTCGCGCATTTCTGTTCGATGTGCGGGCCGAAATTCTGCTCGATGAAGATCACGGCGGATGTGCGGGAATACGCGGCGACGTTGAATGACAAGGAAGTCGGCATGGCTCAGATGTCCGACAAGTTCAATGCCATGGGCCAGCAGGTTTATGTCGAGGCGGGCGCGGCGGGCACGAAGCCGCCGCATACAACTGCGCTGCAGACGGAAGCCGAGCATCACGCGAAGAACGCGGGGTTGGTTAAGGAGAGCAATAGGGCGTTTGGGTAGGCGAGGCGGTCTTCCGTGGAACCTATTCATCAAACGAGATGGCCGGGCCCCAAAGCCCGGCCTTTTTTTGTCCTACCGCTTGGCCGACGTCCCCTCGTAGTTGATGTTTTGAAACTCTGCTGGAAAGTAACGCCGCTGCAATGTGTCGATAATTTCGCGCACGCGGACGATCAGGCCCATGGTCGGCCATAATTGGCCGTACCGTTCAGGCGACACATCGACTACAATTTCCCAATTTGGATATCCCTCCACAACCGCTTGCATGCGACTCACGATAGCTGGCGACAGCATCTTGAGATTGTGAATGTAGACCATATGCTGGGGCGAGCCCCAATTGTCGCTGACAATCCAATAGTCAGCCCGCCCCAAATAATCCTCCGTGCCGAACGGACGCAGGGCGTCCTGAAGTCTCGTGTACAACGCGCTCCAAACACGCTGTTGTTCCAAACTGTCTTCGTTGGACATAGGCACCACCATTTAATCCATTCTTCGTGGAAGGCGGCGCAAATAGTATTGAAATTCACGCATGTAGATCCTCATGTTAAAATTTCGAATGCGCGGATCTGATGAACGCTTGACGTCATCCAAGAACCTTCGTGCTTACTCCGGCGTCATATCTTCCGAGCGGACTATTTGATTTTCCGCCTTGAATCGGTCAAACGCCTCCTTCACAGCTCGATTATAGATGTCGTGGCCTTCGCCTCCTCTATGGATTTGGCCACGAAGAGGACCGGTCGCACCTTCCTCGAATACTTTGCGAGTTTCAGGCTTTAACGATTCTTTTTGAAAGATTTCTCGGGGTACAAAATGGTGCCCTCCCGGATTACGGCCGGCGGAGTTACCGCCGGCAGCAGGTGCCCCGGTGCCCGGGCCACCCGACCATCTCCCACTGTCATCCCCATGGCCCTTCGGCCAGCGCGGTTGGCTGGGCCTGAAACCCGCCTTACGCGCGTAGATGTCGCCAATTGCAAGCCGCCAATCTGCATGAAGGGCTGCCAGCTTACGACGCATTCCCAGGACTTCTTCGTAGTCAGCCTCAGTGAGCATCATCACTCCGTTAAATTTTTTATTGGCATATTATCCTATTATCGAAGATGGAATAAGTCAAGTTTATATTCCTATATTATTTCAATGCCTTAGGAAAACAGCCCCGGAGTTCGGCTTCGTCCCCGCGCCGCCTACATCCCGCGCATTTGCCGCTGGATCGCCGCCTCGTCGCGCTCTGGCGCCAAAGGCGCGGTGATCTCGATCCGCGACAGCGCACGCGCGCCGAACACACCGATCAACGGATCGAGAATAACGACCGAGGCGCCGCCCCAGGCGCCGCTGTCCGGTGTGATCTCATAGGTGAACACCCGGCGTCCGCTGTCGTCGCGGCGGTAGCCGGCTTGTTGCAGCTTCTCCGCCATGGCGGCGGACAGGACCGGGGCCGCTCGCCCCTGCTTCGGCGGATATAGGCCCAGAATGATTTCACACGCCAGCCGCTTGCCGCCTTCGACAAACCGGCATTGCACATAGGCGGGCGTCCGGCCGTACAGCGCCACGGTCAAGCTTCCGTCCGGTTCGTCGCGCTGGGGATGGTTGTGGATGCGGCGTAGCCGCACCTGAATATCGTTGCCATAGACGCTATACAAAAGCGGACGGTCAATGCCCGACGTGCCGTGGCGCAAGGATACGAGAATATATAGCAGCGCGATTTTGAAGCGCAGACCAAAGGCCATGCTGGCTCCCCTCACCGTTAATGCAAACGCGCCACTCGCTATTTTTCTGCCAAGGCCAGCTTCTCGAACACACCGACAAGTTCGCGCCCTTCATCCAGCGTCAGCGCCTTGCCTTCCTCCGGTTCAAACACGACACCACCGGTCGCCTTGGCGTAGGCCGTCGCCGCCATGAAGACGGACACGCCCTCGTGCGCGCGGCTACCCCAGCGAAAACTGATCACATGGTTCCAGGCGGGGAAGGACTTGATGCAAGGCACGTCCGCGTAGGTCTCCATGAGTTCGCGTGCATCGTCGTGAAAGATCTCGAAGCCGGATTGCCTGCCGCGCAACATCGCCGGCAGGAAGCCGCTTGCCGCCGCTAATTCGACTTCCGGGTCCAGCCTGAGATCGAAGCCTTCGGCGTCGATCGCCTGTTGCCACGCGGCGATCGACGGCAATCGCGTGTCGGAAAACACATGAATTTCCATCGACATGAAACGCCCCCCGTTACTATTGACTCATTAGAACAAACCATGAACTATAAGTCAATTGCAGGTTGTAGGCGTCAACTCGTCGCGCGGGCGCGGGCATGGCCAAGCAAAACGAACACGGCAAGCTGATCGCGGCGGCGGCGAAGGCGGCGCTCAAGCCGCTTGGCTTCCGGCGCATTGGCCAGTCCCGTTGCTGGATTTCGGACGAGCGCTGGTGGGCGATCTGGATTGAATTTCAGCCCAGCGCCTGGTCGAAGGGCAGCTACCTCAACGTCAGGCCGAGTTGGTTTTGGCTCCGCTATGGCGCCCACGACCATCATCCGCGACCGGCCGATTTCATATCGTTCGAAAGCGTCGAGCAGTTCACGCCGCTGATCGAGAACATGGCCGCGATCGCGGCGCAGACGGCAGTGGCGATGCGCGCTAGGTTTCGAACGCTTGAAGACGTCAACCGTTTTTTCGCCGAACGCGTTTCGCAGGATGGTTTCCCGGTTTATCGCGCGGCAATAACGGCCGGTCTGGTAGGAGACATCGCTACGGCACGCAAATTGTTCGAACGCATGGAGCGCATAGACCTCACAAACTGGGGGTCTTGGATTATGAGAATCGTAACCGAGTGCGCCACAATGGCGGCGCTGCTCGACGAGCCTGTCCTCTACCGAGCGGCTATCTTGGAGGCAATCGCCGAATGGAGAAAGAAGCTGCGCCTCCCTCCCGACCCGCTATGCCTCGAATCCATGGATTCCACAGGCGCAAAGTAATGATCCAGAAGTAATTCCCTCTTTCAGTCTGCGCTTTAAGCGACAGGCCTCGCCGAATGTGCATTTCGATCACAGGAACGTCCAAACTGACATCTGTCTTGGCGCGAAGCTCCCGCACTCTTCGCGCATCCAATTCAGCGCTGCCGGTTTTGACATCATAAATCGCAATGACATCCCCAATATCGTTCTTTAAAACAACATCGGTTCTCACCGTGTCTTTTGAGCCGTATCGGGTGCCCTGCTCTGGAAATGTGTGTTCAACGCCTTCGCTGCCAATGCCGCGCAGGTTTTCCGCTTTCACCGCGTCGCCGAAAGCGTAGTGGATCGCCTTGCCATATTCACGCCCAAACCCTTCAGGGCGATCATTCACGACCCTCTCCAGAATCGTTTTAAGTTTTTCCGTCGTTTCATCGACCGTGGAAATACCCGTCTGGGCATCATTAACGATGCTCACCTGACCCGCGCGATAGGTTGAACTCACGCCCTCGCCAGCGCTCGGAACGGGAACGTGTAACGGCAACCGATCCTTGGGGCCGCGCGGCCCTGCCGCATATTGCGCGCCGGGCTTCCAGTCATTGTCCGGCGTGGCGTCCGAAATGACCCGCGAGTCGTTGACGCCACCGCCGCCACTGCCGTCCGTCCACTGCCCGCCTTCGCGGCTGCCCGCCGGCACGCGCGGCTGATCGGGACTGTATTTGCGCGCATAATAATCGCGCACCGTCCGCATGAAGTCCGCGCGTAGCGCCGCGAATTCCCGCTTTATCGTAAGAATTTCCCGATAATCATCCTGCGAAATCATGATTGCTCCATTGAGAAATAGCTTATATTCCTATCACTCAGCGCGGCTACTGTCACGTATATATTCCTATTATGAGTCAAGCAGCTAGCAAATTATGGCGGTGAGGCGGGAAGCGCCGAGCCGTCGATGCAATCGTATCGTTGCGATAGGTTACGGTGGGCTCGCTTCGCTTAGCCCACCCTCCATTCCGCCACTCACAGGCCCCCCATGCCCCTCACCCACTTCCCTCCTCCCCCGAACATCAAAGCCCCGCCGCTCTCCTACGCCACGCGCGTCGGCGATCTTTTGTTCGTCTCCGGCATTCCCGGCTTCGACGACACCGGCCAACTGTCCGACGATTTCGCCACGCAATTCGGTTTCGTCGCCGCCACCATCAAGCGCATCTTGAAAGACGCCGGCACCGACGTTGCGCATCTCGTCAAAGTCAACGTGCTGCTGACGCGCGCGGCCGACGTCGCGACGATGAACGCGCTTTATGCCGACGCCTTCGGCCCGCCGCCTTATCCGGCGCGCACCACCTGCGTCATTGCGCAGCTGCCCGATCCGAGGATGCTGATCGAGATCGAATGCGTCGCGTCGGTGGCGAGCGCTTAGCCGCCCCCGCCGCGTATCGAATCCTTTAAGCTTGTCACAATATGACAGCCGCCCGATCGCACTTTTCACGTGCCGCGCGTATTCGCACACCGTGCCGATAACGAAATAACAAGCCGTGTCCGCTATTCGTGAGCCCAGGCTCGCGGCAATCGAACCGCCGGAGAGCGACAACAAGGGAGCGGGTCCATGCTTGCCGAATTATTCCTGCTGCATCTCGAAATGATGCGCGCCGCCATGCGCCGCGAAGAGGCATCGAGCCGCGCACCGCGCTTCGTGCCCGTCGTCGCCCGCGCGGCCTGAGGTCACCGGTTCAAGTTTGTTGCGACGGACCCGGCGGCTTGCCGCCGGCCTCGGCAAAGGACGCCGCGCGCCTATCCGCGCCGGTATGACCTGTGTCAAAAGGCGCCATCTCCAGGCCACGTATAGTCTATGCTATAAGCTTGCCGATGACGCCCGAATGCCGAGGAAACCCATGCCCAAAGACACGTCGATCTCGCTGCCCGATCTCGAAGACCGCATTGCCATGGCGCGCGACAACATCCGCCAGTTGACCGAACAGGCCGCCGCCTTCTCCGGCGCCGCCGACGAGGAACGCGCGGCGAACCGCATCGCCGAACAGCAGGACGAGCTGGACCGGCTGATCAAGCAGCGCGACGCCTTCGTGAAAAAATAGCGCGCGGGCGGCGGGTGTCGCGCGTCCGCGCCGGCCCGTCGCGCCCCGGCTTTATTTCACCCGCTTGTACAGGTTCGACGCCGAGCCGCGCCCGCCGGCGACATTCGGATTGGTGTTGACGAATTCGTCCGCCGTCAATTTGTCGATGCTGCGGACCTGCGCCTCGCCTTCCCAGTTGGGAAAAGTCGACGAGACGATATTGAAGGTCACCGTTTTCTTCGCCTCGTCCACCGCATAGGTGCCGAACACCGACAGGCTGCGCTTCATGATCGCGGCATATTCCTCCGCCGTGCCGGTCAGCCGGTTGTTCGAGGCGATCTTCGGCACGTCGCTGGCGACATGGATTTGCGCGAAGCGCCCGTCGGCGGTGAAGATCAGAATGCCCTTGGGCGTCTCGCCGAACGGAAACGATTTCGCGCCATCGGGCGCCTTCACCTCGGCGACGACGAAATTCCAGGTGCCGACGATAAGCTCCTTGAGCGGCTGTGCCGGCTGCGCGGCGGCGCCGCCGATCGACAAGGCAAAGCCCAGCAAGGCAGCGGCGATCTTGATCGGCATCATGGTGTCCCCCCGGAATTATGCGTTGGCCGAATCCTAGCCCGGATCGGGGCGCGGCGCGATGGCCCCTTGGCGCGTTCGCACAGGCCCGCATTGAGCCCGGCTTGAATCCCGCCTAGGCTTGCCTCTGGCGAAGCTTGCGCAGCCTTCACAGAGACGCATGGCGCCGGGAGGATTTCATGAACACCCCATCCATCGCTGCGTCTCTGTTCGGTCTCGCCATGGCGCTGGCGCCCGGCGCCGCATTGCACGCGGCCGAGCTGAAAGTGCTGGCCGGCGGTTCGCTCGCCGGTCCGCTCAATGCGCTGGCGCCGCAGTTCGAGCGCGCCTCCGGCCACAAGCTCACCATCCGTTTCGATTCGACGCCGAACCTGATCAAGCAGACGACGTCCGAGCCGTTCGATGTCGCCGTCGTACCGGTCGATGTGTTCAGGAATGCCGACGCCAAGGCCAAATTCGTCGCCGGTCCGACGATAGATATCGCCCGCGTCGGCTACAGCATCGCAGTGAAATCAGGCGCACCGAAGCCGGACATTGGCACACCGGCCGCGTTCAAGGAGGCGCTGCTGCAAGCGCCGTCCATCGCCTTCCTGCCGGAAAGCGCGGTCGGCGCCTACATTCTGAAAGTGTTCGACCGTCTCGGCATCGCCGACGCGATGAAGGCGAAGACAAAAGTCGCGGCCACTCCGTCGGCGATTGCACCGATGGTGGCCAAAGGCGACGCCGAGCTTGGCATCTTCCTCACCAATGTGCTGACTGCGCCGGGCGTCGATATCGCCGGGCCGTTCCCCGGCGATTTGCAGCAGGACCTGGTGTTCACCGCCAGCATCGCGGCGGCGAGCGCGAATGCCGCGGCGGCGAAGGCGCTTATCGATTATCTGCAATCGCCGGAAGCCAAGGCGGTGATCGTCGCCAAGGGCATGACGGCGGGGTGAGCGCGTCAAAGCGTTTTCGAGCGAAGTGGGTACCGGTTCGCGTGAAGAAAACGCGACAAAACAAGAGACTCTACAGCGGCGGCACGTTGCGCCGGCCGGCGATGAGCCAGGCGAGCAGACCGAGCACCGGCAGACAGACGATGATCAGCACCCAGAACACCTTGGTGCCGCCGGTGTTGGCGCTTTTCAGAATCTGGACGATGGCCCAGATATCGAGGGCGAAAATGACCAGCGCGAAAATATATTCGAGGCCCATCGGGTAATCTCCTGTCGGCGCGGCACTGCGCGCGGGTTCCCCCATTAACGGCCTGCCCACGCCGGAGTTCCCGTCGGCTCGTTCCTTGCCGCCGCTTAACCGGAGCAGCTCAATGGTTTAACCCGCCATTGACCAGATATTTTTCCATCCCCGTAATGTGGTTCTGCTAGGTTTTAACGCGTGCGATAGAAGGTCGCCGCATTTTCTCATTTCCAGAAAGGCCCACACACACGGCGCCGACGTGGCGCCGCAGGAGTATTCCGCGTGCTTCAGCCTTCGCTTGTCATGCGCTTTCTCAAATGTGAGTCCGGCGCCACCGCCATTGAATATGGGCTCATTTCCGCCGGCATTGCCGTGGCCATCATCGCCGTCATCAACGGCCTCGGCACCAAGCTGAACACCAAATTCACCTCGATTTCGACACAGCTAAAATAGCGGGCGGCCGGCGGATCCCGCCGAAAAATCCGGCCTTGAGCCCACTCGACATTAATCCTAATATAGGATTACATGCACCCTATCCCGTCCCACCTACGAGGGGCGTTTGATCAGCGTCGTCAGATGCTGGGGCGGGGAGCGGTGGCTGGCGGGTGTGTCGGAGATTCGGCGCAACAAACCCGTCAGCGGTCCAAGCCGCTTGGTCCCGATGCGCCAGCCGCGCATCACTGGGGCGG
>CAIMEA010000182.1 GCA_903839845.1 uncultured Hyphomicrobiales bacterium
CGCTATCCCAACATCGACTATCTCAATGGCGGCAGCGTCAAAGGCATGATCGCGGCGAGCGACGCCTATATCGCGCTGACCAATGACGCGACAAAGATCGTTCCCGGCCACGGCCCACTCGCCAGCAAGGCGCAACTCATTGAATACCGCGCCATGCTGGCGACCGCGCGCGACCGCATGATGAAGCTGATCGCCGAAGGCAAGTCGCTCGACGACGTTTACGCCGCCAAGCCTTATGCCGACTTCGACGGCAAGCTCGCAGCCAACGAACAGATGGCGAAGAACTTCATGCGCGTCGTCTATTCCAGCCTGAAAGGCTAAACCAAGGGCGCGCGGGCACATCCTTGTGCCCGCGCGCCGCGGTTGATTCAGGTCAACGCGCGGCCGCGTGAACGGTGTGACATTGCCTTTGCCAATCAATCGCAAAAGGATCCGTGTCATGTTCCCGTCCAAGAATGATTTCGATATCACTAACCCCGCCGTCGCCGTTCGCGTGATGGCCGGCCTGTTCTACATTCCGCACATCATGTTCAAGCTCACCGGCTTCGCCGGCGCGGTCGCCGTCTTCGGCAAAATGGGATTCCAGCCGCCGGCCTTCTGGGTGTCGCTGGCGCTGCTGACCGAAATTCTCTGTGCCATCGGCCTGACCTTCAACCTCTACACCCGCTATGTCGGCTTCATGTCGGCCGGCACCATGGCCTTCGCCGTTTACGGCACGCTCGCGCTCAAGGGCGGCATGGTGTGGATGTGGAATTTCGGCGGCATCGAATATCTGGTGTTCTGGGGCGTCGCCTCGGCCGCACTGGCGATCCAGGCCTGGCGCGAAACCTTGGCCAACGAGACGGGCTTTGCCCGCCTCATCGTGCCGGTCACACACGCCCACGCCTGATCGCGCCGCCAAGACCGGGTCATGACGAAAGCCTCCGGCCACAAGCCGGGGGCTTTTTTGCAGGCCCGGTGGATGCACAACGCTTCCGATTCAATTTTCAAACAGCGACATGCAGACAAGCGTCATCGCCCGTGTTGTTTGTGAAGGCGCCGGGTGCGCCTGTCTTTCGCTGTGTCCCTCAAAGATGAGGGAATGGCGCGCCGATCGGCGCTACCTTTAACAAGTACGCGCATCCTGCGATGCGCGGCGCCTCTCGGCGCGCCAGTGCGGCTTTTTTAGTCCCCGGGACCGTGCTTCCGGGTGTGGGACAGGGGATCTACCCCTTCTGCCGGCCGACTTTCGTCCGCCTTCGTCCACACCTGCGTCCAGCCATTCAAGGCAGAGCCCCGTAGTGGGCCCGGACGGTTACCCGAGGCCTCCCGAGTGCCGGCTTGCGAAACCGGCCCGCGGGCGCCGCATTCCACCCCGCCTTCACGACGCCTCATGACAGCGCCCCTCATGTGGGTGGAACGGTTACTAGGACATCATACCTTGGGATTATAGTCAATACCAAAAAAATGCGGATGGCACAGCCCATCGCGGGTGTCGGGTTTTGTGCCCTAGTACACTGACCACTCGGTCTCCAGCGCGCGCGTCTGGAACAGGCCGGTGCCGTATTTGCCGTTCTGGTACTTGGCGCGAATATAAAGAATGTAAGGCCCATAGGCCGACGCCAGTTCACGTGACGGAACATTGAACAGAGCGACCGCCGCGTTGCGGTCGCATAACCCGTTGCTGACGCAGGCCGCCAATCCGTCGAAAAACAGCAGCGCGGCGCTCATGTTTTTCGGGGCATCGCCGGCCTCCGCTATGTCGACGATGATTTCGAGCACTTTACGGTCGCGCTCCGCCACGTTGTCGCGAAACTGAGTCATAATGCGATCGATTTCGCCGTCTTTTATCTCTGCGACATTGATGAGTGACTGATATTTTTCTTGAAAGGCCTGACTCCTGAAATCCTTGTAGAATTCAAACGTGTTTTGCACACGCTTGGTGTGTTCGCCGGCGTAATAGCCACTTAGCCCAATTGGAATGCCGAGGATCGCGACCACGGCAACGCAATATCCGAGGACGCGCCCCAGACGATCTTCCCGCGCGACCGGATTTGTCGTACGGCCAGCGTAACGAAATGGCCTAGAACTTAACGTCGCAATCGGCCGGACGCGGCTTTTCATCGCAGCGATCTTTCTTGAGCGATTTCGGCTCGATGAGCGGCGCCATCAACAGGTAGCCACCATCGCTTTGCCGTTTGGCCTTGAAGCCCGCGGGCGTCTTTTTGTCACCCGATGGCAACGTCAGCGTTGTTTGGGCGCTTAGCAGCGTGCCCGCGATTAAAATCAAGACAGCCTTGAAATAAGGGGCGAAATTGAATTTTTCTGTCATGACGAGAGCTCCCGCGTCAGATGACAACCTGAAGATTAAAGGATCGACCGCATGCCCGCAAGACGGGCAGCCCCTGCGGCATGCCGCCATCGCCGACACTCCGGCGCTCGGCGGCTCCTCGCCTACGCCCCCACCCTCTCCGCCAGCGCCTTGTCCAGGTCCGGCAACATGACAATGCCTTCCTGATCGCTGCCGGAGGAATGCACGACGATCCAGGTGCAGAGCGCGCCGCTTTCGTTGCACGGCGCGTGCGCCAGATCGGCCGGCACGAAGGATTGCTCGCCGGCGCGCACCAGCACGCGGTGTTCGAGCTTGTCGCCGTAATAGACGTAGCATTCGCCGCTCAGGATATAGGCGATGGTCTCGATGCCCTTGTGATAATGCGCCTTGGCGCGCGCGCCGGGCGGCATCGGCATGATGTTCATGCAGATCTTGTTCGCACCCACCGTTTCGGCGGACGCGCCGGCGCCGTAGGTAATGCCCTGCTTACCGACATAGGTCTGGCCCGGCTTAACGAGCGTCACGCGTGATGTGTCGAGAATGACCATCATAGCCTCCCATATTTCAAATATTATGGAAGACGTGGATGGCCGGAACAAGTCCGGCCATGACGGCGAAATAAGACGCCCCCTCATCCGCCACGCGTTTACAACGCTCGCTACCCTCTCCCACAGAGGAGAGAGGGAAAGGAAGAACTACACCGGCAGATTATCGTGCTTCCGCTTCGGCACCTCGACGTGCTTGTTCTTTAGCATGGCCAGCGCGCGGGCGATGCGCTTGCGCGTCGCGTGCGGCATGATGACGTCGTCGATATAGCCGCGCTCGGCGGCGACGAAGGGCGACAGGAAGCGGTCCTCGTATTCCTTGGTGCGCGCGGCGATCTTGTCCTTGTCGCCGATGTCGGCGCGGAAAATGATCTCGACCGCGCCCTTGGCGCCCATCACCGCGATCTGCGCCGTCGGCCAGGCATAATTGACGTCGCCGCCAATGTGCTTTGACGCCATCACGTCGTAAGCGCCGCCGAAGGCCTTGCGCGTGATGACGGTGACCAGCGGTACGGTGCACTGGCTGTAGGCGAACAGGAGTTTCGCGCCGTGCTTGATCAGGCCGCCATATTCCTGGTCGGTGCCGGGCAGGAAGCCGGGCACATCAACGAAGGTAACGATCGGAATGTTGAAGGCATCGCAGAAGCGCACGAAGCGCGCCGCCTTGCGCGAGGCGTCGCTGTCGAGCACGCCGGCCAGCACCATCGGCTGGTTGGCGACGAAGCCGACGGTCGAGCCGGCAATGCGGCCGAAGCCGGTGACGATGTTTTTGGCGTAGGCGGTGGAGATTTCGAAGAAGTCGCCCTCGTCGACGACCTTCTGGATCAGTTCCTTGATGTCGTAGGGCTTGTTCGGATTGTCGGGGATCAAAGTGTCGAGCGATTCATCGATGCGGTCGACCTCGTCGAGCGTCGGCCATGACGGCGGACCCGCCTCGAAATTCGACGGCAGGAAGTCGATCAGCCGGCGCATCTGCAACAGGCACTCGACGTCGTTGTCGAACGAACCGTCGGCGACGCCGGACTTGGTGGTGTGGATCGACGCGCCGCCGAGTTCTTCCGCGGTGACGACTTCGTTGGTCACGGTCTTCACCACGTCCGGGCCGGTGACGAACATATA
>CAIMEA010000183.1 GCA_903839845.1 uncultured Hyphomicrobiales bacterium
ACCAACACGTCGCAGCAATATTCGCCGGCCACCGGCGTCGGCAGCACCAATTCGCCCTTTACCGGGTCGATCAGCACCTTTCTGCGTCAGGTGGTCAGCGTGCAGGGCCAGACCGCCGATGCCGCGGCTTCTCTCAAGCAGGGCCAAGACGTCGTCCAATCGGCGTTACAGAAGCGTTTCGACGATGCATCCGGCGTCAATATCGACCAGGAAATGGCGAACCTGTTGTCTTTGCAGAATTCATACGCGGCGAATGCCCGCGTTTTGTCGGCGGTCAAGGACATGATCGACACCTTGATGCGGATATGAGGAAATCATGACGATATCTTCGGTTGGCGGTAAGCCGTCGGCGGCGATCCAGTCCCTTGTCGACTTGCGCAGCACGCTCGACGATTTGCAGCGTCAGCTCAGTACCGGCAAGAAATCGACGACCTATGCCGGCCTCGGTGTCGAGCGCGGCATGACGGTCGGCTTGCGCGCGCAGCTGTCCGCCATCGGCAGTTTCGATTCCGTCGCCGACAACGTCCAGACCCGCATCAACGTCGCGCAAACCTCGCTCGGCCGCATCTCCGATCTCGGTAACTCCGTGAAAACGGCGATGATGCAGGGCAGTTACGGCACCGGCGCGGTCGGCGCCAATACCGCGCAGTCGACGGCGCAGTTCTCGCTCGATGAGGCATTGGGTCTGCTCAATACCCAGGCCGGCGACCACTATTTGTTTTCCGGACGCGCTACCGACAAGCCGGCGGTCGAGACCTATGACCACATCATGAACGGCAACGGCGCGCAGGCCGGGCTCAAGCAGATCATCTCCGAACGCAACCAGGCCGATCTCGGCACCAGCGGCCTTGGCCGGCTGACGGTGACCTCGCCGACGGCGACATCGGTGTCGGTGGCCGAGGATGCGGTATCGCCCTTCGGCTTCAAGCTGGCGTCGATTTCGTCATCGCTGACCAATGCGACGGTGAGCGGACCGACCGGCACGCCGCCGGCGGTCTCGGTCGATATGTCGGGCGGCATTCCGAACGCCGGCGATACGTTGACGATGCGGTTCAGCATGCCGGACGGCACCACGGAAAACCTGAGCATGACAGCGACGACGACGTCGCCGCCGGGTCCCAATCAGTTTCTGATCGGCGCCGACGGCACCGCCACCGCGGCCAATCTGAGCAGCGCGATCACCACCTCGCTCGGCACATTGGCCGCCACCGCGTTGACCGCCGCCTCGGCGGTGCAGGCGTCGAATGAATTCTTCAGCGCCGATGCCAGCACGCCGCCGCCGCGCGTGACCGGCCCCGGCTTTGGCAGCGCCACCGCGATGACCACCGGCAGTTCGGCCGATACGGTTATCTGGTACACCGGCGAAACCGGGTCCGACTCCGCTCGCGCGACGGCAACCGCGCGCATCGATCCGACGCTCGCGGTCGGCTACGGCGTACGCGGCAATGAGCAGGGACTGCGTTCGATCGTGCAGAATCTGGCGACATTAGCGGCGGTGACGATCGCGCCGAGCAATCCGAACGGCGGCGACCTGAGCAGCGCCTTGAACGGGCGGTTGACGCAAAATCTGACCGGCAGTCCCGGCGCGCAGACGGTTGCCAGTATCTAGACCGATCTCGCCGGCGCGCAGGTCTCGATCAAGGCGGCGCAGGATCGTCACCAGCAGCAAACCGCGACCCTGTCCGATTATCTCCAGCAGATCGAAGGCGTGTCGAACGAAGATGTCGGGGCGCAGATCCTGGCGCTACAGACGCGACTGCAGGCGAGCATGCAAATCACGTCGATGATGTACCAGACCAGTCTGGTCAACTACATAAAATAGCGGCTTCGGCGCCTGAGCAAGCCGAGCGGCGTCGACCTTGGCGCGCAACAAAAAAGCCGCGGATAATGCCGCGGCTTTTTTCTGCCTGATATTGCCCGGCGTCAGGCGTGGCTGCGCAGTCCGGATGCCAGTTCGCGATTGATATTGATCAGCGAGCCGAGATGTTCCGGCCGCGGATTGGCCATGGCGGCGATGGTCTGCTTGAAAACGTAAAGACCGATATTGGCGACGTTCTGACGGATATTGGCCGGCAACGGGTTTTCCGGCCGCGTCACGGTCGCCACCAGGAGCGTCCACAATTTGCGGTTATTGTTCAGCGCGGCGTTGAGTTCGGTATGCTTGGATTCCCAGCCGTCGCGAATATTCTGCAATTGCGACGCCGCCTGCAGGAGCAGGTCGGCCTCCAGATCCCGCGGATTTGAAGTCTTATTCGCTGTCTTGCCGTAGGCCTGCGCCGCTTGCGTCATTACGAATGAGCTCCTGCTCGTAGGTGATTAACTGCCTGGCTTGCTTGAGTGCTTTATAGAGATTGCCCGTTAAGATATGATTATTGATAATTTCTATTTGCGGCCAAGTACTTGGCGCAGCCTGGACGAGGTCTTTCACCAGCGTGAAATAGGTCGCGTGCTGATCGCGGGCGTCGCGTGAGGTGTACATTAACAAAATGGACAAATAGATCCGTTTGGCCGGAGTATTGGCCTGTTCGGAGCTCATGATGTCCTTTTCGCGGATGATCGGCACCTTGCCGTCGATGACGAACTGGGCGCGATGGCCGGCGTTGGTGATGACGCATTCTCCGATCAGGATACGCTCGCCCGGCTTCAATTCGACTTTCAATGGCATGGCTGTTTCTCCTGAGGAATCGGTCGCGGTCCGATCCTATCGGTCTGTTATTAGCCGGTAATCGTCCGGCTCCAAAGAAAAACGGCGGGGCCGTTAGCCCCGCCGTTCGGTATTCTTTGCCGGTTGAACTTATTGGAACAGCTGCAGCACTGCCTTGTCGGCTTCGGCCGACAGCGACAGTGCCGTGGTCGACAGCGACTGGCGGGTCTGCAAGGCGAGCAGGTTGGCGCCTTCCTGGTTGGTATCGGCGAGGACCAGGCTGTCCGAGCCGGTTTGCAGCGTGTTGACCATCGCCTTGGTGAAGTCTTCGCGGGTCTGCACCACCGAGAGCGACGAACCCAAAGATGAAGCCTGAGTGCGAAGTGTAGTCAAAGCCGTGGTCAGGCTCGTGCTCAAGGTATCGAGCTGGGAATTGTCCGAGAACTGGCCGGTGGTCGCGGTGGAGAGGCCGAGAGTCGTGCTATTGATGGCGAAGCTGTTGCCGTTGGCATCCTTGGTTTGGACGTTGATGGAACTGGTGCCGTTTTCATTGAAGTTCAATTTCAGCGTATCGCCGTTGAGCAGGTTGACACCGTTGTAGCCCGAATCGCCTGTCGCCTGATCTATCTGGCTGCGCAGCGAATTGAACTGGGTCAGCAGGCTCTGGCGGACGCTGCTAAGGCCGCCGCCGGTGCCGGCCGCCAGTGTCTGGACGTCGGTCGCGACGCCAGTCACGGCGGCACCGGTGATACCCTTCACGGTGACGGCCGTGGCGGTCAGGTTCTGAAGGACCAGATGACCGGTGCTATCCTTCGACGCCTTGACTTGCGACGACAACGAGGACGAGCCGTTAACGGCCGAAACGATCTGGTCGACGGTCAGCGGCGTTCCGACAATACCATTGGTCGAGCTCTGACCGCTGGTGAAGCCGAGTGAGGTGGTCCCGGTTATCTGAACAGATTCTCCGCGTCGATAAGTGGAGCGTCTGCCGGGGTTAAGCTGCCAAGCGGATTGGCAGCGGGTTGAAGTAGGCTTGA
>CAIMEA010000184.1 GCA_903839845.1 uncultured Hyphomicrobiales bacterium
CGTCCTCGATCTCACCAAGGACGACGACAGGGCGCTGCTGGAGGCCATGCTCGCCAGGGCCGATGTCTTCGTGCAGAACCTCAAGCCCGGCGCGCTCGGCAAGCTCGGCTTTTCGTTCGAGCGCTTGCGCAAGGATTATCCGACGCTGATCTGCGCGTCGATTTCCGGCTATGGCGAAACCGGACCGTTCGCGCAGCGCAAGGCCTACGATCTTCTGATCCAGGCCGAGTCAGGGTTATCGTCGGTCACCGGCGGCCCGGAAGCACCGGCGCGCGTCGGCGTGTCGGTTGTCGATATCGCCGCGGGACTAAGCGCCTATGAGGCGATCCTTGAGGCGATCATCCGCCGCGGCCGCACCGGCGAAGGCGCGACCATTTCGATTTCCATGTTCGACGCCATGGCCGAGTGGATGACCATTCCGCTGCTCAATCAGGAATGGGGCAACCCGTTCAAGCGCGTTGGCTTGGCGCATCCGACCATCGCGCCCTACGGCGTGTTCAAGACGCGCGACGGCGCCGACATTCTGATCTCGATCCAGAACGACCGCGAATGGCGCGTGCTCGCCGATAAGGTATTGGGCAACGCCGCGCTCGGCGCCGATGAGCGTTTCGCCACCAATCCGCAGCGTCAGGCCAACCGCGCGCAGACCGACGCCGAAGTGGCGAAGGTATTCGCCACGCAGGATGTCGAGCCGCTGATGATGAAGCTTGCCGCCGCCGATATTGCCTTTGCCCGTGTCAACGATTCGGCGCTGCTGGCGACGCATCCGCATTTGCGGCGAGTGACCGTCGATACGCCAAGCGGCCCGGCGAGCATGCCGGCACCGTCGGCGCAATTCGTCGGCGAGAAGCGGGAGTACGGCGCGATCCCGACGCTTGGCGCGCAGACAGAGAAGATCAAAGCCGAGTTCGAGCCGAAATAGGCGCTAATCCATCGCGTGGATGACTTCTTCCTGCTTGGCGGGACCGGCCGCGCCCGGCGATTTTGCCGTGCCGATCAGCATCACCAGCGGCACCATCAGCAATGTCAGCACCATCAGAAGCTTGAAGTCATTGAGATAGGCGATCAGCGCCGCCTGCTGCGTGATGATGCCGTCGAGCATGGCCTTGCCGGAGTCGGTCGCGATGTTGAGATTCGTCGCGACGTCCTGCATCTGCAGCGCATCGTTGAATGGCGTGACCGACGCGCCGATGGTTTCGTGCATGATCGTTGTCTTGCTGGTCAGGTTGGCGATCATCATCGAAATGCCGATCGACGAGCCGATATTGCGCAGCAAAGTCGTCATCGATGTCGCGCCGTTGCGCAATGTGCCAGCCAGCGTGGTGAAGGCGACAGAGGTCACCGGCACGAACAGCAGGCCGAGGCCGACGCCCTGGGCGATGTTGGTGACCACGATGGTCATTTGCCGGACGTCGAGCGACCAGCCGGTCATTTCGTACAAGGTTGCGGCGGTGATCAGGAGACCGCCGAGGATCAGATAGCGCGGCTCGATCATCCGCATCAGCCGCGGCGCCGCCATCATCGTCAGCAAGGTGCCGACGCCGCGCGTGCCAAGCAGAAAACCGGCGGTCTGGATCGGATAGTCGAGCAGGTTTTGCATGAACGGCGTGACCAGCGCCATGGTGCCGAACAGCACCACGCCGATGACCAGCATGAACACGCAGCCGCTGACAAAATTGCGGTCCTTGAACATCTCGAAATTGACGAAAGGCTGAGGCGTCGTCAGCGAATGGGCGAAGAAATAATAGAAGCCGGCGGCCGAGACGATGGCCTCGACCCAGATTTCGCGGGCGCCGAACCAGCCGACCTGTTCGCCGCGATCGAGCATCAATTGCAGCGAGCCGATGCCGATGGCCAGCGCGATGAAGCCGAACCAGTCGAAGATCAGATGCTCCTGCTTCTTGGTTTCTTCCATGAACAGCATCATGCCGGCGACGGTGAGAACGCCGATCGGCAGGTTGATCAGGAACACCCAGTGCCAGGAATAATTATCGGTCAGCCATGCCCCGAGCGTCGGCCCCATGATCGGGCCGAGCATCACGCCCATGCCCCAGATCGCCATCGCTTTGGCGCGCTCCTGCAGCGAATAGGAATCCAGCATCACCGATTGCGACAGCGGCACCAAAGCCGCGCCGGCCATGCCTTGCAGCAGGCGGAACAACACCATCTGCTCGATGTTCTGCGCCAGCGCGCATAAAAGCGACGCGGCGGTGAAGCCGGCGACGCAGATGATGAACAGCTTCTTGCGGCCGAAACGGTCGGCGAGCCAGCCGATCGGCGCGGTCATGATCGCGGCGGCGACGATATAGGACGTCAGCACCCAGTTGATCTGGTCGAGCGAGGCCGACAGCGAACCCTGCATATAGGGCAGCGCCACGTTGGCGATCGTCGTGTCGAGCGCCTGCATGATGGTCGCGGTCATCGCGCAGACCGTGATCAGTATGCGGCGCGATGTCGGCGCCATTTTCGCGCCGGCGGGGCTCATTTCGCCAGTTCTTTCGACATGAACGGGATGCGGCTGTGGCCGGTGTCGATCTCGACATTGACGCTCATGCCAGTACGCAGCAGATGCGTATCCTCATCCTTGTCGAAGGCAATGCGGACCGGAACGCGCTGCACCACCTTGACCCAGTTGCCGCTGGCGTTCTGCGCCGGCAGAATCGAGAACTGCGAACCGGTGCCGGGGCTCACCGCCACGACGGTGCCCTTGAAGGTGTGGTCGGGGAACGAGTCGACATCGAGCGTCGCCTTCTGGCCGATGCGCAGATAGGTGATGTCGGTTTCCTTCGGGTTGGCGTCGACCCACGGCGCGCTGTCGTCGATGACGCTGAGGATCGGTCCGCCGGCGGCGACGAAACGGCCGAGCTGGATATTGTCGACCTGCGTCGCGGTGCCGGATATCGGCGCGCGCAGCACGGTATGGTCGAGGTCGCGCTGCGCATTGTCGAGCGCGGCCTTGGCCTGCGCATATTCCGGAAACTTTTCGAGCGGCAGGTTGGCATCGCCGAGCAACTGGTTGAGCGCATCGTCGCGCTGCTGGCTGGTGTACTGCGCCTGCAATTGCGCCGTCACCAAAGTGCCGGTTGCGGTGTCGACATCGGCCTGCGAGCCGGCCTGCGTCGCCACCAGCTTGCTCTTGCGATCGACGTCGCGCTGCTTGAGGTCGACGTTCTTCTGCGCCAGGTCGGCGAGCGTGCCGAGCGATGTCAGGTTGCTCTTGAGCTTGGCGTAATTGCTGCGCGCGGTGTTCAGCTTGGCCTGCGCCGACGCCAGCGCCAGCTGATAGGGCTCGGGATCGAGCGTCATCAGTTCATCGCCGGCCTGGACGTGCTGGCCCTCGCGCACGGCGACGCGGATGACCTTGCCGGAGATGTCCGGCGTGATCAGTACTTTCTGCGCGCCGACATAGGCGTTGTCGGTGCCGATATAGCGCCCGCCGGTCACATAGATACCGAGCCCGATCAGCACCGCCAGCGACGGCAGCGCCACCAGCAGGATCATACGCAGATTCGCGCGCTTGAATGCGGCGACGCGTCCGGATACCGGCGCGCCGGTTGTCGCCTCGGGCGAGGCTTTCGATTCCGGAGCTGGAACGACTTTCAGGACTTTATCACTCATGAGGCCAGCACATTGGTTTGCGGTTGGGATTGATTGGCGCTGCGGCCGATCGCGGCGCGCAGATTGTCCTTGATCAGGCCGAGATCGCTCAGCATACGTTCGACGGTCCTGGTATCGAGCCCGTCGAGCACGGTCGTCATCATGTCGGTGCCCAGGGCGGCGAGCTGTTCCAGCATCGGCCGCGCCGCCGGCTTCAGATACAAGCGATTGGCGCGGCGATCGTTCGGATCGGCACGGCGCTCGATCAGGCCGTTTTCGGCCAACCGGTCGAGCAGGCGGGTTAGCGAGATCGGCTGCATGTCGAGAATGTCGGCGAGTTCCGATTGCTTGAGGCCCTCGGTGCGGTCGATCCGGATCAGCACGGTCCACTGCGCTCGCGAGATGCCGAACTGGCGCGCGCGCTGGTCGGCATAGGTCCGCAGCATCCTGGCTACGTCCATGATCGTAAAGGCGATTTCTCGCTTGGCCGGGAGTTTCGACATCGGGGCATCCATCGGAGAGTACTTATATAATAAGGAGGCTTATAATATAAACAAGAGCCCTTTTCCTGGCCCGGGCGAGGTGACGGCGGGGACCGCATCGGGCAATGTCGCCGCCGGAAAAAACCTCAACAGGACGGAAACGCGACCATGCAAATTGGCTTCATCGGTCTGGGCAAAATGGGGCAGCCGATGGCGCGGCGCCTGATCGAGGCCGGGCACACTCTGGTTGTTTTCGACACGCGCGCTGACGCAGCCGCGCCCTTGACGGCGCTTGGCGCGCAACTGGCCGCGTCGCCGGTCGATGTCGCGGACCGGGTCGAGACCGTGCTGGCCAGCCTGCCGGAACCGCATATCGTCGCCAGCGTCGCGACCGGCGACAACGGCGTCATTCACGGCAAACGCATCAAGCGCTTCGTCGATCTGTCGACCACTGGCTCGCGCGCCGCCGCCGACATCGCAGCCGCTCTCGCCAAAAAGAACATCGCGCAGATCGACTCGCCGGTGTCGGGCGGCGTCGCCGGCGCGGTGAAGGGCACACTGGCGGTGATGGTGTCGGGGCCGCAAGCCGATATCGACGTCGTCAAGGACGCACTCGGCGTGTTCGGCTCGGTCTTCGTCATCGGCCACCAGCCGGGCATGGCGCAGACCATGAAGCTCGCCAATAATTTCCTGTCGGCAACCGCGATGGCGGCGACCTCGGAAGCGATTGTGATGGGCGTGAAGGCCGGGCTTGATCCGGCGATCATGATCGACGTCATCAATGCCGGCTCGGGGCGCAACACCGCATCGACCGGCAAATTTCCCAACGCCATCCTGCCGCGCACGTTCGACGCCGGATTTGCCACCGCGCTGATGCTCAAGGATGTGCGGTTGTGTCTGGCCGAGGCCAAGGCCGCCGGCGTGCCGACCGACATGATGGGCATGGTCGCCTCGCTGTGGGAACGCGTCGCCAGCGAGATCGGCGCCGACAAGGACTTCACCACCATCGTTCAGCCGGTCGAGCGGCGCGCCGGCGTCATCGTCGGCAAGGTTCAAGCATTGGCGAGAGCATAACAATGAGCGACGACATTCACGAAGTCTTTGCCGTCAAATATGCCGAGCATGCGCGCAAGCGCTCTGAGAACTATGTGTTCGGCGATCCGCACGACGAGATGACCTCGATCGCCTATTATGTCTGGGTCATCAAGGGCCCGTCCGGCACGTTCGTCGTTGACACCGGTTTCGACGAGGCCGCGGCCAAGGAGCGCGGCCGCACCATCATCAAGCCGGTCGGCGAGGGATTGATGGCGCTCGGCATCCGGCCCGACAAGGTCGAGCACGTCATCGCCACGCATATGCACTGGGATCACGCCGGCAATTACGATCTGTTCCCGAATGCCCGCTATCACATCCAGGACGAGGAGATGGCCTACGCCACCGGCCGCTGCATGTGCCACAAGATGCTGCGCATTCCGTTCAGCGAGAGCGACGTGCAGGCGATGGTCAAGAAGGTGTTCGCCTATCGCTGCGAATTCCATGACGGCGCCGACGAACTGGCGCCCGGCATCACCGTGCACAAGATCGGCGGCCACTCAAAGGGCTTGCAGTGCGTGCGTGTGAAAACGAAGCGCGGCTATGTCGTCGTCGCTTCCGACTGCTGCCATCTCTATTCGCATATGGACGAAGGCCGCGTCTTCCCGATCACCTATTCAGTCGGCGATACGCTGGAGGGCTACCGGACCTTGCTGAAGCTGGCCTCGTCACGGCATCACTTCGTGCCGGGCCATGATCCTGAGGTGATGAAGCTCTATCCCGCCGCCGCGCCCGGGCTTGAAGGCTGGGTCGCAAGGCTTGATGTGGCGCCGAAGGTTTAACCTGTCCCGGACGCAGCGCAGCACGAAGTGGTGCGCTGCAGAACCGGGACCGTCGTGCGTTGTTGGGTGGAAAGGTCCCGGATCTGCGGCGCAGCGTTTCACGCCGCACCGCGTCCGGGACACAGAAGCTAAACCAACCCCAACTCCCCAAACGCATCCTTGTGGTGCTCGGCGCTCTCGGCCGAGAAGCAGCAGTAGATCACACGCGACAGAACGGGCGCCGCGCCGCGCGATAACCCTGCGAGTTCCGACGCCACCGTGCCGACGGCGATGCGCGCGGCGGCGTCGGGCGGAAAACGATAGATGCCGGTCGAGATCGCCGGAAAAGCCAGCGACGGCAGGCTGTGTTGCGCGGCGAGCGCCAGCGAGGTGCGATAACAACTTGCCAATAGCGCATGCTCGCCGGCGATGCCGCCCATCCACACTGGCCCGACCGCGTGAATGACCGCCTGCGCTTTCAAATTATAGCCATGCGTGATCTTGGCGTCGCCGGTGTCGCAGCCGCCGAGCGCGCGGCACTCCTCCAGCAATTGCGGGCCGGCGGCGCGGTGAATGGCGCCATCGACACCGCCGCCGCCGAGCAGCGATGAATTCGCCGCGTTGACGATCGCCGCGACGTCGAGCGTGGTGATGTCGGCGATTTCGATTTCCAGCCGGGCGCGGCCGATTTCGGCAAACAGTTCGGTCATGGGGTTACTGTATCACCCCCGCTCCGAATAGACCTCGGCCTGCAGGTCGACGCTCGAGCGCACGCCGATGTCGTCGAAATGCGCGTCAAGGAAACGCCGCGCCGCGCGCTGGCCGACCTTGCGCAAGAGTTCGAGCGATTCGAAATCATTGCGCAGCTTGGACGACGACGACAGCCGTTCGCCGAGGCCTTCGAGGACAATGCGATGCACGTTGATGCGGCGGTATTCGTTCGGCCCTTTGCCGTGCGGCACGCGGCCCTGATCGATCAGCCGGTTGACGAATTCGATCGCCCGCAATTCCGCCATCAGCGCCGAATTGAAGGTGATCTCGCTGACGCGGCCCATGATGTCTCGGGTCGAGTGCGGGATTTTCTTTCGCACCAAGGGATTGATCTGGACGATGATGACGTCTTCGGTGTCGGTCGAGCGGAAGAACGGATACAGCACCGGGTTGCCGAGATAGCCGCCGTCCCAATAGGGCACGCCGTCGATCTCGACGGCGCGAAACACCGCCGGCAGGCAGGCCGAGGCCATCACCGCTTCGGCGGAAATCTTCTCGTGCGGAAAAATATGCAGCCGGCCGGTCTGCACATTGGTGGCGGCGATGAAAATCTGCCGCGCGTCGGCGCGCAAGGCATCGAAATCGACAAAGCGTTCGATAAGGTCCTTGAGCGGATTGATGTTCAGCGGGTTGAGATCGTAAGGCGACAGGTACTGCGACCAGGCCGACAGCCAGTTGAAGGTCGGCGAGCCTTCGCCGGGCAATAAAGTGAATAACCGGTCGGCGACGGCGCGTTGCAGCGGCGGCAGATCGCCGCCGAGACTCGCCGCGCGCCAGAAATCCGAAAGCCGCTTGCGCGCTTCCTCGGGCCCGCCGCGCTTGAGGCCGTCGGCCAGCATCACCGCGTTGACCGCGCCGGCGGACGTTCCGGAAATGCCCTCGATGGTCAGCCGGCCATCTTCCAGCAGATGATCGAGCACGCCCCAGGTAAATGCGCCGTGCGCGCCGCCGCCCTGCAGCGCGAGATTGATGCGTTTCGGCTTTTGCGGTTTGTCGCCGCCGAGAGCGCGGGAAATCAGACTAATCATCGGTGTCGTCCCCGCGAAAGCGGGGACCCATACGCCGTGTCCTCACGATGGACTGCGGCGTATGGGTCCCAGGTCTTCTTCGCTTTGCTCATTCGCCCGGGACGACAAGAACTCACTGCGCCACCCAGCCGCCGTCGATGGAATAGGCAGAACCGGTGATCGTCGCCGCGCCGTCGCTGCACAGGAACACCGCCAGCGCGCCGATGCCTTCCGGTTTGGAGAACTGGTGCATCGGCTGCTTCTCGGACAACAGCGCGATCTCCGCTTCGCGCACGGATTGGCCGGAGGCCTGCGCGCGCGCATCGATCTGCTTCTGCACGAGTGGCGTCAGCACCCAGCCGGGGCAGATCGCGTTGCAGGTAACGCCGTCATTGGCCGCTTCGATGGCCACCACCTTGGTCATGCCGACAATGCCGTGCTTGGCGGCGACGTAGGCAACTTTTTGCGCGCTCGCCACCAGGCCGTGCGCCGAGGCGATATTGATGATGCGGCCCCACTTGCGCTTCTTCATTCCGGGGATCGCGGCGCGAATGCCGTGAAACGCCGACGACAGGTTGATGGCTATCACCGCGTCCCATTTGTCGATCGGGAAATCCTCGATGCTGGCGACATGTTGAATGCCGGCATTGTTGACCAGCACGTCGAGCGCGCCGAATTCTTTTTCGGTGGTCGCGATCATCGCCGCGATTTCCGCGGGCTTGGACATGTCGGCCGGCGAATAAAGCGCCTTGATGCCGAATTCCTTTTCGAGGCCCGCGCGCTCCTTCTCGATCGCGTCCTTGTCGCCGAAACCGTTGAGCATGATATTGGCGCCGTCGGCGGCCAGCGCCCGCGCGGTGGCCAGCCCGATGCCGGAGGTGGAACCGGTGACCAGAGCCGTTTTGCCTTTGAGCATGAAAGTCCTCTTGTCCGTGCGGCCGTGTCGGCCAAAGGGCGGGATGTCGGGCAGGTTACCCCTTGGGAGGCGTGCTGAAACCTGCCTCTATTCTTATTGCACTGCAATATATATGTACGAGGTGGCCCGAATGTGGAAACGTCGGGTTAGACTTGAGTATGACGGCGGAGCGGGCCTTGGCTAAAGCCACACTGAAGAAATCACATGGCCGCGCGGTATTTCCGACGCCGGGGCACGACCATGACCGCTGCGCCAGCGACGCCATCGCGCACGCCGAGGCGACCTGCGCCGCGCACAAGGAAAAGCTGACGCCGATCCGCCGCCGGGTGCTGGAAGCGCTGCTGGCCAGCCATGCGCCGCTCGGCGCCTATGAGCTGATCGACCGGCTGGCCGAGCAGGGCGCGCGGCCGGCGCCGATCACCATCTATCGCGCGCTCGATTTCCTGCGCGAGCAGGGGCTGGTGCATCGCATCGAAAGCCGCAACGCCTTCATCGCCTGCGCGCATAATCACGAGAGCGGCGACCCAGTCGTGTTCCTGATCTGCGAGAAATGCGGCGCGGTCGGCGAGGCCGCCTCGGCCGCCGTCGCCGAGACGATCAGAAACGCCTCGCGCGCCGCCGGCTTCGCGCCGAAGACACCGGTGATCGAAATTTCCGGTATCTGCGTGAACTGCAGGGCGGCGTGACGGTGTAGCTCCAAGCGCTGTCATTGCCGGGCTTGACCCGGCAATCCATGAGATCGACCGGCAAGGGCAGATTTACGTAAGGCTTTTAATGACGCCCGACGGTCATGGCTGCCCGGGTCAAGCCCGGGCATGACAACGGTGTTGTTGCACGCTAAAGGGCTGTTCGCCGGAAACCCTTCCAATGTCCTCTCCCGACACCCACCACACCACGCGCCCGCTCGACGCCGTTGCCATCGCGCTCACCGTGCTGCTTTGCCTGTCCTGGGGTTTCAATCAGGTCGCGGTGAAGCTGGCGATCCACGACATACCGCCGTTGCTGCAAGGCGCCATCCGCTCGCTGGTCGCGGCGATCATCGTCGCCCTGTGGTGCCGCCTGCGCGGCATTCCGCTGTTCGCGCGCGACGGCACTTTGTGGCCGGGTCTGGCCGCCGGATTCGCCTTTGGCCTCGAGTTCCTCTGCATCTATCAGGGCCTCGCTTTTACGACGGCGACGCGCGCGGTGTTGTTTCTGTATCTGGCGCCGTTTTTCGTCGTGCTCGGCGCACGCATTTTTCTCCCCGCCGACCGGTTCAGGCTCTGGCAATGGATCGGACTGTGCCTGTCGTTTGCCGGCATGTTGGTGGCATTCGGATTGCCGACGCCGGCGCTCGATCCGCGCCAGACGTTGGGCGACATTCTGACGGTCGGCGGCGCATTGGCCTGGGCGATCACGACCCTCATCATCAAGGCGAGCCGCCTGAATGCCACGTCGGCCGAAAAGGTGATGCTTTATCAGTTGTTGATCTCGGCGCCGATGCTGGGCGCCGGCGCGTGGGCCGCCGGCGAAACCTTCGCGCATATTCCGGACGCACTGGCGCTTGGCGCGCTGGCCTATCAAACCGCCTGGGTGGTCAGCGTCACCTATGTGGTCTGGTTCTGGCTGATCAAGAATTATTCCGCCAACCGGTTGTCCGCCTTTTCATTTCTCACGCCCTTGTTCGGCGTCGCCGGCGGCCATCTGGTGCTCGGCGATCCCTTGACCGCCGCATTTGCGGCCGCCGTCGCCCTGGTGGCCGGCGGTCTGGTTCTGGTGAACAGACCGCGTTGACCGTGCTATATTTGTCTGGCACTCCGGTGCGGTCAGGATCGCAATATGAGCACGCAAACACGTCATAAAACGGTCGCGGTGGATGTCGGCGGCATTGCCGTCGGCGGGGCTGCGCCGATCGTCGTGCAGTCGATGACCAATACCGACACGGCGGACGCCGAGGGCACCGCGCGCCAGGTTGCCGCGCTGGCGCGCGCGGGTTCCGAACTGGTGCGCATCACCGTCGACCGCCCCGAGGCCGCCGCCGCCGTGCCGCGCATCAAGGAGCGGCTGGCGCAGATGAATGTGAAGGTGCCGATCGTCGGCGACTTTCATTACAACGGCCACACGCTGCTCAACGATTACCCGGCTATGGCTGAGGCGCTCGACAAATATCGCATCAATCCCGGCAATGTCGGTTTCAAGAACAAGCGCGATCCGCAATTCACCCAGATCGTCGAAATGGCGATCAAGCACGGCAGGCCGGTGCGCATCGGCGTCAACTGGGGCTCGCTCGATCAGGAACTGCTCACCAAGTTAATGGACGAAAATTCAAGGCAGCCCGAGCCGCTCGACGCGCGCGCCGTGATGCACGAAGCCATGGTGCAGTCGGCGCTGCTGTCGGCGGCGCGCGCCGAGGAGATTGGCCTGGCAAAAAATCGCATCATCCTGTCGGCCAAGGTTTCCGCCGTGCAGGATCTCATCGCCGTTTACACCGAACTGGCGCGCCGTTCCGATTACGCTTTGCACCTCGGCCTCACTGAGGCCGGCATGGGCTCGAAGGGCATCGTCGCTTCGTCCGCCGCGATGGGCGTGCTGCTGCAGCAGGGCATCGGCGACACCGTGCGCGTGTCGCTGACGCCGGAGCCGAACGGCGACCGCACGTTAGAGGTTCAGGTCGCGCAGGAATTGTTGCAGACCATGGGCCTGCGCACTTTCGTGCCGCTGGTCGCGGCTTGTCCGGGCTGTGGCCGCACCACGTCGACGACGTTCCAGCAACTGGCCGGCGACATCCAGAGTTTCATTCGCACCTCGATGCCGGAATGGAAGACGCGCTATCCCGGCGTCGAGACGCTCAACGTTGCGGTGATGGGCTGCATCGTAAATGGCCCCGGCGAGAGCAAGCACGCCGACATCGGCATTTCGTTGCCCGGCACTGGCGAGACGCCCACCGCGCCGGTCTTCGTCGACGGCAAGAAGGTCGCCACCTTGCGCGGCGCCACGGTCGCCGCCGACTTCAAGCAGATGGTGGTCGATTATATCGAACGCCGCTTTGGTTCAGGATCAGGCGCCGGTTCGCGCACGGCCGCCGAGTGAGCGCCAAAACCTTGAAGACAAAGTCTTGAAAGCCAAACCCTTCCTGATCGGATTCTTTGGCCTGATGCTGGCCTTGATCGCCGGCTCGATTTATCTCGCCGCCACCACCGACCGCGCCGACAAGGCGCTTGTCGCGGTCGCCTCGCCGGGCGGCAAATACAAGGCGGTGCGCTTGACCGTGTCGAACGATACGTCTGTCAATTTTTGCGTCGATAGCATCGCCATCTTTCTGTCGGTCTATCCCGACAGCTTTGTCGCCAGCGACTCGAGCTACGAGGTCTACAGCGGGCCCTGCGCCGCGCCGGCCAGGCGCGCCGCGCTGCCGAAAATCGAATGGACCGCGAACAACAAGGTCACGATCACCTATGCGCCGGAGCCGGGCGGCAAACCGCCGCGTTTGAAAGAACGCGACATGTCGCTGTTCGTCGATATTAGGTATGTGAAGGTGGAGTAAGAGCTGTGCCTCGCGCAAGCGCGGCGCCCTTTCTTCCCTCTCCCCGTAAGAACGGGGCGAGGGAAGAACGCGCTACATCCACCCGCCGCCGTCCTTGCCGCGGTTGGCGACCCCGGCTTCCTCCAAATCCAATTCGTATTCGATGCGGCGGCGCGCCTCGTCGGTGATCTTGCCGTCGCGCAAGAGTTGATAGATGAAATCGCGCTCGGCATCGATCAGTTCTTTTTTCAGCGCGGCGGTCTGCCGCACCAACGAAAGATCGTCGGCGAGATTGTTCGGGATGATCTGCAAACGGCTCTTGTTGCGCGTGCGCAGATGCTCGGCGACGTAGGACGGCAACTCATGGTCGGCGATCGCCTTGTCGAGCCTTTTGGTCACTTCGATCAGCGCCGCCTTGCGCGCGTCCAGCTCGCGTTTGATTTCCTCGACGTGCTCCTGCTTGCCGAGCTTGCCTAAACCGAGCCAGCGCACGACCGTCGGCACCATCAAGCCCTGTCCGACCAGCGTGACGATGATCACGCCGAAGGTGATGAACAGGATCATGTCGCGGTGCGGGAACGGCTGGCCGTTGGCGATGACGTAAGGCAGCGCCAGCGCGGCGGCGAGCGACACGACGCCGCGAATGCCGGTAAACGACAGCAGGAACGGACCCTGCCACGGCGGCGCCGGATCGCGCCGGCGTAGCGCCGGGATCAGCCAGCGCGGCAGATAAGTCGCCGGAAACACCCAGACGAAGCGTGCGACGATGACGATTACGGTGGTCCAGGCGGTCGCGATCAGCAGTTCGCGCAGCGAGAAAGCATGCGTCTGCTCGATCAAGGTGCGCGCCTGCAGGCCGGTGAGCAGAAACACGAAGCCTTCGATCAGATAGACGATGAGATCCCAGAAGAAGATGCCTTGCAGCCGTGTCGCCGGCGGGATGAGCCGCGGCCCGTTCCAGCTGACATAGAGTCCGCAGGCGACGGTGGCGAGTACGCCGGAGCCGTGCAGATGCTCCGGCACCCAGTAAGCGAGATAGGGCGTCATCAGCGACAAAGTTATTTCGACGCGCGGCTCGCGCGCCCATTTGCGCAGCCGCAGCGACAGCCAGCCGACGGCGATGCCGTAGATGACTTCGCCGACGACGATCAGGCTGAACGTGCCGGCCGCTTCGCCTAACGAGAACGCGCCGGTCGAGACGGCGATGACGGCGAAGCGATAGAGGATCAGCGCGGTCGCGTCATTGGCGAGGCCTTCGCCTTCGAGCACGACAACGAGCCGTCGCGGCAGGCCGAGGCGGCGCGCGATGGCCAAAGGCGCGACCGTGTCGGGCGGTGCGATGATCGCGCCCAGAAGAAAGCCGACCGGCCAGTCGAAGCCGAGCAGATAATGCGCCGCCGACGCCACCGCGCAGGTGGTGAAGACGACGCAGCCGAAGGCGAGCAGTGCAATCGGCCGCAGGTTGAATTTGAATTCGCGCCAGCTCATGGCGACGCCGGCCGAATAGATCAAAGGCGGCAGGATCACCAGCAGCACCAGTTCGGGCGCCAGTTCTATTTTTGGCAGGCCCGGGATCAGCGCCATGCCGACACCGGCGACCACCAGCAATATCGACGGCGCGACATGCAACCGGTTGGCCGCGACCGCGACCGCCGCCAGCACCGCGGCCATCAGCAGAATGGTCTGGAAAATCGCCGTCATAGCAGTGAGGCTATCATGTTCACGGTCAGAGCCAGCACGACGAGATTGAAGAAGAACGACAGTACGCCGTGCACGGCGACAATGCGGCGAATGATCTTGCTGGTGACCTGAACGTCCGAGACCTGCGACGTCATGCCGATGACCAGCGAGAAATACAGAAAATCGCGATAGTCCGGCTTGATATCGTCCGGGAAAATGAGCCCGCCGATTTTGCCATCGCGGCGTTCGCCATAATATTCATGCGCGTAGTGGAAGGTGAAAATCGTGTGCACGAAACTCCACGACAGGAGAATGGTCAGCACGGCCAAAGGCACGCCGGTGGCCGCGCCCGATTGCTTGGAGCCAATCAGCGCGAACAACACGGCGGCGAGGCTGGCGAATGTCGCCGCGACTGCCAGAAACTGGATGAAATACACGCCTTCATCCTGCTCACCGGCGCGCTTGCGGATCGCCTCGACATCGGTGCGCCACATCATCGCATAGGTCAGCGCCAGATAGACAATGACTCCGGCATCCCAGCCGATCAGCGCGCGCGCGACGCCGCGCATTTCGAGGGTGTGCATGGCCACGGCGACCACGACGCCGATGGCCACGGCGACCGCGAGCTTGCCATGCAGGCGATAGATGCGGATCGGCAAAGGAGCCGGCTTGAATAAAGACGGCGCTGGTTGAGGTTTGCGTTTGGCCATGGTGTTTAGCTTCGTCTTTCGGCGATGAAGCGCGCGGTGGCGCGCAAGATGTTGGCTTTGGATCCGAACGGCGCCAGCGCCGCGTCGGCTTCCGCGATCAGTCGATCGAGCTTCGCGCGCGCGCCGGCCACGCCGTGGATTGAAACCAAAGTCGCCTTGCCGGCGGCGGCATCCTTGGCCGTAGCTTTGCCGAGCGTCGCGCTGTCGCCTTCCACGTCGAGCAGGTCGTCGGCGATCTGGAATGCCTGGCCGATGGCCGCGCCGTAATGCGCGATCGAAGCGCGCGCCGCCGCGTCGGCCTGTCCGAGAATCGCGCCGGCGTCGCAGGCAAAACGAATGAGCGCGCCGGTCTTCATTGCCTGCAAGGTGACGACTTCGTTTTCGCTGAGCGCGCGTTTGCTCTCGAAGCGGCCTTCGGCGGCAAGATCGAGCATCTGCCCGCCTGCCATGCCGCCGATGCCGGACGCGCGCGCCAGCGCAGTGACCAGCGCGATCCGCACCTTGGCGTCGGCGTGAACCGCCTCGCGCGCCACGATGTCGAAGGCCAGCGTCAGCAGCGCGTCGCCGGCGAGGATCGCGGTCGCCTCGTCGAAGGCCTTGTGCACGGTCGGCTTGCCGCGGCGCAGGTCGTCATTGTCCATCGCCGGCAAGTCGTCATGCACCAGCGAATAACAGTGCAGCAGTTCGAGCGCGCAGCCGGCGAGCAGCGCGCCATCGCGTGGCGCGCCGAACAGAGCGGCGGTCTCGACGACGAGGAAAGGACGCAGGCGCTTGCCGCCGCCGAGCGCGCCGGCGCGCATGGCCTCCAGCAGGCGCGGCGGCCGCGCCGTTTCGCCCGGCAGCACCGCGCCGTCGAGCAGATGCGCGAGCAGCGCTTCGCTGTCGGCGGCGACGGCGGTCAGGCGGTTGGCGAAATCGGTCGATGTCATGCGGCATATTTGCCTTAGTGAGGCATTCGCCGCAATCGGCGGCGGGATGGGCTAGACTTAGGGCGTGATGGATAGCCCCGACTTTCGCCCGCCCGGGCGGCCCAGCCTTGCCTCCGACATTCTGCGGCTGCCGCGGCTGAGACGGCCGTTGCGGCTGGCGCTTTACGTCCTCGCCGGACTGCTGGTGCTGCCCTATGGCCTGACGGTTTTGTACGCTGTGGTTAACCCGGTCTCGACCGTGATGCTGTGGCGCGGCCTGACCGGCCAGCGGGTGGAGCATCAATACGTGCCGCTGGCGCGGATGTCGCCGGCCTTGCCGCTGGCCGTATTGGTTGCCGAGGACGGCCGTTTTTGCAGCCATCACGGCGTCGATTTCACCGAAATCAACAATGCTATCGAGGATGCCGAGGGCCTCGATGACCTGCGCGGCGGCTCGACCATCACCCAGCAGCTCGCCAAGAACCTGTTTTTGTGGCCGGGCCGCAGCCTCATTCGCAAGGGGCTGGAGTTCCCGCTGGCGCTTTGGATCGATCTGGTTTTGCCCAAGCGGCGGGTCCTCGAGCTTTATCTCAATATCGCCGAATGGGGTCCGGACGGCGAATTCGGCGCCGAGGCGGGCGCACGGCGGGCCTTTGGCCGGCCGGCCGAGGGTCTCAGCCGTTACGAGGCGGCGCTCCTGGCGGCGATGCTGCCCAATCCGGTGACCCGGGACGCCAAAAAGCCCGGCCCGGGGTTGCGGCGTCTGGCCGGGCTCTATGAGGGCCGGGCCGCCCGCTCGCCCGGGGTCGCCATATGCGTCAAACCGGCCCGCTAAACGCCAAAAAGGCGCGGATTTGGCGCTAGCCTAAGCCGTTTCCTTCCTCTATAAGCCCGCATTCAAACCGATAATCTGCGCCTTTCCAGGAGTTGCTTTCCATGGCTGTGCCGAAAAGAAAAACCTCGCCGTCGCGCCGCGGCATGCGCCGCTCGGCCGACGCGCTCAAGCGGCCGACCTATATCGAGGACAAGGACTCAGGCGAATTGCGCCGTCCGCACCACATCGACCTGAAGACCGGCATGTACAAAGGCCGTCAGGTTCTCAAGGTGAAGACCGAAGCGTAATTCAGCACGGGGAAAGCGCTCGATGTTCGCTCTTGGCTTTCCCCTGCTGCTGGTCCCTTTCGCGATCTACAACATCATCGCTTTTCTGATGCCGGGCCTGAGCTGGACCGGCGCGCTTACAACCGTGCACATGGTGTCGGGCAGCGAGTGGAGCATGTCGATCGGCGACATGCTGATTGGGTTCGCCATCGTCGTCCTGTTCGGCGAGATGATGAAAGCGACCCGCATCGGCATTCGCACCGTGGTCGATCACGGCCTGTCGCTGCTGTTGTTCCTGGTCATGCTGGTCGAGTTCATCCTGGTCAAGCAGGCGGCGACCGCAACGTTTTTCCTTTTGCTGATCATCGGCATCGTCGACGTGATGGGCGGCTTCGCCATTACCTTGCGCTCGGCGCAGCGCGACCTCACGGTCGAAGGCACCGTCCCGAACATCACCACCTCCCAATAGTTCGGACACTAAAATGAGCCGCGACTTCCAACTGCCCGGCCGCTCGCCGGTGATCGCTTGCGACGGCATGGCGGCGACCTCGCATCCGCTGGCCACTTTGGCGGCCATCGATGCGCTGCGCGCCGGCGGCACGGCGGCCGACGCCGCGGTCGCCGCGGTCGCGGTCTTGTGCGTGGTCGAGCCGGCCATGACCGGCATCGGCGGCGATTGTTATTCGCTGGTCTCGAAGCCGGGCCAGCCTGTGTGGGGTTACAACGGCTCCGGCCGCGCCGGCCGCAAGGCGTCGTTCGAGGCCTTGCGCACGCAAGGCATGACCGAGATCGGCGCGTCGATTCACGCCGTCACCGTGCCCGGCGCGCTCGACGCCTGGGAAGCGATCCTGAAGGATCATGGCCGCTTCGGCCTCGACCGCGTGCTGCAAAGCGCGATCAAGCATGCCGAGAGTGGATTTCCCGTCGCCGCCCGCGTTGCCTTCGACTGGAAGCGCAACGAGGCCAAGCTGAAGGCCGATGCTGGCGCGTCGAAACATTATCTGTTCAACGGCGGCGCGCCGAACGAGGGCGACGTCATCCGCTTTCCGGCGCTGGCGCAGACCTTGAAGACGCTTGCCGCTAAAGGCGCGCGCGCTTTCTACGAAGGCGAACTCGCCGACGACATGGCGCGGACACTCGGCGCAAAAGGCTCGTTCATCGACGCAGAGGATTTTTCCAATCATCACGGCGATCGGGTCACGCCGATTTCGACCAACTACAAAGGCCTCGATCTCGTCGAGATCCCGCCGAACGGGCAGGGCCTGGTCGCGCTGGTGATGCTCAATATCCTTGAGAATTTCGACGTCGCCGCGCTCGATCCGTTTGGCGTCGAGCGCTTTCATTTGCTGCTCGAAACCGCGCGGCTGGCCTATGCCGTGCGCGACACCCACATCGCCGACGACGCGCATATGCGCACGCCGGTTGCCGATCTCCTCGACAAGAAATTCGGCAAGCAGCTCGCCGGGCTCATCGACATGAGCAGGAAGTCGCAATTGCCGGCCGCGCCCGCGCCGCAAAGCGACACAGTGTATCTCAGCGTCGTCGACCGCGACCGCACCGCGGTGTCCTTCATCAATTCGCTCTATTCCGGCTTCGGCCTCGGCGTCTGCACCGAGAAAAGCGGCATCATGCTGACCAACCGGGGCGCCTGCTTCACGCTGGAAGCCGATCACCCGAATACATTCGGCCCGGACAAACGGCCGATGCACACGATCATCCCCGGCATGACCATGCGCAACGGCCGTTGCGACATGAGCTTCGGCGTGATGGGCGGCGCGTACCAGCCCATGGGACACGTTCAGATCGTCAACAATATGCTCGACTACGGCATGGACGTGCAGCAGGCGATCGACTTCCCGCGCTTTTTCTTTGAAGGCGAGAAAGTTCTCGTCGAGAGCGGCACGTCGCGGGCCGTCATCGACGGCCTGATCGCGCGCGGCCATAAAGTCGCCAAGGCTGATATGCCCTGGGGCGGCGCGCAGGCCGTCAAGATCGACTGGGACCGCGGTGTATTGATAGGCGGCTCAGACGCGCGCAAGGACGGCCTGGCGCTCGGGTACTGATGGCGCGGTGCGCACGTGCGTCAAAAGCGCGCTTGAGCGCGCAGGCGCGAAAAACTTCAATTGTCTATCGCCCAGTTTCCCGTACATAGGTCGCAGTGAAATCGGCGCACCTAAAGGTCGCCGGATAATCGGGGGGAGACAGGATGAAGCGCTTAATCGTTGCGATCGCCGGGCTGCTGGCAATTCCGTTCATGCTGGGTGCGCCGACGGCGCAGGCGCAGGATTATCCTTCGCGCCCGATCACCATCGTCGTGCCTTTGGCGCCGGGTTCGGGCATGGATACTTTGGTGCGCCTTTATGCCGAGAAGCTGCAGCAGTCGCTCGGCAAGCCGGTCGTCGTCGAGAACAAGCCGGGCGCCTCGCTGATGCTGGCGGCGACGGCGGTCGCGGCCGCGCCGGCCGATGGCTACACGTTGATGGTGTCGACCAGTTCGGCGATGGCGATCAACCTGGTGCTGTTCAAGAAGGTCAATTACGACCCGGTCAAGGATTTCGTTCCGGTTTCATTTTATGTGAAGTCGCCGTTCATTCTGGTGGTCAATCCGGACCTGGACGCCAAGACGGTGCCGGAACTCATCAAGCTCGCCAAGGAAAGCAAGACGCCGCTCAATTACAGTTCGCCGGGCGTCGGTGTGGCGCAGCATCTTTCAGTCGAATACATGAAGCAGAAATACGGACTCGATATGGTGCATGTGCCCTATCGCAGCACGCCGCAATCGATCACCGACATCATGGCCGGTCACGTCCAGCTCGGCTTTGCCGAAGCCGGCGCGTCGCTGCCGCTGATCCGCGAAGGCAAACTGCGCGCGCTGGCGGTTTCGTCATCGACCCGCCTGCCGCTTTTGCCGGACGTTCCGACCTTCGCCGAGGCGGCCAATGCGCCGGACTTCGAGACCGTGTCGTGGCACATGCTGTTTGCGCCGGCGGCGACGCCGAAGCCGATCCTCGACCGGCTGCATGCGGAAATGAGCAAGATCATGGCCGATCCGGAGATGAAACAGAAAGCCGCGACCATCGGCCTGTTGCCGATCGATCCGCCGTCGATCGCCGATACGGAAAAGTATCTGGCGTCGGAGCGGGACAAGTGGGGCTCGCTGGTGCGCAAGCTTGGGCTCGAAGGCTCGCAATAGCATCGGCGTCGAAAGTCAGGACTGGATAAAATTCCGTCCGGCTTCGGTGGCGAAGACATATGAACCGCGGCCGTCGAGTTGCTTGCGCTCGACGAAGCCGCGGTCGGACGCCGCTTCCCACACCATCAGGCGCGGACATGACGTGCGCCATGTGTCGATCACGTCGCGGTATTGCCGCGGCTCTTTCGTGATCCATTCGACCAGATCGCGAACCAGCGGTTCGATGATGGTGGATTCGCTCGCCTGGGCCATGGCTCCTCCGCATTCGGCAAATCGGACGGCGCAGCGAATATACTAGTTTTCGCGGTGTTTTAAAGCGGCGCCAGCGCGCCGGCGCTGCGATAGGCGGCAATGGCTTCCGACGGCTCGGCGCGGCGGCGCTCGCGCGTCTGCGGCGCCTGGTCCTTGGTGGCGATCAAATGGGCGAGAAAGGCCGCCTGACGATAGACCGGTGACGTCCGCGGCGCGGCCGGGGGCGCAGTGACGACCAGCGCACGGCTTTCCGGCGCCGGGGCGTCGCGATGGTCGCCGCCGACATCGCGGCCAAAGTCGTTGGCGCTTCCGGCTGCTTGTTGGGCGGCTTCGACTCGCATAGGAACGGCCTGTCTCAGTTCGGGACAATAAACCCTTGTCCGCACTCAGATTGGCAAGCGCCGTGCCGGTGCCGGTTGAATGTGGTTAACGTCGCGGAAATCGCCTTTTTTCTAATTGTTTAGGGATTTTCGCTAGTTTCCGGCACGGCATTCATGAAGCAGGCAACGCCAGATGTGGCGTGGCGTTCCCAAAAAGGGGCGAGCGTGACCCATTTCGAGCAAACCGCCGGTGTCCCGGACGCCGCGGAAATTTTGCAGTCGATCGGCGACGCCGCCTATGAGTGGCGGCTCGACAGCGACGCGTTGATCTGGAGCGGCAACGCCGCCGCGGTGCTCGGCGTCGCCGACATTCACGACATCGCCAGTGGCGCAAGCTTCGCGCGCCGCACCGACGCCACCGGCGGCCAAAGCCGCCTCGACGCGATTGAGCATTCCGGCGAGCGCGACGCCGGCGCCGGCGTGCCTTATCAAGTCCAATACGCCTTCAAGCGCGGCATCGAAGAGCGCACTTGGGTCGAAGACACCGGCCGCTGGTTCGCCGGTCCCGACGGCAAGCCGTTGCGCGCGCATGGAACGCTGCGGGCTATAGACGCGCGGCACGCGCGCGAGCGCGATCTGATCCAGCTTGCCAAATTCGACCCGCTGACCGGCGAACTCAACCGCGCCTCGCTGATGGAAATCTTGTCCACGACCCTGGAAGAGACCATTCGCTTCCGCGGCTCCTGCGGCTTTCTATTGGTCACCATCGATCATCTCGGCCGGCTCAACGAAGCCTATGGTTTCGACGTCACCGAGAATGTGATTGCCCAGGTCACCAAGCGCCTGCGCGCGCGGTTGCGCGGCAAGGATCATCTCGGCCGCTTTTCCGGCAACAAGTTCGGCGTGGTGCTCACCAGTTGCACGCCCGACGAACTGGCGGTCGCCGCCGAACGGCTGCTGACCGGCGTGCGCGATGAGCCGATCGTGACCACGTCCGGCCCCGCCGCCGTGACCGTGACCATCGGCGGCGTTACCGCGCCGCGGCATGCGCGCACCGTTTCGGAAGTTCTCAGCCGTGCCCAGGATGCGCTGACGGCGGCCCGCGCCAAGCGCTACGGTTCCTTCGCCGCTTATCAGCCGAATATCGAGCGCGATGCGATGCGCAAGGAAGCGCTGCGCGCCTCGGACGAAATCGTTGCCGCGCTCAATGAACGCCGCATTGCGCTCGCCTTCGAGCCGGTGGTCGATGCCGCCAGCCGCGGCGTGTCGTTCTACGAATGTCTGATGCGGGTTTATCGCGAGGACGGCCGCATCGCTCATGCCAGCGAGATTATTCCGATCGCCGAGCGCGTCGGGCTGATGCGCATGCTCGATTATCGCGTGCTTGAACTGGTGGTCGGCGAACTGGCGGCGGCGCCAAAGCTGGAACTCAGCGTCAACGTTTCGCCGTCCTCCGCCGTCGATCCGGACTGGTGGGCGGGGCTGGGTGCGATGCTGCGCGCGCATTCGGGCGCCGCCGAGCGCCTGATTATCGAGATCACCGAGACCGCGGCGATCCAGGACCTCGACGATGCGCGCGGCTTTGTCTCGCGCGTCAAGGATCTCGGCTGCCGTATCGCCATCGACGATTTCGGCGCCGGCCATACCTCGTTCCGCAACCTGCGCAAGCTCGGCGTCGACATCATCAAGATCGACGGCGCCTTCGTGCAGAACCTGATGAAGTCGGATGACGACCGTGCCTTCGTGCAGACCTTGATCGACCTGTCGCGCCGGCTTGGTCTCAAGACGGTCGCCGAATGGGTGCAGGACGAAGCGGCCGCGCAGGTGCTGCAGGGCTGGGGCTGCGATTACCTGCAGGGCGCCCTGACCGGGCTGGCCAGCACCAACCGCCCCTGGGTCGACGGCAACGGCAAGGCCGCGGCGGTTTAATGATCCGCTGTCATTGCCGGGCTTGACCCGGCAATCCATGAGGTCGTCGAGCCAATAAAAGGCTTACGGAATATTCTTTTCTTTGCGATCATTCATGGATGCCCGGGTCAAGCCCGGGCATGACGGCATTTTGTTCCGACCCGTTGCGCGGGCCTATTCCTTGCCGCCGAGCTTATCCAGCCGCTTCTGCATTTCGTCGAGCTGGCGCTTGAGGTCGTCCATCTCGCCGGCCGATTGCGGTTTGTCGCCGGCCGGCTTGCCATCGTCCGGCTTGCCGCCGCGCGCGAAGGGCGGCGCGAACATCGCAAATGTCTTCTCGAACATTTCCATATTCCGGCGCACGTGATCTTCCATCGGTCCGAAACCGCCGACGCCGCCGAAGGCTTGGGTGATCTGCTCGCGGAATTTGCCCTGCTGGCTGGTCAAAGACGACATCGATTGCTCGAGGAAGCGCGGCACCATCATCTGCATGCTGTCGCCGTAGAAGCGGATCAACTGCCGCAGGAAAGCGATCGGAAGCAGGCTTTGCCCTTCCTTGTTCTCCTGCTCGAAGATGATCTGCGCCAGAACCGAGCGGGTAATGTCCTCGCTGGTCTTGGCGTCATAGACGACAAAATCCTCGCCATTCTTGACCATGACGGCGAGGTCTTCGAGCGTGACGTAGGTGCTGGTGCCGGTATTATAGAGCCGCCGGTTGGCGTATTTTTTGATGGTGACCGGCGCTTTTTCGTCTGCCATGGGATCACTCGCTTCCTCTGCCTGTCCGATAAGCATAACCGGTTTATGACGCGCCGGGCCACCGTTTTGTGGCGGCGCGGTAAACTTAAGGGGCGTTGCGGCATCCCTTGCGGAAACACGAAAAAAGGGCCAATTCTCAGCCATAAGCGCGAGGTCCCCATTGTTGACAGGCCGCCTTGGCCTGCTGAGGATGCGGCAGTGCCATAACGGCAGCCTTGCCCCAAGTTGACCGCCAGAGGAGTTATCGATGAAAGACGATGTCGTCATTGTGAGCGCCGCCCGCACGCCGGTCGGCTCGTTCAACGGGGCATTTGCCAATGTGCCGGCGCATGAGCTGGGCAAAACCGCCATTCTGGCCGCGCTCCAGCGCGCCGGGGTCGAGGGCGCCCGCGTCAGCGAAGTCATTATGGGTCAAATTCTCACGGCCGGTCAGGGCCAGAACCCGGCCCGCCAGGCCTCGATCGCCGCCGGCATTCCGGTCGAAAGCCCGGCCTGGGGCGTCAATCAGCTGTGCGGCTCGGGCCTGCGCGCCGTTGCGCTTGGCTACCAGGCGATCATGAACGGCGACAGCGACATCGTCGTCGCCGGCGGCCAGGAATCGATGAGCATGGCGCCGCATGCCCAGCACCTGCGCCAGGGCGTCAAGATGGGGTCGTTCGAACTGGTCGACACCATGATCAAGGACGGCCTCTGGGATGCCTTCAACGGCTATCACATGGGCACCACCGCCGAAAACGTCGCCAAGCAGTGGCAGATCACCCGCCAGCAGCAGGACGAATTCGCCGTTGCCTCGCAGAACAAGGCCGAGGCGGCGATGAAGGCCGGCAAGTTCAAGGACGAGATCGCCCCGGTCACCATCAAGGGCCGCAAGGGCGACACCGTCGTCGACACCGACGAATATCCGAAATCAGGCGTTACGCTCGACGGCCTGACCAAGCTGCGCCCGGCCTTCGACAAGGAAGGCACCGTCACCGCCGCCTCGGCGTCGGGCATCAATGACGGCGCCGCCGCCGTGGTGCTGATGCGCGCCTCGGAAGCCGCCAAGCTCGGCAAGACGCCGCTCGCCCGCATCGTGTCGTGGGCGCAGGCCGGCGTCGACCCCTCGATCATGGGCACCGGGCCGATCCCCGCCTCGCGCGCCGCGCTGAAGAAAGCCGGCTGGAAGCATGAGGACCTCGATCTGATCGAGGCCAACGAGGCCTTCGCCGCGCAGGCCTGCGCGGTCAACAAGGACCTCGGCTGGGATACGTCGAAGGTCAACGTCAATGGCGGGGCGATCGCCATCGGTCACCCGATCGGCGCGTCGGGCGCGCGCGTCCTGACCACGCTGCTGTTCGAAATGCAGAAGCGCAACGCCAAGAAGGGCCTTGCCACTTTGTGCATCGGCGGCGGCATGGGCATTGCCCTGTGCGTTGAGCGCTAGCGAAAACGCACCAAAGCAGTGCGTCGAGCGCTGATGCCGCAAAAATTGCTGCGCGGTAAGTTCTTCGCGCTGCACAATAAAAACTGATTGATCTGCGTCATGGCCGGCTCGCAAGAGCCGGCCATGATTGTTAGAGTTCGGCAGCGAAATAAAGTTGATACCAACGCCAAAAGGCGACAGAAATAAAAGCGCAATGGGGAGGATGAAGAATGTCTCGCGTGGCTTTGGTGACGGGCGGAACCCGCGGTATCGGCGCGGCGATCTCGAAGGCGTTGAAGGACAAGGGCTACAAGGTCGCGGCCACCTACGCCGGCAACGACGAAGCCGCGCAGAAATTCAAGGCCGAGACCGGCATCCCCGTTTTCAAATGGGATGTGTCCTCCTTTGAGGCCTGCGGCGCCGGCATCAAGCAGGTCGAGGCCGAGGTCGGCCCGATCGACATCCTCGTCAACAATGCCGGCATCACCAAGGACGGCATGTTTCACCGCATGACGCCCGACCAATGGAACGCGGTGATCGGCACCAATCTCGGCTCGCTGTTCAACATGACGCGCCAGGTCTGGGAAGGCATGCGCGCGCGCAAGTTCGGCCGCGTCGTCAACATCTCGTCGATCAATGGCCAGAAGGGCCAGATGGGCCAGGTCAATTATTCCGCCGCGAAGGCCGGCGAACTCGGCTTCACCAAGGCTTTGGCGCAGGAAGGCGCCAAGGCCGGCATCACCGTCAACGCCATCTGCCCGGGCTACATCAACACCGAGATGGTGCAGGCAGTGCCGAAGGACGTCTTGGAAAAATCCATCCTGCCGCTGATCCCGATCGGCCGCCTCGGCGAGCCGGAAGAAATCGCGCGCTGCGTCGTCTTCCTCGCCAGCGACGACGCCGGCTTGATGACCGGCACGACTTTGTCGGCCAATGGCGGGCAGTATTTCGCTTAGGGTTATTGGTGGTTCAAAATAGTTTGCAGAGCGCGGCCTCGCAACAATGCGAGGCTTCGCCGGGTTATCGCGGTCCGCAATGCACAACCGAGTCGCGGTCGCTCAGCAGCTTTTCTATCGCGCAACTGCTCTCGTTAGCCATGTTGAAATAGCCGAAAATGCGCGGGTCCGGCGCGCCGTCGAGGATATTGGCAGCGGGCCCGCTATTTTCCTTGTCTGCATAGCCGCTGTGCAGGCCGACCAGAGTTGCGCTCAATGGCGACAATTGCCAGCCGAGCGGAATGGGATAGTCAATCAAGTTGAGCGGGAACATCGCGAATTGCGCATTGGACCGGTTGCAACGCTTGTCGGCAAAACAGTCATCCGCGAAATTGGAGGCGCGATAGATGGCCAGTGTGCCGCGCGAGGTACGCGTGCTTAGCATGGTGCGGAGCGGTGACAGGATTTCGCCAATGCCCTGCCAGGCCCGTGTCTCCAAAAGCCCGAGATCGCTGATGACCAGGAGATGCACCGATATTTTGTGCGTGCCGGTTCCCCAATAAGACGTTTGCACGGCGCGTAAAAGGTCAAGTGTGGTCTCAACGCCCGAGTTTTCAATATAGCCACCATCGACCATGCGCAGATCATGTTCGGCGTTGGTGAGCCGGCCGGCCGGAAGAATCCATGGGAAACGGGCGCTCAGGCCCACCGCCGTTGCCAGGCTGAGATCCTCGGCGAAAACATCCATGGCGGCCCCGGGCGGTTTGCCGAGCAGCTTGTGAAATTCAACGATCCTGGTGATGGTCGAAATATTTCCGATCGCGCGAAGATCGACGACCTCAAACGGTGCGATAACCACGCGATAGCCATGCTCGACATCGGTCGCATTCAGAATGAGAGCCGGGCCGGGGTTGGAGGCATCCCAATGCGTCAGGAACGGCTCGGCAAAGGGATTGCCGCCGGCATGTTCCGTGTCCGTGCGTGTCCACGCGGCGGCCAAGCTGGCTTCCAACGCTCGTGCGCGATCTAAATGGCCGACCGCCAACGGCAGAAAGCGCTGGAGAAAGTCGGGAAACAAGGTCGCCGCCACGACCGGCGCCAACAAATCCGCCCCGAGAAAGTAGCTCTCCACCTTTTTCTCCAGCGGCCCGATCGGGGTGGGCCCCACGAGACAATCCTGGTGGGTGGCATTGGGCGCTCGATGTTTGGCGAGGCCGGTGAAAACAGCGGCGCCGAGGCTGCCGCCCGAGACCCCGCTGATCGAGAAGACGTGCTGAGCGAAATTCGGGCATCGGTCCTGCAGTCGAGCCAGCACCGTGGCGGCATGATAAGCGGCATACATGCCGCCGCCGGCGGCGGTGACGAAGAACACCGGATAAGGCTTGCCGGAGTAATGATCCTTGTCGGCCCTGCTATCGAGCCAGGCATGGAGTGCCTCGCGCGCCCCGGGCAGTTTGGTTGGCGTGCGGTCTCGCAGGCGAATGGCGTGGTTATCGTTCCATCCGAAAGCCGAGAAGGCGACGCCAAGTACGAAGATGCTTGATAGCACGGGAACGCGATAGCTATCAAAATAGGCGGTGAGCGAGCCGAGCAAGACGATGAGAGTCACCGTGAAGAAAAGCAGAATAGAAAGTGCGCCCATGGCCTGCGGGATTGATACCGGCGCGACGCTGACCCAAACCGAGGTTGCGACAATGAGGACGAGCACGCCCAGCGTCGCATAGCCGCCGGACCAGACTGGGTCGAGCCCGCTCCGTTCGCCGCGTCCGCGTTTGCGCAGAAACGTCGCGGTCAGAAAGGCGCCTGCCGAGAGTACCGCGAGCACACCCGCGCATCGCAGGCTGAACGCGACGTGGGCGGCATCGGTCGTGACCGACGCTAGACTTGGCTTGGCCGCGAGCACCGGCGGCGGAAAACGAAACTCCAACTCACCCGCGGCGATGAAAAGCCCCAGCGCGAGACCGAGCGGAATCATTGCGCCGCAGATACGGGGCAGCCAGCGCGTCAGCAGGCCAGCGACGTTGTCCTGACGCAGCAGGTCCCGTGCATAAAGGTAGGTGAGGTGTCTTCCGATGATCCAAGGCGTCAGCGTCGCCAGCACGAGCGTGAGCCCGGCAAAGACCAGTTGGATCGATCCATACGCACGCCATGGCTGCGCAAGGATGCGATAAACCTCCCTGGTCTGCTCTGGCAGAAAGAGGCCCACGCTGGTGAACAGGGCAATAAAGAGCGGCGCCCTTATGACCTTGACGACGGAGGCAATCTCCCCGGTCGTTCTTAACAACGCCACAAAGCCGACCATCGCAATGCCCCCGCACCGTAATGAATACAGGCTAGCAGGTTTGATACCAATTGGGAGCGCGACTTGATCGACTGTCGTAGGATGCCGTAAAGGAGGGCGCCGGGCGGTCCGGCCACACCATAGCCGAGGTCATTTTCCATGAGCACCAACCGCGTTCACCGCGTCGCCGTCATTCCCGGCGACGGCATCGGCCAGGAAGTCATGCCGGAGGGCGTGCGCGTGCTCGAAGCGGCGGCGAAGAAATTCGGCTTCAAGCTGCAGTTCGACGATTTCGACTTCGCCTCCTGCGACTATTACGAAAAGCACGGCCGCATGATGCCGGAGGACTGGAAGGAAAAAATCGGCAAGCACGACGCTATCTATTTCGGCGCCGTCGGCATGCCGGACAAGGTGCCCGATCATATTTCGCTGTGGGGTTCGCTGATCCTGTTCCGCCGCGAGTTCGATCAATACGTCAATCTGCGCCCGGTTCGCCTGATGCCGGGCGTGCCGTGTCCTTTGGTCGGCCGCAAGCCCGGCGACATCGATTTCTGGGTGGTGCGCGAGAACACCGAGGGCGAATATTCGGCGATCGGCGGCAAGATGTTTCCCGGCACCGACCGCGAAGTCGTGTTGCAGGAAACCGTGATGAGCCGCACCGGCGTCGATCGCGTGCTGAAATTCGCTTTCGAACTCGCGCAGTCGACGCCGAAGAAGCATCTCACCTCGGCCACCAAGTCGAACGGCATTGCGATTACCATGCCGTACTGGGACGAGCGGGTGAAGGAAATGGCGAAGAAATACCCGGATGTGAAATGGAATCAGTTTCACATCGACATTCTCGCCGCGCACTTCGTCATGAACCCGGACAAGTTCAACGTCGTCGTCGCCTCCAACCTGTTCGGCGATATCCTGTCGGACCTGGGTCCCGCCTGCACCGGCACCATCGCCATCGCGCCGTCCGGCAACATCAATCCGGAGCGATTGTTTCCGTCGGTGTTCGAGCCGGTGCACGGCTCGGCGCCGGATATTTACGGGCAGGGCATCGCCAACCCGATCGGGCAGATATGGTCGGGCGCGATGATGCTCGAGCATCTTGGCGAGCCGGAAGCGGCCAAGGCCATCGTCACCGCCATCGAGCGGGTGCTGGCGCAGGACAAATTGCGCACGCGTGATCTCAAGGGCCCGGCCAATACGGTCACCTGCGGCAAGGCGGTCGCGGATGCGCTGGGCTAATCGAACGCCTTCGAATACACGAACAATTCCTTGAGCTGCGCCTTGCTCAAGGGCGCCTTCAGGAACTTGCTGTCGATGGCTTCCTCGGTGATGGCGTCGAGGCCCAACAGTTTTTCCGGCAGCAGTTCGTCTTTCGGATAGAACTCGTCGCGCATGCGCTCGGTGATTTTCTCCGGGATTTTCACCCACTCCGAATACATTTTGAGCGCCTCGGGACTTGAATACATCCAGTCCAGAGTCTCGCGATAGGCGGCGACGTAGCGCATCAGCGCGTCGTGCTTCTGCGCGAAAGCGGTCTTGTTGGTGATCTGCAGGCGCACGGTCTGCGTGCGCAAAGCCGGCACATCGCTGCCGTGGCCGATGATGCGGATCTTGCCTTCCTCCGCCTCGCGCAGGCCGAAAGGCGGCGACGACCAGCCGGCATCGATCTGGCCCGACATCGCCTGCGTGAAGGTCGATGCCGGATTGCCGGTGGCGACCGGCTTCGGCGTCACGCCTTTCAGTCTGGCAAGTTGGAGCAGCGCCGTGTAGCTCGACGAGCCGGTGGTCGAATAGCCGACCGTCTTGCCGTTCAGATCGCCGAAATTCTTGATCGGCGAGTTGGCCGGCACATACCAGTAGGCGGCCGGCGCGCCGGTGGTGTGATTGGCGAGCGCCAGCATCGGCGCGCCTTTGGCAAAAGCGCCCAGCACCGAATTGGTGCCGACGCCAATGCCGATGTCGGCGGAGCCGGCGATCACCGCCTGCATGGTCTCGGCCGAGCCTTGCGTATAAAGCAGATCGAGGCTGAGCCCGCGCTTTTTGAAGAAGCCCATGCGCTGGCCGAGTTCGGGCACGGCGTTTTCCCAATTGCCGTGCTGGCCGATGGCGATGGTCAGCGCGTCGTCGGCGGGCGCCGGCGTCAGCGCGATGCCGAGACAAAGCGCGGCGGCGCAAGCGGTCAGGCTGAACTTTTGCATCATGGCGTCACGCTTTCTATTGGCGCGATTTTGTTTTGCGGCCTTTGGATTTGCTGGCTTTGGCATTGCCGATTTTTCTCTTGCTGGTCTTGGCGGCGCGCGCGAACGACTTCGCCGGCTTCCAGTTGCCTTCCGCCTTGTCGAGCCGCGCCGACCAGTATTCAAAGGCGCGCGACACCGGGCTCGGCCGCAGATTATATTCGCCGGCCAGTTCGGTCTCGGCGGCGGTCAGCGGCGAGACGTTGCCGAGCGAATGCGCCTGGATCTGCATCGCCGCGTTGCGCGCGGTATAGATGGTGCGGAAGGTGAGTTCCTCCAGCGTCAGCCCGGCGACGGTCGCGCCATGCCGGCGCATCAGCACCATCCAGTTCGCGCCGAGTGCGCGCGCCAGCGAGGCGCCTTCCTCCGGCTTGGCGACGATCAGCGTGGTGTCGCCGAAATCGTCGCGGCTGTCCCAGAACGGCACCGTGCCGCCCATGGTGGCGCCGAGATGATAGACCGGCTTGAGTTCCATGCCGGAAATGCAGAACGGCAGGATCGAGGCGGCGTGATGGTGACAGACCGCGTTTACCTCCGGCCGCGCCTTGTAGATTTCGCCGTGGATGACGCGCTCGCCATAGAGCCGTTGCTCGATCGGCTTGACGATCTGCGAGTCGAGCGTGAATTCGTGAATGTCGGACGGCATCACCAGTTCGGGCGCGCGCGACACCGACATTAAATAGCGCGTCGGGTCGGTCGGATGGCGCATGGTGACGTGGCCGAAGGCGTCGAGCACGCCCTCATTGGCAATCATGCGATTGGCGCGCGCCAGCCTGTTGCGCGCCTCAGTAAGTGTCATCGGCACTGAACGTCTCCCGGTGGATTTATCGCCCGGTGCTTTATAGCGCAACGCCGCGTCCGGGCCAGTCCGCCGCGCCCGCTATTTTGCCCGGCGTTGTGCAGGGCGAGCGGATCGGCTATGGCCGCCGCATGACCACGCCCCGCGCCACTCTGTTCGGCTTTGCCGCGATCCTGATGTGGTCGCTGCTGGCGGTCATGATCGTCGCCTCGGGCACGGTGCCGCCGTTTCAACTCGCCGCGCTGACCTTCGCCATTGGCGGTGCCATCGGCGCGGCCTGGGTGACGCGCACCGGCCACTGGCGCGCGCTGCGGCAGAAGCCGCAAGTCTGGCTGCTCGGCGTCGGCGGATTGTTCGGCTATCACGCTTTGTATTTCATCGCGCTGCGGCTGGCCCCGCCGGCGGAAGCGGGCCTGCTCAACTATTTCTGGCCGCTGTTGATCGTGCTGTTTTCCGGTCTGCTGCCGGGCGAGCATCTGCGCTGGTTTTCGATAGGCGGCGCGCTGCTCGGCCTTGCCGGCACGGTGATCCTGTTTCTCGGCAAGGGTCTGGCCCCGGCTTTGGATTATGCCGCCGGTTACAGTGCGGCCTTTTGCGCGGCCTTCGTCTGGGCGGGGTATTCGGTGCTGTCGCGCCGCTTCGTCGGCGTGCCGACAGCGGCGGTCGCCGGATTTTGCCTCGCCACCGCGTTGCTGGCGGCTTTGTGTCATGTCGCCTTCGAGACGACGGTGTGGCCGGCGGATGCCGGGCAATGGCTCGCCGTCGTTGCGCTCGGCGTCGGCCCGGTCGGCATCGCGTTTTATGCCTGGGACATCGGCGTCAAGCGCGGCGATATCAGGCTCTTGGGCGTGGCGTCCTATGCCGCGCCCTTGCTGTCGACATTTTTTCTGATGCTGGCCGGTTATGCAGACGCCAGCGTGACCTTGTGGTTCGCGGCGCTGCTGATTGCCGGCGGCGGTCTGCTCGCGGCCAAGGACATGCTGGGCAGGCAGACGCCAAACCCGTCACCCTGAGGTGCGAGGCTCGCCGCAATGGCGGCTCGCACCTCAGGATGACGGATTAGATCACGGCTTCCATCCTGCCGGCGCCAGTTCAAACCCGTCGAAAGAAAATCCCGGCGCCACGGTGCAGCCGACCAAAGTCCAGTCGCCGGTCGATTCGGCCGCCTGCCAGGCGCGCGCCGGTACGATCACTTGCGGAATCTCATCGGCATGAATGTCGCCGCCGAGCTGGATAATTTCTTCCTTGGCGCCATCGACGATCGACAGCTTGAGCGGCGCGCCGGCATGCCAGTGCCAGATCTCGACCGCGTCGACGCGATGCCAGTGCGAGCGCTCGCCGCGCGCCAATAGAAACAGGATCGCCGTCGAGGCAGCGCGGCCGTTGACTTTGTGCGTATCGCGAAACGTCTCGCGATAATGCCCGCCTTCCGGATGCGGCTTGAGGTCGAACTTCTTGATGATGTCGGTGGCGGTGGGCATTAAAATTTGTTCTTCCTCTCGCGCACTTCCGCGAACACTTCGTTGGCCGGTTTACCCGCCATGCCGATGCTGGCCGCGAGCGAGGCTTCCCCCGCGCGCAGGAAAGGATTGGTCTTCTTCTCCTCGCCGATGGTGGTCGGAATGGTCGGCTCACCGGCGGCCAGTTGCTTGGCTGCCTGTTGCGCGCGCGCCAGCAAATCCTTGTTGCCCTTGTCGACCGAGAGCGCGAACTTGATATTGGCGGCGGTGTATTCATGGCCGCAAAAGATTTTCGTCTCGTCCGGCAGGTCGCGCATCTTCAACATCGAGCCCCACATCTGGTCCATGGTGCCTTCGATGACGCGGCCGCAGCCGACCGAGAACAGCGTATCGGCGGCGAACAGCAGATTGTTGGCGTGGAACCAGTAGACGATATGGCCGAGCGTGTGGCCGGGCGTTTCGATGACATTGCCGGTGAGATTGCCGATCTTGACCGTGTCGCCCTCGCGCACGGTCTCATCGACGCCGGGGATCTTGGCGGCTTCACCGGCCGGCGCGACGACGCGGCATTTGTATTTGGCCTTGAGCGCCATGATGCCGTCGGTGTGGTCGGCGTGATGGTGGGTGACGAGAATATCGGTCAGCTTCCAGCCGGTCGCCTTGAGCGCGGCCTCGATCGGCGCCGCTTCCGGCGCGTCGATCGACGCCGTCGCCCCCGTCGCCGAATCGTGCAGCAGCACGCCGTAATTATCGGAGCGGCACATAAACAGGCGGGTTTGCGCGGGCATGGTCATTCTCCTCGACGACGAGCGTTAACCTAACATCGGAAATGTGTCGCATATCGGCGGCCCGCAAGGCCAGCCGTTTATTGGCCGGCGATTCGTGTTAGCCTGTCGTTATGTCAATCGATGTCGTTGATCTGCGCAATTTTTACGGCCAGCGCCTGGGCGTGGTGGCACGCCGCTTCGTCGGCCGCGCGGTGCGTTCTTTATGGCGCGATACCGCCGGCCAGCGCGTCCTCGGCATCGGCTATACGACGCCCTATCTCGGCCTGTTCCGCGAGGACTCCGAACGCTGCCTCGCCTTCATGCCGGCCGGGCAGGGCGTCTTGAAATGGCCGACCGCGCGCCCGGCGCTGTCGGCGCTGGTCGATGAGAACGAACTGCCGCTGACCGACGGCGCGGTCGACCGTGTGCTCTTGGTGCATGCGCTGGAAATGACCAACGACCCGGCGGCGCTGCTGCGCGAAGTGTGGCGGGTGCTGGCCGCCGGCGGCCGCTTGCTGGCGGTGGTGCCGAACCGGCGCGGCGTCTGGGCGCGCATGGACACGACGCCGTTCGGCCATGGCCGGCCCTATTCGCGCTCGCAGATCAATCAGCTGTTGCGCGAGACCTGGTTCACGCCATCGGGCTGGAGCGAAGCGTTGTATGTGCCGCCGGTGCCGCGCGGCTGGTTCCTGCGCTCGGCGGCGGCGTGGGAACGCACCGGGGCTACTCTGTCGGCGCCGTTCGCCGGCGTGCATCTGGTGGAAGCAACCAAGCAGGTCTATCGCGCGGTGCCGGCGCAACGCCGCCTGAAACGCCGGCTGATGCCGGCGCTCGAGCCGGTGCTGGCGCCGTCGCCGGGGACGTGAGGCAGGCGCCCTTTCCCGGGCGCGTCGCAGCGTGAGTGAAACGAACGGTGCGGCGCTGACCCGGGATCGTTCCAAATTTTGAATTTGATAAGACCCCGGATCAGCGGCGCATCACGCTGCTGACGCGCGTGCTGCACCGCGTCCGGGGAAGGTGGGCCTATTCCGGCTGGCGCGGCGGTTCGTCGCCGCCCGAGGACGGCGCAGGGGCAGCCGAACCGGCTTCGACATTGCCGCCGACATTGCCGTTCACATCGCCGCCGGTATTGCCGTTGAAATCCGGACGGAAGCCGCCGCGGTGACGCCGGCGGCGGCGGCCGAAGCGATCCGGACGGTCGCCCTGGTCGTGGCCGTTGGCATCGCCCTGATCGCCGGCGACGACCGGTTGCGGTTGACCGCCGCCGGTGATGAAGGCCGGCAGACCGGTCACTTCCGGCGCGACATTGTTGTTCTGATTGTTCTGATTGTTTTGCTGCGGACGCGGCTGGTGCTGCTGCGGCTGATGCTGCGGATTGCGGTGCTGCGGCTGATCGCGCGGCGGGAACGGCTGCGCATCGCGCGGCAGATAAGGCTGCGCCTGCGGTTGCGGCGGAGCGAATTGCGGCTGCTCGCCTTGACCGGTGAACGGCTGTGCATCGTCCTCGCCATCGTCGTAATTGTCGTCGGCGGCGCCGGTCGGCGCGCCCGGCGTCGGCGCCGGATTGTTGTAATAGGGATTCTGCTGCCGGAACTGTTCCTGCGCCGTGGCGATCAGGCGGAAATAATGTTCGGCGTGCTGGAAGTAGTTCTCGGCCGCGACCGGATCGCCGGAGCTTTGCGCATCGCGCGCCAGCTGCATGTATTTCTCGGCGATATGCGAGGCGGTGCCGCGAATTTTCACGTCGGGGCCGTTCGACTCGTAGACCCGCGTCAGCGGATTCTGGCTCTTGCGGTGATTGTTATTGTTGTTGCCACCGCCGCCACCACCGCCGCCGCTGCCACCGCCGCTGCGACCGCGCATACGCTTCTGACCGTTTCTCATGATTTCCCTGTTCGCCAACTATTGCTTCGCTATTCCGCGGCCTCAAAGCCGCCGTTGCACCGCTAGACCGGGAAGACACGTCCCGTGACGTTCTTAAAAGAGGTTCATCCAAACGGATGTTGCTGCGTGGCCAACCTGTCCCGGTTGCCAACGCCAATGCCCCGAATCTGTGCGCCTGCTATCGCGATGATTACAGCAACCCCAATGCCGCCTCTGGCGATTTCGCGAGCCGTTGTCGTTCGACCGGTCCCTGAGCGTTCAACCGGTCCTTGGTCATCGGCTCGTCGTTATCTGCCACTGCAATCGACTTTGCGGCGCTGCCTCGCAGAGCATCTTGCTCCGGGGTTCGTGGCTGTGCATCCGTCACGGGTCGATTCCGTAACCGGAAGCTAGTCCGTTCCGGGCCATATTCCAAGCGGTTTTTTGCCGGTTTGGCAGCCCCGCAATTCTGTTGAGCGGCAATGCGTCTGGATCATGGCATCAAACAAGCACTTAACGCGCGTGGAATACCGGCCAAATCGGCGCGAACGCCGCTGATCGTCAAACCGGCCTTGCCAAACAGGTCGCGAACGGCAGGTTCCTGCCCCGCGCCCAGTTCGACGATGAGGCGGCCGCCCGGCGCCAGCAGAGGAATCGCCTGCGTCGCGATGGCGCGATAGGTCTCCAGCCCGTCGATACCGCCATCGAGCGCCAGCGCCGGATCGTAATCGCGGACTTCCGGTTCCAGCGTGGCGATGGCGCTATATTCGATATAAGGCGGATTGGACACGATCAGATCGAACGGTCCGGTCACGCTGGCGGCGATGTCGCAGACGACGAAATGGCAACGCGGCGACAGGCCGAGCCGTTCGGCATTGCCGCGCGCCACCGCGATCGCCGCCGGACTTATATCGGTGGCAGTGCCGGTCGCATTTTTCAATTCGCTCAGCAGCGCCAGCAGCAGCGCACCGGAGCCGGTGCCGATGTCGAGAATGCGCAATGGCGCCAGCCGCCGATCACCGCCGAAAAATTCGAGCGCCGCTTCCACCACGGTCTCGGTATCCGGCCGCGGCACCAGCACGGCGTCGCTGACGTCGAGGGTCAAGCTCCAGAATTCCTTGCGGCCGATGATGCGCGACACCGGCTCGTGCTTCAGCCGCCGCGCCGCCAAAGCGGAAATCGCCGCGACCTCGCGCGCGTCCAGTTGCCGGTCGGCTTGCGAAAACATTTGCGTGCGGTCCAGCCGCAAGGCGTGGCCGAGCAGCAACCGGGCGTCGGCTTCCGCGTCTTCAAGGCCAGCGAGCTTGAACGACTGCGCGATCAGCCGCTGCGCTTGCGCGACTGACGTTTCAGCCTTGAGCCCGGGGATCGCCCTCAAGTCGCGCCTTCGGCGGCCAGCAGTTCGGCCTGATGCTCGGTGATCAGGGCGTCGATCAGGTCGTCGACGTCGCCTTCCATCACCGCCGGCAATTTATAAAGCGTCAGGTTGATGCGGTGGTCGGTGACGCGGCCCTGCGGATAATTATAGGTACGGATGCGCTCCGACCGGTCGCCGGAGCCGATCTGGCCCTTGCGCTCGGCGGCGCGCTCGGCATCGAGCTTCGAGCGCTGCGTGTCGTAGAGCTTGGTGCGCAGATAAGCGAGCGCCTTGGCCTTGTTCTTGTGCTGCGAGCGCTCCTCCTGCACGAATACAATAGTCCCTGTCGGAATATGCGTGATGCGGATCGCCGACTCGGTCTTGTTGACGTGCTGGCCGCCGGCGCCCTGCGCGCGCATCGTGTCGATCTTCAGATCGTCGTCCTTGATCTGGATGTCGACGTCCTCGACTTCCGGCAGCACCGCGACGGTCGCCGCCGACGTATGGACGCGGCCCTGCGTTTCGGTGTCGGGCACGCGCTGCACACGATGCACGCCGGACTCGAATTTCAATTTGGCGAAGACGCCGCGGCCATGCACTTCGGCGATGACTTCCTTCAAGCCGCCCTTGGAGCCTTCGCTCATCGAGATGACTTCGGTCTTCCAGCCCTGCTTGGCGGCGTAACGCTCGTACATGCGGAACAGGTCGCCGGCGAACAAGGCCGCCTCGTCGCCGCCGGTGCCGGCGCGGATTTCGAGAATGGCGTCGTGGTCGTCCATCGCGTCTTTCGGGATCAACGCCAGCCGGATTTTCTTTTCCAGTTCCTCATGCCGCGCCGTGAGCGATTGTTTCTCGGTCTCCGCCATCTTGCGCATTTCGGCGTCGGTCGAAGGGTCGGCCATCATCGCGTCGAGATCGGCGATTTCGGCGCCGGTCGCGCGGTAGGTCTTGATCGCCTCGATCACCGGCCCGAGTTCGGAGAACTCGCGCGACAATTTGACGTAAGCCTCGGTGCCCAGCCCGCTGCCGAGTTCGCGTTCGACCATGGCGTGACGGGAGAGCAGGGCATCGAGACGGTGTTGCGGTAGCGATATCAAATTGGCAGTCCCTGTTTATTTTTTTCGTCATGGCCGGACTTGTTCCGGCCATCCACGTTTTACTTTCTTTTCTGGCGTAACCAAGGCGTGGATGCCCGCCTTCGCGGGCATGACGGCTATAGCGGCAGTCCCTCGGCGGTCGCGAAATCTTCAAGCATTTGCCGGATCGACACGCTGCCGACCGGCTGCGCCAAAGCCGGCAACAAGACGTCCGCGCCCTTCTTGCAGTCCAGCTCCAGCAGCATCGCCTTGACCGGGCCGACCGAGGACGGAGTCAGCGACATCGCTCGATAGCCGATGATCGCCAACGCCAGCGCGCCCAGAGGCTGCGAGGCCAGTTCGCCGCACAAGGCGACCGGCTTGCCGTGCTTGGCGGCCTTGTCGGCGATTTCCTTGAGCGCACGCAGCACCGGCGCCGACAAGGGATCGAAGCGCTGCGACACCCGCGTATTGCCACGGTCGGCGGCGTAAAGGAACTGCATCAGGTCGTTGGAGCCGACCGACAGAAAATCGACGCGCTCCAGCAACTCGTCGAGCTGGAACAGCAGCGACGGTACTTCCAGCATGGTGCCGATGTGCACGCGCTCCGGCAGCGAATGGCCGTGCTTGCGCAAATGCGTCAGTTCGACTTCGACCAAGGCCTTGGCCTGGTCGAATTCCTCGATCGCCGCGATCATCGGAAACATCACGCGGATCTCGCGGCCGCCGCCGGCGCGCAACAGCGCGCGCACCTGGCTGCGCAGCAGGCCGGGACGGTCGAGGCCGAGGCGGATCGCGCGCCAGCCGAGCGCCGGGTTCTCTTCCTCGAAGTTGCGCAAATAGGGCAGCACCTTGTCGCCGCCGATATCGAGCGTGCGGAAGGTCACCGGCTTCTTGCCGGCGGCATCGAGCACGGTGCGATAGAGCTGCATCTGCTCGCCGGTGCGCGGTAGCGTCGGCGCCACCATGAACTGCAACTCGGTGCGGAACAGGCCGATGCCGGAAGCGCCGGTCTCCGCCATATGCGGCAGATCGATGGTCAGGCCGGCATTCATCATCAGCGAAATGGCGCAGCCGTCCTTGGTGACGCACGGCTTGTCGCGCGCGGCACGGTATTGCGCCATGCGCCGCGCGCGCAATTTGACGCGCTCGCCGAAGGCCGCCTCGATGTCCTGCGCCGGCCGCATATGAACATGCCCGGTCGATCCGTCGACGATGATGGCGTCGCCCTGTTCGACCAGGCCGGTGGCATTGGCGATGTCGCCGACGGTCGGAATGCCGAGCGCGCGCGCCACGATCGACACGTGCGACGTCATGCCGCCTTCTTCGAGCACCAGGCCGCGCAATTTCTTGCGGTCGTAATCGAGCAGCGCCGCCGGACCCATCGAGCGGGCGACGACAATGGCGTTGTCCGGCAACTGATCCTTGCGCGGCGCATGGTCCTGGCCGAGCAGCACGCGCATCAGGCGGTTGGCGAGATCGTCGAGATCGTGCAGCCGGTCGCGCAGGTATGGGTCGGAAGCGCGCAGCATGCGCGCGCGCGTATCGGACTGCACGCGCTCGACGCCCGCTTCGGCGGTGAGGCCCGTCGTCACGGCCTCGCGGATTTTATGCGCCCAGCCCTGATCGTAGGAGAACATGCGATAGGCCTCGAGCACGTCGCGATGCTCGCCGCCATCGACGACGTCGCGGTGCTCGACCAGGCGATCGAGATCGGCGCGCAAGGTGGCGATCGCCGCTTCCAGCCGCTTCAACTCCTTCGGCACGTCGTCGGCGATGACATTGGTGATGACGACGCGCGGCTCATGCAGCACGACGTGGCCGAGCGCGATGCCATCGGACAGCGACACGCCTTCGATATGAATGGCGTGGCGCGCGGCAGGTTCCGCGCCGGGCTTGGCGATCGACGAGAGTTCGCCCGAGGCGATCATCTCGGCGAGCACCATCGCCGTCGTCTGCAGCGCTTCTTCTTCCTCTTCGGTATAGGTTCGGCGCGCGCGGTTCTGCACCACCAGCACGCCGAGCGTATTGCCGGCGCGCAGGATCGGCACGCCGAGGAACGAATGGTAGATTTCTTCGCCGGTTTCCGGGCGGAACGAATAGGCCGGATGGTTCTGCGCGTCGGACAGGTTGATCTTGGTCGCCTCGCTGGCGACCAGGCCGACCAGGCCTTCGTCGGCCTTCATGACGGTGGCGTGGACGGCTTCGCGCTTGAGACCTTCGGTGGCGTATAGCTCAAGGGTTCCGTCCACGCGCAACACGTAGACAGAGCAAACCTCCGCCACCATGTTGGCGGCGATCAGGACGACCACCTTGTCGAGACGATCCTGCGCGCTGACCGGCTCCGCCATAACCTCGCGGAGGCGCCGCAACAGCACGCGCGGACCGCCCAGCGCGCCACGCATTGTGAGGTCCTTTTTATCGGCGCGTGATCTTGCCCGAAAACCGGTATCCACTTTTCGGGATCACGCGCTAAATACCGGAATCGGGGCCGAAAGCCTCGGTTTCGGCCCGATTATGCACGATAGACGGCTGCGAATCCGACGCCCGCAGCCCTCAACGCAGCCTATAGCGAATGCGGGTGGCAAGGGGCAAGCGCGGTGGCCGTTGGGCGTGTATTCGTGGATCTGTGGCGTGCCTCGCTCCTTCATACCCCGCTCACCCCCGCGAAGGCGGGGGTCCAGCTTTTGGCTACTGGGTCCCCGCCTTCGCGGGGACGAGCGGGTTTCTCAATATTCCCGAATCCCCCTTGACTGTATAAATCCCTAGGACTATATACACGAAATCCCGTCCCATCTACGAGGGGCGTTTGATCAGCGTCGTCAGATGCTGGGGCGGGGAGCGGTGGCTGGACGGGGCGTTGGAGATGCGACGCAAACACCCGGTCAGCGGTCCA
>CAIMEA010000185.1 GCA_903839845.1 uncultured Hyphomicrobiales bacterium
ACGAGACCCGCGGTCGGCACGGTGCGCTTGAGAAACACGCTGCCTTCCAGGCACCAGTCGTCTTCGTCACCGACCAGCACCAGCAGCGGCGGCTTGAATTTTTTCAGGTCGGCTTGCATGTCCCACAAAGTCGGCCGCTTGGCCTGCAAATGCAGCATGGTCAGTGCATGCCCCGTCGCCGAGTGCTCGCTCAGCATCCGGACGAATTCGGCATAGCCGCGCGGGTCTTTGTGCCTATGAGTCTGGCGCGTCGCCCCGTCGGCATAGCGCGGCGCCATCACCGCCATGCCTTCCTTGGCAAAGGCTTCACCAGTGGCACGCGAGGCGGCGCGGGTTTCCTCGACGATTTTCGGATCGGGACTGGAGCCGTAGCCGCAACCGGCCGCGGTCACCGAGATGCAGCGGTCGGGATAATGAATGCCGACATGCAGCGCGGTCGCCGCGCCCATCGAGTGGCCGACGACGTGCGCCTTGTCGATCTTGAGCGCGTCCATCACCGCGATGACGTCGTCGCGGGCAATGTCCTGACCGTACTTATTGCCGTCTTCCGGCACATCGGAGGGCGGATAACCGCGCTGGCTATAGGTGACGCAGCGGTGCGAGCGGGAAAAGTGCCGCATCTGCGGCTCGAAGGTGCGGTAGTCGCCGGCATATTCATGCACGAAGACAATCGGCGAACCATTGCCCGCCTCTTCGACATACAGCCGGGTCCCGTCTGGCGCGCTGATTTGCGGCATCGCTCCCCCAAGTGCTGGAGCCGAATTATATGCACGCAAATGAAATTGGGTAAAGGCGGTATTTGCTCTCCGACAACCGGTCAGAGCAGCCCGCGCAACGCCAGATGCACGCCGAGCATCAGCAGTCCGATAAAAAAGAACAGCCGGAATGTTTCCGGCTTGATCAGGCCGCGCACCAATTGCCCGAGCGCCATGCCAATGGCCGCGACGATGAAGCCGACCACCGACGGCCAGACCAGCGCCGTGGTCATCTCGCCGGCATGCGACAAGGCCATCGCCAGTGTCACGGTGGAAACCGTGAAGGAAATGCCGAGCGCCTGCACGAGCCGGTCGCGCTCCAGTTTCAGCGCGGTGATGTAGGGAACTCCGGGAATGGCAAACACGCCGGTCGCGACCGTCACCGCGCCGGTGACGATGCCGACCAACAGGCCGAGCCAAAGCTCGGCTCGCGGCGGCACCGAGAAATGCACCTTGAACAGACCCAGCAACGCGTAAACGGCGAGCGCGACGCCGAGCCACACGGTCGCTTGACCGCTATTACTGGACGGCAGCAGCACCGCGCCGATGAAGGTGCCGATGCAGACGCCGAGCAGCAGCGGCCACATCCGCTTCAGCAAAATCAGAAAGGCGCCGCCGGCGAGCGCCTGCCAGATATTGGTGACCAGCGACGGCACGATCAGAATCGCGGCCGCCTGCGCCGGCGACATCACCAGGCCGAGAAGGCCGATGCCCACCGTCGGCAACCCCATGCCGATGACGCCCTTGACGAGACCAGCCAAAAAAAACGCGCCGGCGACGGCGAGGAGAATGGGCAGTGTATCCACGGGTGGTGTCTTTCCTTTGCGCGGCGGACCATGGCCGATGCCGTGAACCTTCACAATGCGCAACCGCGCAAGGCTGAGTATGCGGCCGGCGAAGGCGACGCGTGAGCAGGCAGTGCGCGCGATCAAAGGCGCGGAAGGCAAGCGGCTCACCTATCGTCAATCTCGTTCAGCGGAATAAACATGGAGAGCGATCCGCAAGATGCGGATGCTTATCGCTTGGCTGGAGACTTTTTGACCGCAGCTTTTTTCTTACTCGACTTGCCGAGCTTCAAGTTTTTTGCGGTTTGTAAGGCGTCGTCAAAGCACGGCGAAAAGCCTCAGTCGCGCGGCGCTCCGTTTCTTCGTCGCTGAGTTGTTGGTCTGGCTTGCTTGGACGCCCCATAGGCAGCTTGTCCCTACATAACTTCTTGTAACGGCGACGAAAATAGACTCGACAGAGACGACTCTTGTAATCATTTCAAAGACTTAGTATATTTGGATATAGCGCGTCGGTGGCCCAAACCACCGACGCGCCAATTCTAAGTGTCATTGTTGCATGACACCCTCCTTCCGGGGCCTTCCGTAACTGCCCCGGTTTAGTTGCTGGGCGGCTCTCTCAAACCACCCGTGACCGACATTCTCTCGGTCTGCCGACTGCACAAGTGATACGGCCTGGTGCAGCCGGGATTCTGGCGGACGTGCCGGTATCGACCCGGCCCCTACTTGGACTGACACACGACGCGCCGTGTGAAAGGTGGCCCCAAGCATATGCTACCAACTACATCAACGTCCTAAGATATTGAATCGGCGGGATAAAACCCGCCGATTTTATTTTAAATCCTGCGCCTAATGCCAGCCGGAATCTGCCACTGGCCGTCACCTCGGGACACAACAAGGCCCCGCTTGGCCATGGTCAAAAGCTGTGCATGCGTGGCGCGACCAAAATTAGGGTCGTTTTCTACCCCCAAGTCCTTGTGGATCAGGTGCAGCTTAATCGCGTTTAGGTGCCAGACTTCATGGTTGCCAAGAAGCCCAAGAATCTCACTCTCGGTCTCGTTTCGAGCCCCAGCCCGCAGCGGAGATTTTGGCTTCATCGGCCCGTTAGGGCTCAGCTTTTCCTCTAAAGCGATCATGGCTTTGATAGTTTCGGCCTCTTTATCAAGGGCCTGAAGCACGCCTTCATGGCGATCTTCCTCGGCCTCGCGGCGTTTTTCGATGCCAGCGAGCCGGTCATGTAAAGGGCCGAGGAGGTCTGAAGACTCGGTTGATGTAGTCATACTGGCTTGGTTAACACGTCTGGGGCCCTCTGGCAAGCAGAGGGAAAACGTCTGCGGTTCCCCATATACCCCCAGACGAATCAGTCGTTTCGGCCCCTATTTTTAGCGCGCACCTCCGCGAAAGGGATAATTCCGTATAAGATACTATCTTTACTATCCTTCGATCCGGTACCAGGATGCTGGGATCGGGGGCGACCAAGAAGCGCTCCTTCCAGGGACGGAAGCCATGGCGCGCGCGATCGCAAAGCCACCGGTGCAGATGAGCGGCGAACTGACCGCGCGCATCATGTTTGCCGGCCGCTCGTCGTCGCTGTCGGCGCAGATGGTCGCCCAGGTGCGCGACGATCTCTTTGCCAAAAAACTCAAGCCCGGCGATTTCCTCGGCACCGAGAAAGACCTCGCCGGGCGCTTCGGCACCAGCCGCATCGTCGCCCGCGACGCCATGCGCACTTTGGAAGCGCTCGGCATCGTCGAGATCCGCATGGGCAAAGGCGGCGGCGCCCGAATTGCGCACGGCAATCCGCGCCTGTTCGCCGAGGCGCTGGCCGTGCAGCTCGATCTCACCGGCGTGACGCCGGCCGAAGTGATGGATGCTCAGCGCGCGATCGAGACGCTCGGCGCGGAGCTTGCCGCGGAGAATGCAACGGCCGAGGACATTGCGCGTCTGCGCGCGCTTTTGGTCGATGCGCAAGGCGCCATGCACGACCTCGATCATTTTACCAAGCTGTCGCGCG
>CAIMEA010000186.1 GCA_903839845.1 uncultured Hyphomicrobiales bacterium
GGCGGCGACGTTGACGACGCCGACCCCTACAACGACCCTGCTGTGAAGCCTGGTCGTGTGCCGAAGTCGCTCAATATCCCGAATGATCAAAGCCACTACACGCTTGGCGGCGGCAAGCAAGGCGGCAGTGGTGGCGGTGGTGGAGGCCAGCAGCAGAGCGGCCTCGGCCAGCTTGCTGGCGGGATCAAGGACATCACGACGATCGGCAATGGCATCAAGGACGCTGGCAGCTTCCTCAGTGGCCTCGGCGGCGCGGGCGCGGCTGGCGCGCCTATGGAGTTGAGCGGCGCAACGCTTGGTGGCCTTGGCGCGGGAGCGGAGGCGGCTGGTGCCGGTGCGGCGGCGAGCGGAATGCCTGCGTGGCTTATGGCGCTTGGTCTGCCCTTTGGCGTGCAGCGCGGCGGCAGCGTGCGGCAGGGCTTGGCAGGCGGCGGCATGCCGGATGACTACAGTGCGGAAGCGGCCCCGGCTGGGCTTGGTGTTCAAGAAGCTGCGTATGTTCCGAGCAACACAACCCTTGATTATTCTGACACACATCCTCGTTATGAGCGGATGATCCAACAAGAGTCGGGTGGGAAGCAGCTCAGCAGTTCTGGGAAACCTGTAACGTCATCTGCAGGTGCGCTTGGTATAGCCCAAATCATGCCAACTACCGGACCAGAAGCGGCGGCTTTAGCTAAAGAGGAATATGACCCGGTACGGCTTGCTTACGATAAAGAATACAATTTCAAACTTGGGAAAGCCTATTACAACAAGCAATTGAGCGACTTCGGTGATCCTGAGAAAGCCGCCGCCGCATACAATGCGGGCCCCGGCGCGGTGCGTCGTGCTTTGGAGTTGGAGCAAAAAACAGGGCAAAATTATCTAAATTTCCTCCCGGCTGAAACGCAAGATTATGTCACAAAGACATCCGGCGTCGCAGGAGGCAAGTCCGGCGCGCCGTCTTCCCCCGGTCCCGGCCTCGGCGCTGGCGCGTCACGCAATCTTGCGCCGGAAACGACAGGCCTTGTGGGCCTGTTTAATGCGAACAAGAACTGGCTGATCCCGCTCGCTCGCGGCCTTGGGGCGGCGCAGCAGAGCCACGCGCTGGGTCTCGCCGGTACACTGGCGGCTGGCATCGGCGGCGCTGGCAAGGCCTACGCCGAGCAGGAGCAGCAGCAGGCGGGGCTTGGGAAGACGGAGGCTGAGACGGCGACCGAACGCCAGAATGCGGCGAGTATTGCCCTAGAGAACGCCCAGAAGGGGTTCCAAATCACACCGCAAGGTGATCGCGTTTACTTCACGAAGGAGTACGGTCGTCTTACACAGCAGGAATATAACGCGCTTATCGCGAAGGGCGTCAAGCCGACAATCCTCAACACCGAGGCCGCGACAAGTCTGGCGGATGTCGCAAAAAGAGGCGCAGCGGGAACTGCATTGCCGCCATCCATAGCCCCCCCAGAAGCGCCAAAAGCTCCAATTATTGCCCCCGCCGGCACAGAGCCGGAGGGCAGCAAGCCGTCTACAACGCAGCCGGCTGGCGGGCAAAGCCATCCTGTCTTGGAGAGCGGCCCCGCATTTGGCGCTGCTTCTAAAGCGGCGGCAGCCGCAGAAAATGAAGGTGGCAGGCTTAATGGCGCTGACCTGGAGGCCTCGGGCAATTATCAAAAAAATGTTCTCGCTGATTCAAAAACATCCATCGATACCTCAAAATACACCCGCGAACTGGCGACTTCATTAGCCAAAATCAATACCGGAACGGGGATTAATGTCGCTGGAACGAAAGCGAATGCGAGGGCAAGCATTGTCAATGCCTTGAACACGATGGCCAACGGATTTGGAGCCACAACCAAAGATAAGGACGGAAACTTGATCCCGTTACGGTTTGGCGACTTGGCGGCAGACAAGCAACTCATCGACAAGGTTAATATTCTGCAAGGCGCGATGCAGGCGAAAGGTGGTGGCGAGCGATCTTTCTCGGCTCTTGACTTACTGAAGTCGGCCAACCCGAACGCGGAAATGGATCCTGCGACGTCGGCTAAAATTGTATCGCAGCTTATGACCGATCAAGTGCGAGCAAAAGATCGCGAAACTCATATGATTCAGTATAAGGACGCCTCTGGGAACGGTGGGTTATTGCGCGCGCAGAATGCGTTCGCGGCTGACAACAAGCAGGAAAAGTATGACACTCTTCAGGCGGGTCTGGAGCAACTTATCTCCAAATCCCCCAAATCGTATGTCGACATGACTTCTGGCAAATATACTTACGACCAGATCAAGAACAAGCTGAAGGAGGGCGGTTACCCTCCCCGCATTGCCGATATCATTACCGGGGGGATTTGATGGCTGATTTTTCGGACTTCAAGCCGTTCCAAGCGCCTGAGCCATCCACGGAGGGACGCTCTGGATTTGGCGACTTCAAACCTTTCTCGACGGTGCAGCCCAATGCTGAAGAGCAGCCTGCAAAGGTGACGGCCCAGCAGGTAGAAGATCAGAACAGAGCGGCTGCCGCGACCAAAAATGAGGCCGAGCGCTTTTCGTGGGCTGGTTCGGCCGCACCGTACTTGCGGTCATTCAGCGCGGCTGACCCTCTTTCCAACATCCCATTAGTGTCATGGGCTGGCGATAAGGCCGCCGTAGCGGCCGCTGCTTTAAGTGGGAAGGGAAAAACGAAAGATGGTGAAGAGACATTCGCAGATCGATATAATTCTTTATCCAAGTGGAATGACGCCCAGCGTGCCGCGACAGTAGCGGCCCACCCCATAGCGACGACAGTCGGCGAATTAGCGACTGTTCCGTTTTTACCTACATTTGGCGCTGCTAAACTCGGCCCCCTCGCCGCTGGCCTCATAGAAAAAACACCAATTGGAACCAAGCTGGTTTCTGGTGCTGTTAAGACTTTGGGGGATGTCGCGGGCGTTGGCGGAGTCGGGGCGATCTATTCCGGCGCAAAAGGTGCCGAGCATGGAGATACATGGGGCGAGCACCTCGGCAACGCTCTTCAGGGGGCCAAGGAAGGCGCAACACAGACGGTTCCTATTGGCGGCTATAATGTCCCCGTAGCCGTTCTCCCGTCTGTCCTCGGTGCCGCAGCTTCGAGGGTTGCCCCTTATATCCCCGGCGTTCGTAATTTAGTAACCCGCGACCCTGCTGAACGCATGGTGGGCGCGGCTCTCGAAAATGATGCCGCGACAAAAGCAAATCTCTCTGGACGCGGACTCTCCACAAAAGCGGCCGGGATGTCTGACGCCGACATCGCGGCTGCTCAGGCGGCCAATCAGCCGGTCATGCTGGCGGACACAGGAGGCGAACACACACGCACGCTGGCTCGGTCTGTCGCCAACGTCTCGCCGGAAGCCAAGGCGATATTGGCTGGCCCGGCCATGGATCGCTCAGCCACACAGGCGGACAGGTTCTCGGACTTTATTACATCCAAGTACGGGCCAAACGCAGACGCAGGGGTCGTCCGTAACGGCCTCGAAATGCAGGCGCGCCAGCAGAATGGACCCGCATATAAGAACTTGTACACACTGCCGCATGCGCAGTCCGTGTGGGATCCGAAGCTGTCAGGCCTACTCGATACGCCAGCCATGCAGAGCGCCATAGGCGACGCGGAGAAGCTGGGGAAAAACGTGGCTGGGGCTACCGGCCGCCCTGCGCCAGTGAACCCATTTTTCCAAGACGTGAACGGCAATTGGGTGCCGGGGCCGAAGGGGCCGCCTAGCCTCGAGTTCTGGGACAACGTCAAGCAATCGCTGGACGATAAAGTCGACACTGCTTTCAGAACGGGGTCTGGAAAGCAGGGGAATGCCATCAAGGGCGTACGGGATACGCTGCGCGACACGCTCGACACGGCTGTTCCTGAGTACAAGAACGTCCGTCAGGGTGCCGCCGCCTTCTTCAATGCGCAAGACGCGCACGAAGCTGGCGTCAACTTCCTGAAGAATATGAACTCGTATGATTTCGCCAAGGCGAAGACAGCACTGGCCGGGATGAACGCAGCGGAGAAGAACCTATTCTCCATGGGCATGGCCAGCACGCTGGTCAATACCGCGTCGAAGACCGGCGATAGCGCCAGCCTGATCAGGAAGTTTGCCACGCCACAGATCCGGCAGAAGATGGAGCTTGGGCTCGGAACGAATACAGCGCGCGACGTCGAGATGTATCTCGCGCGCGAGGCCATGATGGATCACGTCAAGACTGCCGTGACAGGCAATTCCAGCACCGTCGCACAAAACCTGGCAAATGCTTCCTTCGCAGGCACATCAGTCTTGGCGGGCGGGACATACGCCTATCATAATTGGGACAATATAAAGAATGACCCGGCCGCCTTTATTAGCCAGTTGGGGGCGGCTGTTGCGGGTGGCGTGCTGCTCCATTCAAAGCATGTCACAGATGCACGTCTCGCGCCGAAGATTGCGGAGCTTCTCACGTCAGACGCACCGGGTGCGTTGCAGCGACTTTCAAATGCTGCCAAGAATGAACGCATTCGCACATGGATACGCGACGCCATGTATAAAACGGCAGTTCGCTCAGACGTGCGGAAGCCGCAAGAGCCTCCACGCCAACCCCACGCAGCGGGCGGCTCGGTCAAGCCGAAGCTCACGCACGAACAGCTCGTGCAGCGCCTGATCCGTTTGTCGGAGCAGGCCAAGAAGGCTGGCCAGCAGGTGACCAAGCCGCTCCTGAACGCGCCGGATGACGCCATCACGCACGCGCTCAAGATCGCGGAGGCGAAGGCGGGTTAGTCGTCTTTCAACTTTCGGATGGCGAGTGCGAACCCGGCGGCACCGGGGCTCTTGTCCAAAGCATATCGCTCTATGACTTGAGCACACTCCTCGATGATGAGGGGCGCGACGGCGTCGATGACACACTCTAGTGACTTGGGATCGTCATCATGACC